>ONFR01000001.1 GCA_900317125.1 uncultured Bacteroidales bacterium | reverse complement strand
AGGATTGGGAAACAATGCACAGTGCCATCCAAACAGTCGTTCCTGCGTCAAAGGTTCGTCATAATGATGCACTGCGTCAAACATCACCTCCACCACACCCTCAATGTAGCGGTCGGATGATGGCACACCTACACGGTCAATTCCCAACTGCCATGCTACCGACGAACGCACATCGTCGGCATTCAAGGCAATGCCTTCTATTTCTGAAGACTTGATAATGTCCGATGTCATTGCATCAAGCACCAATGGGCTTTTTACATCAAATCCAAGCGTGTCAGCCATACCTAATAGTCGCCCTTGTTGATGTCTTACACGCACCAACATTTCATTGATTTTCTGCTCGTCCCACTGGAAATTCGGCCAGTTCTTATTCTCCCATAAATACATATTTTCATGTTCTTGTGCGGCTAATACAGATGCTATTCTCCGCATATTTTGCGGCAAATATACAACTTTTTCTCCGCATAGCAACAAAAAAAGAGGTGCAATCAAAAGGTTGCACCTCTTTTTGTTTGTTAGTTTTATTTTACTTCACCTCCTCGTAGTCGTTTTTTCAAACGTTGACTACTTCAGAGGGAATTAAGCCAGGTGTTCATTTCTTCGTGATCCGAGAAACGGATTCCTTCTCCGCGCCGTATCTGTTCCCGTCCCTCATCCACACGGGCAAAGAATTCCTCTTTGGTCATGAGTGTGGGGTCTTTCTCTTTTGCCAACTTCTTAGCATAACGAGTAAGGCGACGCATTAGGGCTTCATTGTCTGCTATGGCTCCTATACTCTGCCATAGCTCTGTGTTCATCGTAACTTGCTGCGCGGTCGTCATAAAATAGTTCCTTTCATTTTTAGTTCTATAACGCAGATTACTTGGTATTATTGCCTTGGTAATAAAAAAGAGTGTGCCTACATTAAGACACACTCTTTTCATATTTTGGCGGTGTTCTTTACCGCAGTGTTCGAATCTGCGGAGCGGTCTTTTGGACCGCAGCATCCGCAAGGGATGCTTTCTCCCCTTCGCTATCGTAAAGAGCCACTGGCTCTTTACTTCACCCGTTGCGGCGGATTTGCAATCCGTCGCAATTTAAGATAGAATTTGCAATCCGAGTCACCAGCCTGCATGTTGCATCTCCGCATTTTCTGCGGGGAATATGCAACTCTTTCTCCGCATGGCAACAATTTTTTTGCAAGATGAATAATTTTGTGTATCTTTGCAGCGTGAAATAATAACAATGATATGCCTAAAATATACGAATACTTCGGATTTATATTCTACTTCTACTCCAATGAGCATGAGCCAATTCATGTGCATGTTAAACACGGAGACAATGAGAGTATCTTCGAGCTTATTATGATGAACGGTGTGTTGGAAAGCATAAATATTCGGGAGAAGCATGGTGCAACTCCGTTGCCACCGAAGGACAAGCGTATTGCAGAGGCATTTATCCGCAAATATAGCAAGAATATCATCGACAAATGGGTGCGGTTCTTTGTGATGAAGCAGCAGGTGAGAAGCACCAATATCAAGACAAAACTATGAGCGACAGATTATATATAACGGAAGCAATTGACCTTGGAGGGTTGAAGGTGCGGTTAGTTTTCAGCGACGGCACCGATAGCACGGTGGATGTTGGCGACTACATCCGCCGGCACCCACATCCGCAGTATAACAAATACCTTGACCCCAAGAAGTTCCGCACCTTCACCATCGACGGTGGCAACATCGTCTGGGGTCGCAATTGGGATTTGATATTCCCCATCGAGCAACTGCATGAAGGTGTGATTAGATGATAATGTGTATCTTTGCAACGTGAAAATAATGAAATAATTATGACGTAAAACGTAGAAATATAACAAAGACAACATAGAACAATAACGCAGCTCATTCTCTGTCTATAGATCTGGAAAATCAATTGTTAGGAAGAAAGCATGCGAATGTTCACGCTTAGGCGTGAATTATTCAGTGCTTATCACCTAACAAGGCAATTCCAGAGCCCATAGACATGATGAGCAACAAATCGGATAATTCAACGCCTTTTTTATAGAATTATGTCTCTAACGCAAAATAATGAAAACGTCAATGTAAGAGAAATGAATTTCACAAAAGTACAGCGTATTTTTATTTGAAAAAAAAGTTAGATTATGCCAGCACCAACTGAAATAGACTTATTCAAAGACCTAAATGAAAAACAAATTGAAGCTGTAAAAGCAACCGAGGGGATGGTTCGTGTGGTCGCAGGAGCTGGTTCTGGAAAGACTCGAGTATTAGCACATCGATATGCCCATTTGGTCAACACCATGGGCATTAACCCCGCCAATATTCTTTGTGCCACTTTCACAAACAAAGCAGCACAAGAAATGCGTAGCAGAATTTCCAGACTTGTTTCAGCTGGGAATGTCAGCGATTATGTTTGCACGATTCATAGTCTGTGTGTAAAGATTTTACGCAAAGAAATTTATCGCATTAGATACCCCAAAAACTTCACAATAATTGACGAAGAAGACCAAAAAGTGTTGGCGAAAGAAGTGTTTAATGAATGCTCTTTCACGAATACAGAAATAACTACCAAACAGTTTCTGGACAGTGTTCATCTACTGAAGATGGGGGGAATTGATGTAAAAAAAGATTATGATTATTACATTGAATCGATTATAGTTCCTGGCGGCAAAGAGGCGCCGGAAAATATCACTCCCGAGATTGCATATATCAAAAAACAACACAAGTCATTTCTCCTTGACTTTGATGATTTGATATTGTTCACCTTATACATATTGAACCATTTTGAGACTGCCAAAGAGTATTGGCAACAGCAATTGAATTATATCATGCTCGACGAGGCACAAGATTGCAGTGGCTATGATTGGGCAATCATAAGATTGCTGGGTGAGAAACATAAGAATATTTTTATCGTGGGTGACCCCGACCAATGCATTTATGAGTGGAGAGGTGTTAAGATAAACAATTTCCTAAACTTCCCTGCCGACACAGACATTGTTCTCAATGAAAATTACAGATCTATCCCAAACGTTCTTGAAGTTGCCAATTCCATCATCTCTCATAATAAGCGACGAATAAAAAAGGAATTGTTTACTCGTAAAGAAAACACAGCACAAACAATACATTTTCACGGAAAGACAGAATTTGATGAGTATGATTGGATTGCAAACCAAATATGCAAACTAAAAGAGAACGGTTGTAAAGGAAGTGACGTTGCAATACTTTATAGAGCCTCATATTTATCCCGGGGTATTGAACAGGCTTTGATGCGAAAAAACATAAAGTATGAAGTTTGGGGAGGAGTACGTTTTTTTGAACGTAAAGAGATTAAGGATGCATTGTGTTATTTAAGATTGATTTCAAGCCAGGATAACCTTTCTTTCAAGCGTGTTGTCAATACCCCAGGACGCTCATTCGGCCCTGTTTCCATAGAGAAACTTGAATTTCTTGCAACGGAAGAAAACACCACGCTGTTCGAAACCCTAAAAAATCATCAAAATGACTCTTTTGTCATTAAACACGATGAGATGGCAAAATTTATTTGCTTGATAGAAGAGTGTCGGTCTTTTGTTGGACATAAATCCATATTGGATATCTTGGATTATGTATTAAAACAGAGTGGTTATATAGACTTGCTAAGAAAAGACGAAGACCAAGATAGGATAGATAATATCAACGAATTATTACTCTCTATAAAATACTATCAAGAGACCCATGAGGAGAATGCTTTAGATATCGAAGCCTATTTACAAGATATAGCTCTGTACACAAATATGGACTTCAAAAATGAAGAGTCGTCCGTTAAATTGATGACGATTCACCAAGCAAAAGGATTAGAGTTTCCATACGTGTTTGTCTGTGGGCTTTCCGAGGGAATATTCCCAAACAACAGAACCATTCGCGAAAGTAAAGAAGCCGGGTTAGAAGAAGAGCGTAGACTGATGTATGTCGCCGTAACACGAGCTGAACGAGGGTTATTCTTATCCGAATCAGAAGGATATAATCATAATGTTGGAGGTGAAAAATATCCGTCTAGATTTCTGCGTGAGATAAAGAAAAATCTTTTTGTTATTGAGGGCGAATTTGATGAAACGTTATTTAATGGCACAGATAACATAATACAATCTAATGATAGTCTTAACCAACATAACGAACCAATAAAGTATAAAGTTGGAGACCAGGTAAAACACCATTCTTTGGGTGTGGGAACAATAATCGAAATATTAAAAAAAGGCGATTATTACTTAGTGAATTTCAATGGGAAGATAAGAAATATTAGTGCAAATTACCATTTCGAGAATTCCCCTATCAAGGACAAGGAAGTCACAAACATAAATGTGCCATACTCACATTATGAGGAAGAAGTAGATAATAAGCAAGTACGTGTAGAAAATCAAAAGCTCTTAAAGACTATAGATGAACTCAGAAAGGAGTTAGATATCAAAACCTCCCAGATTGAATCGTTGTTACAAACAATGGGTGAAAAAGATGATTTGATAGATTCATATGAAAGGGAGATAAACTGGTTACGTAGTAACAAGACCATGTTGGAAAATCAACTTATAAAATACAAGCAAAACAATGACGATTTGACAAAAAAACAAAGTGAATTGGAGAACATTGTCAACGAGAAAGAGATACAAATCAAACAGCAACAGGATGAACTCCTAAAAAGCCAAACAAGAAAAAGCAATTCAGTCGTAAAACGATTGTTTGGGAAATAATAACAAATGAAAATATGTAGAAAATGAGCAAAGTGGCTTATTTAATGGGAGCTGGTGCCAGCTATGGGAAACGAGAGAAAGACTCTTTGGAAAGAGGCATTCCTGAAAGAATAACAGAAGGGCTTCCTACAGTTGATGAGATGCCTATTCGTTTGAGAAAGGTTAAAGAATTATTTGAGCAATATACATTTAATAATGATGACATTATTGAGAATAAAAATACAAATGATTCGTTAACCTATCGAAATTGTCAACGATTACTAGTAGATGATTTCGAGTGGCTAATTGAAAATTCTGGAAAACACGCTACAATCGATACTTTTGCAAAGAAATTGTTTCTTACTGGCAAAAAAGAGGAATATGCAAAGCTCAAACGCCTTTTAAGCGTGTATTTTAAGGTTGAACAACTCATGACACCACCAGATAGCAGATACGACTCTTTTTTGGCAACTGTTCTTCAACCCAATGTCAAAGGTCAGTTGCGTATTAGTGAGGATATTTCAATTCTAACATGGAATTACGATAGTCAATTCGAAATAGCTTATATGGGGTACTTATCCGATGGATTATACAAGGAGAATATTGAATTCCCGTCGGATTTGGGAATTGATATTCACTCTAATGTGTCTGATTTTGTCAAACCATTTTCGCGTCATGATAATGGAGAACGGCAAATATTCAAGTTAAATGGTAGTGCAGCTTTTCATACCGAATATTCTATGGCTCATTATTATCTGAATCATCATGGCCAATTGGATGACGGTATGATTCGTGCTATTCTTGAGATATACGCTGCTCCATACTATAAAAATGGAGAATCAAAGTTGAGCATGCTGAATTTTGCATGGGACTCGGAAAACGAGTATGAAGCCAAAACAAATTACAAAGAAAGGATAGAATCTGCCATTTGTGATGCTATTTCACTAGTGGTTATTGGATATAGTTTTCCATATTTTAATAGGGAGACGGATGCATTTATACTTTCTAAAATGAAAAATTTGGAACACATTTATATACAAGATCCTCATGCTGGAGATATTAAGGAATCTCTTATTAATCTACTCCGAAAAATCGATAGCGGATTATCAAAAGATAAAATAATATTACAAACAAATGTTGGACAATTTTTCCTACCGCCTGAACTATAGGTTATTCTGTGGAGAACGTATTATTTTTAATGGATGTGATACGTTAGCTTAAAAAAGAGTATATTTTCCCCTCAAAAAGAGTATATCTTTCGTGCAAGAAGATATACTCTTTTTGTACTAAAGAGTGTATCTGTTCAATCAAACCTTTTTATAAACCTAAAACCAAACAAATCATGTATTACAAAGCAAGACAGCAGAAAAGAAACGGCAAGTGGTACCCTCAGAGTGTGCTGCACGGCCGCGCTGTGACAACCAAACAACTCTGTGACGACATTGCCCAGGCCTCGACAGTAGCACCCGCCGACGTGCTGGCCGTACTGCGCTCGCTGAGCGACTCGATGGTGAAGTACCTCGTCGAAGGCCGCTCGGTGAAACTCGACGGCATCGGCAACTTCTACCTCACCGCCACCGCCAAGGGCAACGGCGTTGCCACCGCCGACGAGGTCAGCCCGCAGCAAATCAACAAGGTGATGGTGCGCTTCCTCGCGGAGAAGATGTCTTCTGTGGGCGGCATCAAGAGCAACATCCCCACCCTCGCGGCGGCACAAATTAACTGGCAGCGTGTGGATGCGGCAGCTTCGTCAGGCAGCGGCTCGGATTCCGAAAACGGAGGCTCAAACGGTGGCACCACGCCCAGTGGTGACGACCCCAACAGCGGCAACGATTAGTTCCGCTACATGCCCTAAACAAGAAAAGCGAGGCCAAATGGCCTCGCTTTTCGTTTATGACAGAATAATATACAATTCCTGTTTTTCTTTCAATTGTAGTCCTTCTTACTCGTTTTCAATTAATTTTGAAAGTGATTCGTATTCCGCTCTTTCAAACAAATCTATTTCGCCATTTGTTCCTAATTTAATGGCATCTTGACATTTCTTTAGTCTTGAAAGCATAGGAAGAATAATGGTTTTCCCATGATTTATAAAGTCATATAATTCATCCACCGAAGATGGAATCTTGTATCCACCATGACTGCTCGAAATAATCACATCGGCATCTCGTAATTTTGCAATGATTCTATTTCTGAATATTTGTTGTGTCATTCTTTCATACCCTAAATGTTCTAATTGGTTTATTAGCTCTTTTGTAGGAATATATCTCCTTGGAGATTTATTCACGAATCTAAACAACAAATAATCCAATACAGCCAATTGCTTTTTTGCCTCGGGGTCATCGGTATGCTTATGTGCTTCCTTGAAATACATAGCCCTTCTGTATGCTATTTCTGCAATTTGAGGATTATATCGTGGGTCTATGTCATTGTTTTGTACATTAAAATTAGCAGATGTTACGGGGAATTCCTTAATCATTAACAATTTCGAATCCAAAATGGATTTGTAATTATTACCATCTGAATTGGCTTTTTTTTGAACATCGAAATTGTATGCAAGCGACCCGCTTACAACATCTGCAATCTGAATTATGTCGTTATCTCTACTATTTTCAAAACGGAAAAGGGTGTCTCCGAACAAATTAAGTGGCACTTCTTTCTCTCGTATATAATTTGCAAACGATTGAAGGAAATCGTTGCCACCAATTTCATCTGCAATAATCACAAGTCTTGAAAAAGAAATGCGTAATTCTTGATATGCAATATTATTAATGAACTTATAGAATGAGTGTTTATACCTTAATCCTGATTGTTCGTAGATTTTTCTCTTGTCACAAACAAGAACGAAAATGCTAAATGGAAGTTGTTTTAGTTCGTTTAGAATAGCTATGCGTTTACGATGATCCCTTCCGATTCTACTGGACTTTAGTTCGCCATTGGGAAAGTATTTGTTTCTAATGATGTTTGCCCCGTTTTTAACAATATCAAGGTTGCTTTCATCAACAATGATTGCTGAAATAATAAAATGAGTAGAGCAGCCCTCGGAATCGAAATTGAATCCAAATGCTCCAAACTCATCAATGAAAGCGAACTTTGTTTCCATAATCTATTTGGTTATATACAATAAATGGTAGGTGTATATTAACACACCTACCATTTTTCATTTAAAAAGTTTTACTTCACCTCTTCGTAGTCGACGTCGGTGACGTTGTCGTTGGGGTTGCCACCTTGCTGACCTGCGCTTGGGTTACCCTGCTGACCCATGTTGTTGGGGTCGAAGCCGGCACCGGGGTTAGCTCCACCGGCTTGCTGCTGGGCATTGTACATGTCCTGGCTGGCAGCCTGCCATGCTTGGTTCATTTTCTCCATAGCGGCGTCAATCTGGGAGACGTTGCGGGCGCTGTGGGCGGCCTTCAGCTCGGTGAGGGCGGCCTCGATGGCGCTCTTCTTCTCGGCGGGAATCTTGTCGCCATATTCCTTCAGGTTCTTCTCGCTCTGGAAGATCATGCCGTCGGCGGCGTTAATCTTCTCAATCTCCTCCTTGGCCTTCTTGTCGGCGTCGGCGTTGGCTTCGGCTTCAGCCTTCATGCGCTTGATTTCGTCTTCGCTCAGACCGCTGGAGGCCTCGATGCGGATGTTCTGGCTCTTGCCGGTGGCCTTGTCGAGGGCGCTGACATTCAGGATGCCGTTGGCGTCGATGTCGAAGGTAACCTCAATCTGAGGTACTCCACGCGGTGCAGGCGGAATGCCTGCCAAGTGGAATCGGCCGATGGTCTTGTTCTGGTTGGCCATAGGACGCTCACCCTGCAGCACATGGATTTCCACCTCGGGCTGGTTGTCGGCAGCGGTGCTGAACACCTGGCTCTTCTTGGTGGGGATAGTGGTGTTGGCGTCAATCAAACGGGTCATCACACCGCCGAGGGTCTCGATACCCAGCGACAGAGGAGTAACATCCAGCAGCAACACATCCTTAATCTCGCCGGTCAGCACACCGCCCTGGATAGCGGCACCGATAGCCACCACCTCGTCGGGGTTGACGCCCTTGTTGGGAGTTTTGCCGAAGAACTCTTCGACCTTCTTCTGCACAGCGGGGATACGGGTCGAACCACCGACCAGAATCACCTCGTTGATATCGCTGTTGCTCAAGCCGGCATCCTTCATGGCCTGACGGCAAGGCTCGATAGTGGCCTGAATCAGGTCGTCGCACAGCTGCTCGAATTTAGGCAGGTTGATTTCGGTCTCCTGAGAGGAGGACAGTTCGCACTTGGCCTTCTCGGCAGCCTCTTTCAGACGCTGCATAGCCATCGGGTCTTTACGCAGGTCAATGCCCTTGTCGGCCTTGAACTCGTCAGCCAGCCAGTTGATGACCTTCAGGTCGAAGTCGTCGCCGCCCAAGTGAGTGTTACCGTTGGTGCTCTTCACCTCGAAGACACCGTCGCCGAGGTTCAGGATGGAGATATCGAATGTACCGCCACCCAGGTCGAACACTGCCACGTTCATATCCTGAGCCTTCTTGTCCAGACCGTATGCCAAAGCGGCAGCGGTAGGCTCGTTGACGATACGGCGAACCTTCAAGCCTGCAATCTCGCCAGCCTCCTTGGTGGCCTGACGCTGACTGTCGTTGAAGTAGGCGGGGACGGTGATGACGGCCTCGGTCACTTCGGTGCCGAGGTAGTCCTCAGCGGTCTTCTTCATCTTCTGCAGCACGATAGCGCTGATTTCCTGCGGAGTGTAGAGGCGGCCATTGATTTCCACGCGAGGCGTGTTGTTGTCGCCCTTCACCACCTTGTAAGGCACTGCGGCGATTTCCTTCTGCACGCGGTCGTAAGTCTCGCCCATGAAACGTTTGATACTGTACACCGTGTTGTGAGGGTTGGTGATAGCCTGACGCTTGGCGGGGTCGCCCACCTTGCGGTCGCCGTTCTCAATAAATCCCACTACCGAGGGAGTGGTGCGGTTGCCTTCGCTGTTGGCGATAACAACCGGCTCGTTACCTTCCATGACTGATACACAACTGTTTGTTGTACCTAAGTCGATTCCAATGATTTTACCCATGATATTCTATTTTTTTATTTTCTTAATTAATTGATATTTCTTTTCCGACCCACCCTTTTGCGGGCGAATCCGACAACCTAAGTATCAACTACCATGCCAACAATCACCCCTGCCACAGCCACTGACAAATTGTCACCCCATCCGATTGTGCGCGACAACATATCCTGCCAGACCTGCCGTTACCACATACATCAACTTTATACCATCACAAGCGTTAATTCATGAAAAATACGTAAATTTGCAACCGATAACACCGTATCCGCATTGAGCATGATACCACAAAACATGTTGATACTCACTGCGAACAGTCAAATATCCTGATAATATTAAAAGTAACAACCCATGAAACAAATCTTCAAACTTCTACTGCCAGTGGTCGTTGTGACAGCCCTGTTCTATTCCTGCCAAAAAGAGGACATCAACCCCCTCAAACCGGCCGCAGGCGACTACTTGCTGCCCCTCATCGAAACCACCGACGTCCACGGCCACATTGTCGATGCCTCCACCGACACCGTCCACTACCGGCTGGCATACATCGCCGACAAGGTGAAGGACATCCGCGGCCACGGCGGAGCCTACCGGAAAGAACGGCTCCTGCTGCTCGACGGCGGCGACCTCTACCAAGGCACCACCATCTCCAACCTTCAGCAGGGCAAGCCCATCTATGTCTCCTTCGACAAGATGGAATACGATGCAGTGGCACTGGGCAACCACGACTTCGACTGGGGCTTTGAGAACATGGTCGACCCCGACGCCACGCTGCTCGACTACGACTACAACGGCCGCAACCACGTCAACGAGGTGCCCGTGGTCTGTGCAAACCTCTACCAGCACGGCAACCGGGTCTCCTGCACCAAAGACTACGTTATTGTGGAAAAGACGGCCGTCAATCCCCGTGGCGGCAGCGTCAACGTGAAGATAGGCATCATCGGTTTTGCCGAAGACTACTCCATGAGCATCATGGCCTCGCAATTCTCCGACAAAGGCTACTCCATCCAGGAGAACTACACCATTGCCAACAGCCTCGCCTCCGAGCTGGAATCCACCGGGCAGTGCGACGCCACCATCCTGCTCACCCACGGTGCCGCCGACAAGGCGGCGGAACGCCTCGGCGAGCGCTCGGTTGTCGACCTCGTGCTTGGCGGCCACACCCACCGCACCATTTCGGGGCAGACCAACTGGGGACTCGCCTATCTGCAAGGGGGCAAGAAGAGCGAAGCCTACGCCTATGCCCAGCTCCAATTCAGGGTTGACGAAGAGGGCAACATCTCGTTCACAAGCGTCAACGACCAGCAAACCATCGATGTCGACGCCACCCGCGACCGCCACACCTTCGCTGGGCAGAACGCCGAGGACCTCGACGACGACATCCTAACCGTCTCCGACAACGCCCTCAACGACCTTTCCGGACACTTACAACAGGTCATCGGGCATATCACCGTCGATGCCTCCAACTACTTCATCGACGGCAGCGGACAACGCGCCTCGGTCATGGGCAACTGGATGGGCGACATCATGCAACGCATCAGCGAGGCCGACGTGGCCTTTCTCAACCGTACCTACATCCGCACCTACTTCACCCTCGACGGGCAACCCTCGCGCAACATCACCGTCGGCAATGTCTACGACATGTTTCCCTTCGGCAACCAGCTCTATGTGTTCCGCATCACCTATGCCGAACTGCTCCAGCTGTTTGAATACTCCATGACCGGTGCCGGCAGGATTCTGCTGACCCAGATGACAGGCATCGACTGCTACATCACCTGCAAGGAGAGCTCTAGCAGCTCGGGCAGAACCTACTACGACTACGCCCTCCACTCCCTCGTCAAGGACGGCACCACCATCTACCAAAATGGGGAATGGACCTCCGACTGGGCCTCGCGCACCCTCACCGTCGTCACTACCAACTACGTGGCCACCACCGACCGCGAAGACCGCGAGACACACCTCCACAACCCCTTGGTGGGATGGTGCGAGACCTCGCGGCTGATAACAAACGACCTTGTCGACAACGAGAACGCCATCCGGGTGCTCAAAGCCGAGGCCGAAGCCAACAACGGCCTCCTATCCATCGACCCCCGCCCCCACTTCATCGTCTACACCGAATAGCAATCCTCAGCGGACGGCACGCCACGCCACGAACCACTTGGGTCGTTCAATCCCGGCTCGATGTTGCCTGCTTCCAGGCTAGTTATCCGTTATCATGTCGAGTAACGATGCTATAACGATACCATAACGAGGCAGGATTGAACGGCCCCTCTCCGTATCATGAATGCCCCTTTTCAAGGGACATTTTTTAATTTAGCAGTTTTCGCAATTCAAATTGTGGTTTGTGCCGTTCGTGTTCGTCCGGGAATGAAAAAATCAAATATCGCTGCAGAGACGGACGGCGTTTCCGTAGTAGACGGCGGGAGAGCCGTCGAACACCAAATTTTCGTCGGCGAAGCGGAGCGCCCGTGCACTACCAACAACTCTTGACGAGGACCAGTAATAGCCCGTGCCGCCCACCTCGGTGGGGCTAGTGCCCTCCCGGTATCCCGCTGCAGGCAGGAATACGGCGCCTTCGGCCTCCATCTGCCGCCACTGGCTCAACGACAGCATGTTCGACCCACCTTGGCCTTCGTATCCAAGGTTGGGCTGATTGTATCTAAGTCCATCGGTGAGATTGTAGTCGTCGGGGAACAGCACCAACCCATTGACTGTGGTGCCGTCAACCGACAGTGCCACTTTTGCAAAGCGCTTGACCGCACTGCGGTCGTTCAGCAGGTAGTCCCACTCGCTGCTTGTCAAGGTGCGCCAGGTGCCGGCAGCTCCAGCCTTCTCGATGGCGTTGTGCACACCCCAGTCGTAATGTGTCGTAGCGATGTTGCCGGAAGTGGGGCCATAATCCGCCTCGACGGTGCTCGACAGCCAGGGGTTGCTGCCCTGGTAGCCGCTGGTGCCCCAGCCCATCAGGTCTATCCATCCCGAATAGCTGGAAGCGACATTGCTGTTGCCGTCGCCGATGATGTCGTACTGTTCGGGTGCAAAGCGGAATGTGCTTGTGCCGGCGTTATATTGCAGGTTGCCGTGGGCAAACACCACCCACCTATTCGCCCCCACCGAGAAACGGCCTTTGGTGTCCTCAGTGGTACGTCCCCCATCGGTGCTGAGGTTGACGCGCGCCGTCATCATCACATTGCGGGCAAGCTCAGGGTGCGAAGCCGTATGGGTGAAAGTGAAGTTTCTGGCACCGGATGCGGCACCCGCCATGTGAGCATAGACGGTGATGGTCATATCCCCCTCAGCAACAGGCAGGATGGGCACCTGCACCTCAAGGATGTCGCTGCCGCCGTGAGCCAAGAGGGGGCAGTCGGTCAACAGCACCGACACCTGCTTGTCCTCATCGGCAATCGCATCGTCTTCGCTTTGGGCAGCCACTGCGAGGGTCCCCACACCGAGGGTCACGCCCCGAGTGCCGCACAGCTGTCCTTCCTCACTGCTCACACTCACCCCCGTCACCACCACGTCCACGTTCAGCGAGTTCTTCACCAGCACTCGGACCGCCGCGGTGGCATGGCGGAAGCGGATTGCATCGGCACGGGCACCGGCCATAGCCAGCATGGGCAGATGCAACACTTGCCGTCCGTTGTTGTAATGGCTCTCATACTGCGACGGGACTGTCACCGTCTGGGTGCCAGCCGTCAAACCAGCGGGGTAAATGCCCCGGAACGGGTCGTCGGGGCTGCTGAAGCCCGAAACATAAGCCTTGTTTCCACTCACCGTGACGGTATAGTCGGCACCATTGAGGTTTACCCTGTCCCCGTTCTCCCAAATCACACTCTCGGCACTCACCGAAGTCTTGTCTCCCTCCATGCCGCCAAAGCCTTCAGCGGTAATCAGGACAGCCCCTTCGGGAATGCCTTCCCGGTCGTTCTCTTTTTGGCAGCCACTAGTTGCCAACACGCCGCCCAGCAGCATCATGCCTGCCAAAAAATAGTATTGTATCTTGCTTTTCATTTTCATAAACTTATTCATGCTTAATGCGATAAGTATCAACTTATCAAAACCAATGATTGTCGGATACACCACCCCAGTTGTCGCCATCATTGCTGCGACTTTCTAGGTTAATGTCCCCTTCGTCGTCAGTCAATCCGAGTTTCTCTGTGTACGAGTCGGTAAAACCGTTCTCCACTGCAAATTGCACCACCGTGACGCACGGGGTCACATACTGGGGTTGTCCAGTACACGGTTGTGCCGTTATTCCTGCAAAAACTGTTTGTAACATATATTAATACCATATTAAAATCCAATATCATACGTGCAAAATCGCACAGACTTCGCCACTTTTTTCAATCACAAAAGTACAAAAAAAAATCTATTCACTCAAATAATTTCAATTGTGATTCCCAATGTCAATCTGCCGCACCCGGCAGGCATGGAGACAGGATATAGACAAGAAAAAATAGAGCCGGCACGACATTTTTTCTTTGTGGTTTATTAAATATTCGTAAATTTGCAATTTCAAAATCGAGATTAACGAACAAATCAATACAATTAATTATGAGCAACAATTATCATGACCCCACGCGCCGCAACGGCGGCCGTGGAAACTGGGGCCCGAAAGGTTTACTATGCCTTGCAGCAGTGCTTTTTGCCATGCTGCTGCCTGCAGCCCTTCACGCCACCCCGTTGTACGGATCCTCCCATTTCCGTGATGCAAGCAATTACGATGCCTACTCCCTGGGCAGGGGCAGAATCCACTACAAGGTTCTTGTTTTTGCCGATGGAGTGGAACACAACTACTATGCCGGAAAAGGCGGCGATGGTTCACGCATCTGGATGCATGTCCCCGATGCCAGTTCATATCCCAACTTTATCTATTATGCGGCGGACAGCCTTAAATGCAAAGCCGGTGCCGTGCCCGGCAGACCGCGGGACAAAGGATGGGTGGAACTGAAAGTGGCCATGGGCGTTGTGGTAGTAACCAACAGCTACGACGGCAGCAATCCGGTATTCAACGTCGACACCAATTGGCATTCGGTGGATTTGCGCCGCAGAGACGGTGGCGACCATTTGACCTACCTTGAGTTCGACTGGTATCCACCCGACAGCCTGCAAAATGTCCTCTTCCGGAGTGGCATTGAATCGGTATACCACGAAAGCGGTGGCTCCACCTACGAGAGTCGCTATTTTTCGGTTGGATTCTTCGACGGCAACGAACAACAGCCGCAGTTGATGAACCCTATTTTCTATACAGCCAACTACAACGGAGGGACCAGCTACGAAGCGGCTGGCTACGGCAAGTTGGCCGTACCCTACGTCGCTTTCCAGCAAACCTATCAATACTACACTGCGTGGAATCCAACCAACATTCCCTGCACCGATCAGTCGGGTCTTATCTATGTACCCAGCTGCGACTCGGTGCAAACTGGTTTCCATATCACCATGCAGACACGCCACAGTTTGTCGACTGGCGACAACGAGCGTAAACAGTGGCTGCGTTCCAACCTGGTGGACATACCGGCATACCACAAGATTTACGACATGGACGTGGAATACTACACCTACTTCGACGAGCGGACCAACCTCTACCACCAGGACAGACGCTACTTCGACATCAGCTGGAAGTTCCACACGCCAAGCGAAACCGATATTGTGCCCAACGACCTGTTCGAGATACAACGGGCATACGATAGCAACTACTCCGACGCGCAAACCATCGCCACCATCCCCATCGTATGGGGGGTGGGCAATTCGCTGCTCGACACCACATACCACTACATCGACTCGTCCGAGGCGACAATGAGCAATCCCTTGGAGAGCGGCAACAACACGAAGATATACTACCGAGTGCGACGTGCGTCAGCCGCCGTGTGGGGATGGGACAACCACCCCTACGCCGCCAAAAGCTGGGAATTCATCCGTGTTGAAATGCCATTCATGCAGAAACTTTACTACAGGATCGATGACGATTTCACCAACAACCATAAGACACATTTGTATTTTGAGCTGCCTAACGGTTTTTGGGGCGATGGTACCCTCGAGACGCCGAGAACCACAGCTTTCTATTGGGACAACCACACCACCGTGTGCATAGAAAAGATATTGAACGAGACACACGACACCGTGTTAATCCGTATTCCATCCGACACCATGGTTGCTTTACTGGAGCACTATGCCCTGCATCCGGTATACGACACCTTCCACAATGGAGCGATTATCCTGCATGTTGTGGATCAACTTTCCACACCCTGCGTACACTACAAATACCGGTTCTATTACGACACTGCCGGGATGGTGCTGAGATTGCGAACCACGTACAGTGTCGACAACACTGTACCTGATGAGATACAGCTGCGCGGAAACGTGGCACCCTACTTTACCGATGCTGCCGGCCTCAACAGCCTTACAGCTTCCAACCAAGAATATCCCGACCACGTGCTGCTGACCTGGTCAGCCACCGAAGGAGGGGTGGACGACTACCTTGTGGAAACCCGAGCAGACAGTACCGAAGACTGGAGAGAACTGGGCACCACCATCTACAACTACTGGCGGGACGAAACGGCTGACCCGTCGGTGAGCGCGGAGTGGCAATACCGCGTAACAATGCGCTATACCTGCCAAGGCGTCACCACAAGCGACAGCCGTCAGACTGTCGGTGCACGCTCCCCCTGGGGAAGAGTGAGCGGACGGGTGCATTATGAGGACGGCACTGCCTGCCCCGGCATCACGGTGGTGGCGACACGCACCAGCGACAGTCTTGTGATGCAGACAGTGGTGACGGACAACCGCGGATTCTATCAGTTCGACAGCCTGCCCTATGGCGGCAATCAGGAGTATGTCATCACCCCCACCTCGCAGCATGCCACCTTCCACTATAATCACTCCGAACCAGGTTTGGCAACGGTAAACCTGTCGCTGAACAGATGCCTGGTTACCGACATCGACTTCGACAACATCTCAGCGGTGCGGCTCACAGGCCGTGTGCTGTACGAGAACAGCTCCATCCCCGTGCGGGACGCAAACCTGATGCTCAATGGCAACATCGTGAGCCTGGGCAACTCGGCATTGAAGACCGATGCCTCGGGAAATTTCGAGTTGCGGGTGCCGCAAAGCAGTGCCTTTACCCTGCAGGTGGTGAAAGAGGGGCATCATTTTGCCGAAGGCGGTTTTGTACGCATCGACGGCGACAGCCTGCTGACTCTGGAGACTCCGCTCGACGGGGTGCGGCTGTGGGATCAGACCAAAGTGAGGCTGGCAGGACGTGTGGCCGGTGGCCTGCTGCAGCGACAGCTGCCATTGGGATTCGGTGAATCGCACAACAACCTGGGCGACAACACAAAGCTCGTACTTGAACTGGAAGGCGACAACGTGAGCTACATTGTCCGCATACCCAGCGACCTGACAAGAGATACCCTGGAATATACTGTACCCCACCTTGTGTACAACGGCACGGACTCCACCGACACCTCAGGTTTCACCCGTGTACACTACCAGTTGCGGCGCATCATCATCGAACCCGACCCTGCAACGGGCGAGTACTGTGCCGACCTCTTCCCCGTGCGGTACAAAGTAATCCAAGCCAACGCACAGGGCTATTCCACCCTTTTCAGCCACGGCAGGACAAGCGAGACCATTGACCTCAGCAACGCAGCCGTCAGCCAGGACACTGTATGGCACGAAAGCGAAAGCCTTTATACCCTCCACAATGCCGAGTACAGGCTCACCTACCGCAGCCCCATCAACATCACTTGCAAGCAACTGCGTTATGGAATGGAGTTGGACTACTTTGGCGAACCCTTCCTCCGGCGCACCGACATTCAGAACAACCCATTCAATGTACCCCTTGCCACGCAGGACAGCAACGGCGTGTATCGCTACCTCTTCGGAGCGCCCGTGTTCCTCACCGGCAACTACGACTTCCGCGCCTATGCCCACGAGGACTATTATTACAACAACAACCCCGAAGGGGCTCACGACCAAGTGCGCATCAAAGGCGGGACACTGAAGGTATATAACGGCATGCACGACGCAACCAATACTCAGATTGTCACCAAAGAGCTTGACAGTTTGGGGCAGGCCGAATTCACCATCCCCGTCGATTATGTGTCATTTGTGCGCGACGACGAGAACGTGAAGCGTGTGCTCGACCTCTCGGTGGAGAGCGAGGGGGCATACGTAGAACTGCAAGCCCTGCAAGGGTACATCACTGGGCACCGCACTGTCGGCACCGGCACCGCTGCCTCCACCCACGGCACCATAGCGCTGCTCGACGTGTTGCGCGACCCGCCGGGAAGCGGCTCGTCGGCCTATGTCGAGGCAGGCTCGGAGTATTCGTATAGCTACACCTCCACTTTCGACTTCAAGTTCGGCATCAAACTCGATCTTATCTTTGGCAGCCATGCATCCGTGGTGATGGGTGCCTTCCTGGGTATGGGAGGCGGCACCTTCATCGGGCAGAACTCCAACATCAGCTCATCCACTACCTTCACTCTGCCCGTCCAATCGAGCTATCATTACAAAGAAGAGGGCAACTACACCTTCCGGACAACCGAACGCATCAGCACCAGCAGCAGTCCCTACAACGTGGGGCAGGACGCAGATGTGTATATCGGTGCGGTGCAGAACGTCTACTACCGATTGGCCAACGCCGTGCAACCCATCGACTCGCTCACCTACGCTGCCCTTGCGGCACGCAGTGCCAACGGCAGCATGCACACCCTGGCGCAAGGCGTCGATGCAGATGGCAAGCGCTATTATCTGGTGATTGGCAACGAGATCGAGGCTGGTCCCTACCTCGCCTCCACCTTTGCCTACACCCACAGCCACATAGTCAACAACATCATACCCCAGCTCCAGCAGCAGCGCGACGCACTGCTGCTCACCTGCGACAGCGCCACGGCCCTCAGCATCGCCAACGCACGGCAGCAAGTGGTCTACTGGAGCCGAGTGTCGCCTGCCGACACCAGTTGGGCCAGCAAAGGCTCCTACACCATGGTCCATCCCAGTGTCGACACGGCCATTCACACCGACGAAGTGAAGAGCTACAACCGTGCTATCACCGACTGGGTATCGCTGCTGATGAAGAACGAAGCCGAGAAGGTGTCGGCCATCCACAACAACGGCAGTGACCATGTGGCGACCTACTCCATCAGCAGCGGCACCACCGTGAGCGCCGCGAACAGCTACTCCTACAGCCACGCCTTCCACGTCTACGCCGATTATCCCGGATTCGGCATCAGTGCATCAAACCTGAGCAAAATAGGCGGCCTCTTTGGCAAAACGGTTAAGGACATGATGATGAAAGCCTTCGGCGAGATGTTCGCGAACACTATTGACAACCGTGGAAAAAACAACCCCATCAGCTTCATCAGCAACTGGACGGGCAGCAAATTCGACTTCTACATCACCCCCATAGTCGACTTCGACTGGTCTCGCGACCCCACCCGCAAGTCCACGCACACCCGTACCATAGGCTACACCCTGTCGCCCGACGCCTACAGCAATATCGATGTGGCCATCTACCGCATCAAGAAAGACAAGTCGGACTACGCGTTCAACAATGCGTCGTGGGAGACTCGTGATTTTGTTGAAAATGGACATGACTATGAGAACGGCCAATATCTTTATGGCTCGCTGGTCTATTATCTGCTCGGCGGTGCCACAAAGTGCCCCTGCGAGGTGGCCGACAGCACCCATTATTACGCACCCCCAATGCCCATCTCGGCAGGGTCGCTGAAGCTGGAGAATCCAAAAGTAGACATCAATGTCCACGAGCGGAGCAATGTACCCGCCGACAGACCCGCTGTGTTCACAATCTATCTGTCGAACGAAGTGGAGGCGACGACAGGGCCAGGGGCCACAGGAGCCATCCAGTTCAAGTTGAAGATGAACGACCTCAGCAACCCCCACGGGGCAAGAGTCTATATCGACGGCATGCCCCTTACCGACGGCCGCACCATCACCCTCACCAAGGGACAAGTAGTCGTGAAGACTATGGAGGTATATGCCGGCGATGGCTACGACTTTGAGGACCTCGTGATTGAATTGGGGTCTACCTGCATTTCGTCGGCGAAGGGGAAAGCCCAGTTCTCGGTGCATTTCGTGCCGGTGTCGTGCAATGTGGACATTGTCTCGCCACACGATGGCTGGGTGATGAACACCTTGTCTCCAAAGGACTCGGTGGGCTATTACCTACCCGTCACCATCAGCGACTATGATGTTAACTACAAGGGGTTCGACCACATAGAGCTACAATACAAACTGTCCACACAGAGTGACGACGGATGGGTGAATATATGCTCCTACTATGCCGACAGCGCCCTCTATCTGGCTGCCAGCGGCAACAAGGACATGATTAAGGGCGGTAGCATCGAGAATATCCGCTTCTATGGCGAACGCGACCCCATCGAACAGCGCTACGACCTGCGCGCCGTCAGTTTCTGCCGTCATGGCAGCGGCTTCATCTCGCGGTCGTCGGAAGTGCTGAGCGGCATAAAGGACACCCGCTGTCCGCGCGTCTTCGGCGAGCCTCTGCCGGCCAACAGCATCCTGGGCGTGGGGGACTACTGCCGCCTGCGCTTCAACGAGCCCATTGCGGGCAACTATCTCGACGAGGACAACAACTTCCAGTTGCTGGGGGTCACCAACCGGTCAGGGATTGCCTCCTCGACATCGGTCTACTTCGACGGTACACCCAACTGCGAGGCAACCAGCGCCGTCACCCGTGTGCTGGCCGCCAAATCGTTCTCCATCGACATGATGGTCAAGCCGGATGCTTCCGCCGCCAACCGCCAGCAAGAGCTCTTCGGTCATACCACCAAGAACGGCGGCATCTCGTTCGGCCTGATGCCTTACGGCAACAGGTATCGGTTGTATGGCACCATCGACGACTACACCGTTCAATCCCTACCCCTCGAACCGATGACGTCTTTCACCCGCGTGGTGATGACCTACAACAATATTACCAATGAGGTGGAATTCTATGTCGGCACCCAGAACGTGACCGACCCAAACAGCGACATACTGGTGACACCTTCCTACACGGGTTCCGCCCCCCTGACATTCGGACATGGATACAAGGGCAATATGCTGGAGGCACGTCTGTGGCTCAAGGCCATCTCGTCCGACGAAATTGTCCAGACACACCTCAAACGCCTCACAGGCTATGAGCACAAGCTGGCCTCATACTACCCCATGAACGAGGGACGCGGTGAAATACTCCACGACATAGCCAACGGCTCGGCACTGACAATGCATGGCGCCAACTGGACCACTCCCTCGGGAATCTCCATCCACATGGACGGAACTCAAACCGTCACCCTCGACCAAAACGTGCTCTCGCGCTCCGCCATTCAGGACTACACGCTGATGTTCTGGTTCCGCACCACCGAATACAACGCCGCCCTTTTCTCCGCCGGCTGGACTGGTACAAACAAAGGCACCCTTATCGCCCTTGAGAACGGACGGGTGGTGTTCCACAACAACAGGATGACGCAGCAAACCTCCGGCAGGTATGCCGACGGCCTGTGGCACCATTATGTGCTGACTGTGAACCGCACCTACAACAACGCCTCTATCTATATCGACGGCGAGATGGTGAACACCTTTGCCACCGATACCCTGAGCGGCTTAAGCGGCGTGATGGTGCTGGGCGGCGATGCCTACGGCCTCACCCGCACCTTTGCAGGCAACATCGATGACTTGGCCATCTTCGAGCAAGCGCTGCCGCGTAGCCTCATCGAGACCTTCGACAACATCTCACCCTTCGGTGACGAGATGGGGCTGGTGGGCATGCTTTCCTTCTCCGAACAGAGGGAGAACACCAGCGGCATTATGGAGGAAATCTTCTCCGTCAACAACCGTCGCATCTTCAAGACCACCGACGGTACCGTCGTCAACAAGATTCAGCCACTGGTCCTTGCCCCCGATTCTACCACCCTGGCCGACATGGCCGACCGCAACATCCATGCGCCGGTACGCGAGCGCGACCTGCTGACCAAAATCAACTTCGACTGGTCGTTCAACTACGACGAGCTGCTGATTAACATCAACATGCTCGACCGCGAAATCAACAAGAACAACATCTACCTCACCGTCCGCAATGTCGAGGACATGAACGGCAACCGCACCGTCAGCCCCATCATGTGGCAGGTGTATGTCAACAAGAACACCCTCGTATGGGACTCCGAAAGCATCAACGAAGTGTTCTACGACCGCGCCACTACCGACTACATCATCCCTGTACAGATTAGAAACACCAGCGGCAAGCGCCATCAGTACTATATCGACGGCGAACCCGATTGGCTGAGCGTGAGCCAAGGATACGGCAGCATCGACCCGCAGGAGTCGCTCACCCTTCAGCTCATACTGGATAAGGACATTCCCATCGGCACCTATGCCGAAATCATCTACCTGACGGATGAAAACGGACTGGCAGAACCGTTGAAGATTTTCATCCAGGTGAAAGCCAAATGCCCCTGGCCAACACTGAACATCAAGGACTTCGACCGCCAGATGTCGTTCAGAGGACAGGTGGTGGTGGATGGCGTCTACGACACCAACCCCGAGGATATTGTCGCGGCAATCGTCGACGACGAGATTGTGGGACAAAGCCACATCTCCTTCGAAGAGGAGACCAATACCAGCTACGTCTATATGACCATCTACGGCAACGACGACACGCAATCCCAACCTGTCTCCTTCCGACTGTGGGAGTCCAGCACAGGCCGCATCTTCAACCTCTCGTCGTCGGTGCCAGTCATCTTCCAGAGCGACTCAATGGCGGGTCTGCCTCCTTTCAGCCCGGTGATTCTCTCCACCAATGCCAACGAGGTGCAGAACCTCAACCTCTCCACAGGATGGAACTGGATTTCATTCAACATCATCCCCGACCATGAGGGTGAATTGGACGACCTGTTCTTCACCAACGAACCCTTCTCCATCGGCGACCAGATTAAGTCGGCTTCCGAGATGAAGTTCGCCGAATACGACGGCGCCCATTGGGTGGGCTCGCTTCCAAACGTGAACTACAAACAGACGTACATGATCCAAACCGGCATGGACCACTACAACACCCAGGTGGTAGGACAGCGCATCACAACCGACTCAGAGCGGACCATCCAGATCTCGCATGGATGGAACAGTTTGCCCTACCTCCTCTCCTACGAGGACAACATCACCAACGCCATGGCCGACTATGTGGACCACGCCACTGTGGGCGACATCGTCAAGTCCCAGCACAGCTTTGCTGTCTACTCCGAGAACCAGCGATGGGAGGGCTCGCTGAGTGCCCTGTATCCCGGCGAGGGTTACCTACTTAAACGCATCGGCAATGACCCCGTGTCATTCACCTACCACCACAACAACTATAAGGGCAGCTCAAAGTGCAGTACCAAAGGTGCGCCTGCGTCGGGTTTCACCAATTCCCATTCCTCCAACATGACGATGATTGCCACCGTCGAGCATCCCGCCCAGTGCACACGAGTGCTGACCTACGTAGGCGCTACGCTCTCGGCGATTGCCCTGCCTCAGGTGGTGGATGACGACACCCTCTTCTTCATCACCATCGGCTCCGACCATAGCGGTCAGGTGTCGTTCGTGCTTGAGCAGGAGGATGGCCTCACAGGCATCGCCTCCACACGGATTCCCTACCAGCCCAACGCTCATTTCGGCTCGCTCCGCGAACCCGTAATGCTTGCCCTCGAGCCTTCGGACGAAAGCAAACCCGCTGTGATGGCACTGCCTTCCATCTTCACCGACCGTGTCACCTTCGCCGTCACCGACACACATGCTCCGCTCGACGCAAAGATGAGCATCCGCATCTACTCGGTGCAGGGCGTGCAGGTGGCCTCACTCGAAGGCCCGGCACCACAGCTGATGTGGACCGACTGCGCTGCACTCCCCGACGGTGTATACTTCGCAACAATCAATTACAACGGTACTGTTACAACCCTTAAACTGATAAAGAAATGAAAAAGAGCATAATCATCCTGATTGCCCTCATGGGGCTTATCGTCACGGGCTGCCAAAAGGAGAACGTCACTGCCCCCATCACGCCCGACAAGCCTGACATACCTACAGGCAATCTCAGCGCACCCAATTGGAATGTCCGACCCAACTACGACTACAGCAGCAGCATGACCGCCGTCGTCGAGGTGGACCTCTCACTCACCTATCCCCAGATTGGCAACAACTGGCATGTCGACACCGCCGACATGGTCGGGGCTTTCTGCGACGACAGGTGTGTCGGTGTGGCCAAGCCTACAGGCAGCCTCTTCTTTGTCTACATCACCTCCCCCAATCCCAGCCTCAACAGCCATGTCACCTTGCGCTACTATTCCGCCGTGCTGAAGAACATCTTCTACGGCGATGTCGAGTTCCCCTTCAACAACGGTGACCGACGAGGGACCGTCAACAATCCCCTGCGGCCTCTGTTCCGCGCCGAGGAATAACCCGTTGACGACTAGTGAATGTGTTATTACGCCCTTGTGTTATCCTTACACAATAGCGTGATAACACATTCACGCTTTTAACCCAAATCGGTCATTAGGAAACCGAAAACTCCTACGGAGTATCATTGGGAGGGGTATGGCGTTGGCTATTAAGCGAAAACTCCTACGGAGTACCTGCCGAATCGTGCAAAGTATGGGGAATATCCCTGCCCCGTAGGGGCTTTCGTTTAATAGCATATCACGTTGTTATACAGATATATTCTCCATAGGAGATTTCGAATAGGTATATTCCAACAACCGATTTGGGTTTATGGCATACCCGACATAACACAATAATATTTGCAAAAAGTTAAGTCGTTGAGAATTGAGAGTTGAGAATTATCGCCCGACAGGTCTCAATTCTCAACTCTCAATTCTCAATTCAGATCATCTTACATCCCGAACGGGACGCACAGACAACCCGCTCTGGCGACTGTATCTGTCCGCAGCGTGGAGCTCGTTGCTGTGGAAGTACATACTGTACGCGTCGCCCCCATTGTAGGGCGTGGACGCCCAATAGTACCCGTCGCTGCCCACATCATAGACAGTCGTGCCATTGCGGCGGGCAGCAGCAGGCAGGAACACCGCACCGGCATCCTCCATCTGCGACCACTGGGCAGAGGTGTAGCTGTTGCGAGACCAGTCCCTATAACTCGATGCAAGGCCAGGATTGAACTGAGGACAGCCCGAAGGCAGCGTCCAACTGTCGGGCAGGATAATCAGTCCGCCCACACCGTCAATGTTGCCAGTGCCGCGTTTGGAAGCAGCGTCGGCGCGAGTGTTTAGCAGGTAATCCCATTCGTCATGGGTGAGTGTGCGCCACCAGTGGGCTGTGTTTCCACCGTTTCTGATGGCATTGTACCATGCCCAGTCGGCCCCGGCGTAAGCTCCCGTCAGACCAATGGAGTTTGAGCCACCCGGATAATAGTCCATCCATGAAGTGCTGGTCGACCAAGGCTCGTAGCAACCAGCCCCGCTGTTCCATCCACTGGTACCCCATCCAAAAAGGTCTATCCATCCGTTGTAGGAGGAACTGATGTTACTATTGGCATTGCCCACATATTCGTACTGATACTCTGAAAATCGCCAAGTATTGTTGCTGGCCTTGTACTGCAGGTTGCCCTGCGAGAAACGCACCTGCCGCGTGGCACTCACCGAGAATGAACCGGGCAGCACCCCTTCGTCATCTGAACCGAACTCTTTTTCACAACTTGCCAGTAGCATTAATCCAGCCATCAGGCCGACTATCATTCTTATATGTATTCTCTTCATAATAAATTGATTTTTAACTATTGTTTTTATGCTTTTATCTACTATCGTTCTTTCAATTTCCGATGCAAATATACAACTTTTTTTCAAACCACAACCCTTATGATAACGCATGCGGATACGCGGCCTAATATTCCTTCTCCAGCCACCGCATCAAGAACAGGTCGGCGACAGCGTAGTAGGTCTTCTCCTTGGTGGTCTCGGCAAACACCAGGTCTTTGTCTATCAGTGTCTGCAATTGTCTACGTGCCACAGCTGTGGCACCCACGTCATATTTCTTTAGAAATGCAGTGGCGTAGGGTTGCTCTACAGTTCCTTCTTTGGCCAGCGCAATCATAAAGTTCCATTGCCCTGCCGTCAACAGCTGTTTGTATTGCAGAAAATAGGGCTCATTCAACTGTAGCAAAGTGTTGCAACAATCTTTCACCTCATCAATGCCGATATGATTTGCAGGGAGCCCATACACCTCGTGGCACAGCCGCTGTGTATAATAGGTATGTCGTCTTGACCACTGCATTATCTGCGCCACCGCTTCGGTATCAATCTCTTTCCCGCCCGCCGCGAACATCTTTGTGATATAGTTACCATACGACTCTGCTGCTATGGTCTCAAGTCCGAGGAACTGGGTGCTGGCAAAGAAGGGTCGGCTTGGATTGCTGAAAATGTCGGTCATCAGGTGCTTGCGGCTGCCGCAAAAGATAAACCGCACATTGTGCAGCCGCTGAATATAGGTCCGCAGCAAGGCCTCTACATTCTCATTGTCGTACTCCCTCACCTGCTGGAATTCGTCAATAGCCAGCAATACCGGCTGCTGTTGCTGTTCTAAGAAGGTCAGCAACCCCTCCAGCGTATGCTCCTTTTCTGTCTGGTTCTGATAGGTGAACTGCACCTGTGGCGACCCCGACAGCGGGTCAACTCCAAACGATGGCCGCAATCCTTTCAGTATGCCCAAGAATCTTTTCCCCACCGACGACTCTTCGGGGAAGGCTTTCAGGATGGCGGTGGCCACCGTGCGGTTCAGCTCGGCAAGATTGCGTGTGGCAAATATATCCACATATATGGGCTTAATCTCGCTCCCGACGCTCGCCAACTCATCCATCAGCCGAAATATCAGTCCCGTCTTGCCCATACGGCGTTGGGCGATTAGGGTTACATTGACATTGTTTTCGGCAAATCTTTGCAGCTCTGCCAACTCTTTCTCGCGGTCGCAGAAATACTCCGCACCCGCGTATCCGTTGAAAACAAAAGGGTTATCCATATTCATCTTTATTATTTTCTACTGCAAAAATACAACAAAATCCCGACTTAACAAAATGTTATTAGCAAAATGTTAAGTGATGATATATGCAATGGAATCTGTTAGATAGAAAAGAGACCCTGCCGCAAAGGCAAGGGCTCTCCTATTATTATTTCTTGCTGTGGCGGACTTACTATCTGCCAGCACCCAATCTCTCCTCTGCAACATGAGTCAATGCCTCATCTTTGAGGACATATTGAGGCACACCATACTCATACAATGTGTCGGAAGGCAGGTCTATGCGGTCGTTCCAATATACACAGGTACGGCTGCTATCCACCCGTGCCTGCTCCCAAAGATGGGGAATCTGCTTCAGCATACGAAACTCATCAACCTGCTCAATATCCTCACCCACATCGTACACCACCTCCTTCCCGTCGTCAAACACAACCGAGAGTCGATAATTAGGCAAAGTCTTAATACCTTTTATGCGCGGAAGAGTATCCATTATTCTAAAGGTGGCAGTTTATGTATTTGTTGTGTATTCCACATATCGATAAATGATTTGGCGTTAGCGCGCAACCATTCTTGAATAAAACCGACTTTTTCAAAATGCAAAATTACATATTATTTCCCAATCATCAAGAAAAGTGACAAAAAAAAGAGTCCCTGCCGCAGTGGCAAGGACTCTCTTTGCTTTTCATGAGCGGTGGAGACCACCAGCAACACGATTTAACACATTAATATCTTAATTATCCCGAACTGGGCGTACAGAGAACCCGAGGTTGCGAGGGTTGTTGCTCGTCGCGTAGAGACTGTAGCTGCTGAAGTCCATGTAGTACGCTTGGCCCTCATAATTTGTGTGGAGCGTGGACGACCAAAAGAGGCCGGAATAGCCCATATTGTAGCTATACTCCGTGCCGAAGCGGTAGCCAGCCGCAGGCAAGAAGACCGCACCGGCAGTCTCCATCTGCTCCCACTGAGCAAGGGTGTAGCTGTTGAGTGACCAGTCACCTAAACTCGATGCAAACCCCGCAGTGAACGAACAACCTGAAGGCAGTGCCCAACTGTCGGGCAGGATTATCAGTCCGCCCACTCCATTGATATTACCTGTCCCTCGTTTGGATGAGGCATTCGTGCGGCTGTTCAGCAGGTAATGCCATTCGGCACTGGCGAGCGTGCGCCACTGGTAGACGGCATTGCCGCCGTTGCTGATGGGGTTATGGTATGCCCAGTCAACAAATGTGTTATAATCACTGTTGTTGGTGGAAGTCAGTGTGGGGTTGTTACCCGTACCCCACCCGAATAAATCTATCCAACCGGTATAGGTAGAACTGATGTTAAGATTAGCACTGCCCACATAGTCATACTGATGCTCGGCAAAACGCCAAGTGTTGGTGCTTGCCTGATACTGCAGGTTGCCCTGCGAGAAATGAACCTGCTGCGTGGCACTCACCGAGAAGGCACCCGGCAACACCCCGTCGACCAAAGGCAGGACTTGCCCATTCCACTGTTCCACAGTAAAGCTTACTTCCGCCATTCTGTTGTGACGGAGTGACGCATGTTTCTCAAACGTGGCATATTGTCCAAGGGCAGTATAGAGCGTGATGGTCACATCTTCCCCTTCGTCCCCACCAAACTCTGGTGCTACAATGTAATAGACGTAGGTGTCCCTGTCCCCACGGCCAATGGTGGGCCTGTTTCCATAAGGAAATACCAACGACACGTCGTGGCTTGCCGATGACGACACCATCGTACTAATATGGTCGTTCGGACTTCCCGTCACGCTGGCACTGCACAATCCACTGAGGTAGGCGGTAGTAGCTGTAACGGTAATATGTTCAAGGACGAAGTCATTATCCATCCTGTTACTGATTACCACTTTGATGAGCGGGCAGAGGTTGTGGAACGTCAGCGATTCAGTCGATGAGTATGCCCCCATCGGCACCTTCACCTTTTGGTCACCGCGGCTATCTACTTCGTATATTTGTTCGCGGGGCAGGGTGACGCCTATTGTGCTGCTACTGGATATGTCCACATCGCCCACTATGTCGGCGGGGTAGATGGCGCGGTAGTGGTTGCTCTCCACCACATCGGTTATCTGTGCCGAGGAACCCAGTGCCGCACTGGTGGTGCAGGTCTGGTTGTTGACCCGTATCAGGTCGTTGTTGTGCCAACAGGGGGTCAGGTTGTCAATATACACCTTGGCATCTCTACTGTTGTCAATATTGGCACCCAAAGTCACAGTGCCGTGTTCTCTTTTGCAGCCTGCCAGCAGCACTATACCCGCCATCAGGCCTACTATCATTGTATTATGTATTTTCTTCATAAAGTCTTAATTTTAAATTCTTGATTACTAATTTCCATTTACCACCGTTCCAACTCATACGAGGTGGTGCGGTTTCCATTGCCTGACAAGTCGTCACGCTCGAAAGGGTTTGAGTGGCTGCCCGGCATATCGTCATCCCAAGTATCCAACTCAAAATGAGTGGTGGACACGCCAAGCCCCATCTCCACCACGAACTCGACCACCTTGATGACGGGAGGGCTGTAAATTACTTTGATTCGTTTTTTCATTGCAGTTGTTGTTTAGTTCAGGACATAAAAAAAGCGTGGAACGTTTTCCTTGCCTGAACGTCAGGGTTTCCACGCCCTCCAAAATCCAACAAGTCATTCCACGCCGAAACAATCGGCGTTTCGTAACCTATTCTTGATTTTGGAACCTTTAAAAGGCTATGTGGAAATTTGACGTTCAAGAATAGCACGAATCGCTATTATGTTATGTCTTTAGTTTCTTTTGTTTGCTACATAGTTGTACGTATTGATTATACGGATAATTATTTATGCCATTTTGACGCTGCAAATATACAACTTTTTTCTCAAACAATAAACCTTTAACTAATCTTCCCTGCCAATCAATTGACCCCATTCCGGTCCTTTTGTATTTTTTTTCAGTACAATTTCGTGCCTTTCTTCTGGGGGGAAACACAAATTGCCGTGGATTATCCATAAAATAATTGATGGTAAATTCGTGATAATTCGTGTTGTATATGTTTTTTTTTGCCCGCCTGCGTTTATGTTATGAATTTTATGTAAATTTGCAAGGCAAAACGACGTGGATTATCACTCAATCCGTATATCTTATCAAGCAATGGACATGTTAGAAAAACTATATCAAACCTATCTTCAGAGCCGGCAAGTAACCACCGACTCGCGGCAGATTACCCCCGGCTGCATCTTCTTTGCCTTCAAGGGGGAGACCTTCGACGGCAACGCCTTCGCGCCCCAGGCATTGGAACAGGGTGCCGCCCTTTGCGTCATCAGCGACCCGCAATACAAAGTCGACGACCGCTGCATTGTGGTGTCAGACGTGCTCACCACCCTTCAGCAGCTGGCCGCTCACCACCGCCGCCAACTCGCCATCCCATTCCTCGGCATCACCGGCACCAACGGCAAGACCACCACCAAGGAGCTTGTCCACGCCGTCTTGGCCAAACGCTACCGCACCCACGCCACCTCCGGCAACTTCAACAACCACCTCGGAGTGCCCCTCACGCTCCTTGCCATCCCCGCCGATGCACAAATTGCCATCATCGAGATGGGGGCCAGCCATCCCGGCGAGATTGCCGACCTCTGCCGCATCGCCGACCCCGACTTCGGCCTCATCACCAACGTGGGCCGCGCCCACCTCGAAGGTTTTGGCAGCTTCGAAGGGGTCATCCAAACTAAAACAGAACTTTACCGCCACCTCTCTGCCAAAGAGGGCACCGCCTTTGTCAATGCCGACAACGAGATTCTCACCGCTCAGGCAGCCCAATGCGGTCTGAAAACCATCACCTACGGCAGCGGCACCGCCAACACGCGCGGCACCCTCGTGGGAAGCGACCCTTATATGCACTTCTACTTCGAGGTGGCCGACAATGTCTATAATGTCCGCACCCACCTGCTGGGCAACTACAATTTTGACAACTGCATGGCCGCCGTGGCCGTGGGGCTGCATTTCCGCGTGGAGCCGTGGGACATCAAGGAGGCCATCGAGCAATACGAACCCTCCAACAAACGCTCGCAATACAAACAGACCGCCCGCAACACCCTCTTCCTCGACTGCTACAACGCCAACCCTTCGAGCATGAAGGTGGCGCTCGACAACCTCGAAGCCCTGCCCATGCCCAACAAGATGGCCATCCTCGGCAGTATGCGCGAACTAGGAGCCGAAAGTGCCAACGAACATAAGGCCATCGCCGACCGCCTTGCCGACTCCCCCATCCAAGCCATCCTCGTGGGCGAAGAATTCAGCTTTGTGTCCGACAACCCCGCATACAGCCGCCTCCAGTGGTTCCCCGATGTCGAAGCCGCCAAAGCAAGCCTGCGGCAAACGCCGCCCACCGGTTGCACCATCCTCCTCAAAGGCTCCAACAGCACCCGCATGTGGCTCCTCGAAGAGGTGTTGTAACACTATTCTTCGTACAGCACCTGCACCTTCACACTATCCTCCACCGAGGCACTCACCCTGTCCAACTGGTCGGAGGTGACGATAATAGTCTCCAATGGTGTGTCAAGAGCATGCAGCTCGCGGAACGCGGGGTTTGCGGTGATATCCACCTCGCGGATGCGCGTCTCACGAATGTAAAGTATTTGTAGATGGGGATTATGGCTGATGTCGATAGCCGTGATACCCGGCGAGAAAATGCAGTAAATCTCCTCCAGCAACGGGTTGTGGCTCACATCCAGCTGCTGCAACTGCGTATAGCTCACCTCCACCAGCTTCAGCTGCGGGCAATGGCTCAGGTCTATGTGTTTCAGTGGAGTCTCTATGGCGCTGAACTGCTTCAGCCTCGGGCAGTGGCTCAAATCCACGCTGTCCAACGGGTTCTCGCTGCATATCAACACCACCAGACTGTCGAACATCTCCACCCCCTGAAACGACTGTATTCCCATGTCATGCACATTCAGCAACTGCAATGCCCTGCCCATTGCCGTGCGCCTCAGCACCTCGCGACGCGGCACCCAAAAGCCGAAGTGGCGCTTCAACCCTTTATACGTCTCCGCATAGCCCTGTTCCAGCAGATAGTTGCGGAACACCTCGTCCGGCACCCGCGCCACCTCCACAGCCCTGCCGCCCTCCAACTGCGGCTGCACCGAGGCGCAGCCGCAGCAGAGCAGCATCAAAGAGATGAAAACGGCAAACCACCGCATAGGTTACTGTAGCTTGAAATTGATGGGCATCACATACTTCGACCGCACAGGCTTGCCCTTGAATGTGGCAGGCTTCCACTTCGGCATGGCTTTCACCACACGCAATGCCTCCTCGTCGCACTCGCCGCCAATGCCTCGCATCAGCGTGGCATCCGCTATACTGCCGTCTGTCTCCACCACAAACTGCACATACACCTTGCCCTGCACCCCGTCAGCCTTGGCCTTCTCGGGATAAACGATAGACTTAGCAACGTAGTCGACCATAGCATCCTGACCTCCCTGATACTCGGCAAGGGCAAATCCATCCGCTGCATCCTCCTCGTTCCACCAACACAATGCGGCTGGATCCTTGCTCCACGCCACATCATACCACCGTGCAGCCGTGTCACCGTCGCGGTCCACCATGGGATTGAGTACCGCTTTTACCGACGACCCAAGCATCTCAGCAGTTTTTCCCGACAGTGGTTTCATGGGAACGATTATCGCTTTTACAGACTTCCCAAGTCCTTCCTTAAAGCGCACAGCTTCGGCCGAATCGGCAAACACCTTGTGTTTTTCCACCTCTTCGAGCGGCAACAGCACGCCCATAAACTCGCGTTCCACCAGCTGTCCGTCACGGTACGTGTCGATGAACGGATCCACCAAATAGGTACCGTCGGGGATAACGGCCTGCTGTTGCACAGGCCCTTGGTTCTTGCAATTGGCAAACAGCAGCAGAGCTGCCACGGGCAAGGCTGCCAATGCCTTGACCCACCCTTTGTGGGATTTAGGTTGTTTCATCATGGTAATACGTTTTTTGATTGTTGAAAAATGAAAACTATTGACTATCGGGACATACTTCATCCCAGAGATTTGACAATACAGCAGAGCGAGATAACGCTTGTACGACCCCTCATCACCTTGCCGCAGCACCGCCTCGTCGGCCAGATACTCATGCACCTCGCACAAATCACGCTCATACAGCCACACAAACGGGTCGAACCACAGCAGACAGCAGACCAACTGCACCGCCAGCCTGTCCCAACTGTGACCTTGAGCGGCATGCAACCGTTCGTGGCACAGCACCTGCTGCAACTCGGCATCGCTCATGCCGCCGCGACCCACTACAATATAGCGGAAGAAAGAGAACGAGGATTCCTCGCTGTCGGTCACCGCCACATGAAAACGTCCCTGACGGACATACGTGTACCTGCGCAGCTTGTGCCACAACACACCATAACGCACTACCAGCAAAAGCACACTCACCACTACCCCTGCCCAATAAATCACGCCCAACACCGTCCACACATCCAAACTACGAGCCACCGTCACATTTTCTCCAACCACTGGCTGCTGCACAACGTCCAAAGGAGCATACTGTCCAGGAGCAGGCAACTCCAGCAGATAGCCGCCACCCCCCACAGCCGAAGGCGCGACAACGGCAACCTGCGGATGCACCAACGGCAACAACAAACTCAACCCCAGCGTTGCCAACAGAAAGAAACGGTTCACACTCAGGCAATGCTCCCGCCGCAACAGCAAGCGGTACAGCCCCCAGAACAGAGCAGTGCCTACTACGGCAAAAAACAGATAGCGTGTCATTTCTCTAACTCTTTGGTTAATGATTCAAGATCCTCGAGAGTCACCGCCTTCTTGTCGACCAGAAACGACACCATACTGCGGAACGACGACCCGAAATAATTCTTCGCCATGCGGCCCAGCATCTGTCCCGAGTACTCCTCGCGGCTGACGATGGGATAATAGCGGTTCGCCTTGTTGAAGGTCTCGTGAGCTACGAAACCCTTCTTCTCCAATATCCTTACTATTGTAAGGATAGTATTATAGGCGGGTCTGGGCTCCTCGATGGCATCTGAATCATCGTTGCTCCCATTCGGTCGCGACGATATTGCCGCCACAATCTCGTTGGCGAACCCCTGTCCGACGGCCCAAATCGCCTGCATCACCTGCTCTTCGGCCTTTGTCAATTCTTTTGTTTCCATATACTATAGTATTATTATGTTTTTTCAATATTTCATTCTGCCGGCTTAAGTACCACACTTCCACACTGGGCAAAACACCCTTTCATCGGATACTCGAAACAAAAAGTATCGAGATAACATTCCAGCACAGCACGGAACTGTCCATCCCATTCCTCCGACGGATTGCCACCCGCTTTGCCGGCCCATTGATAGAAAAAATAGTCAACCGTCCCGCCAGGCGCAAAATATGCCCTCCCCCAGAAACGATATGGCTCACTCCACTCCATACCCGATTTGCGCATCTCGCCCACCAGCCCCTGAAAGAAGCCGGTCCAAGCCTGCATATAACCGGCCGGAACACTGTCGCCAAAAAGCGGCAAGCCACTTGGATAGAGCTTCTCCATTGCCTCAAGGGTAATGCCCTGCTCTTTCACCTCCGTAAGCAACATCGCTTTGCCCGGCAGCTTATCCAGTTTGTGAGCGAGATTGCTCCCGCTGCCGCAAGCAGCCAAACCCAGAACCGTACAAAACAGTGCACTCCACAAAAAAGCCTTATTCATAATATAAATTAATTATGTAACTATATTTTTAGTTCCATAACGACATTTCAATTCTAATATTGTACGATGATGAAAAAAAATTCATTTTTTTTCATTCAACCCAAATCGGTCGTTAGTCTTACTTTTATTTTCTTCCTCGCTTTTTCGGGTCTATTTATCCCACCCCACCCCCACCTCGAAAAGGCTGAAGACACGCTTTCGCTAACCCCATGTCGACTAGCCTTTTATACTCTATGTATTTTCTATTTACTTTCTATGTACCTTCTACATTATTTCTAAGAGACAAAATAAATACAAAACGGTCATTAGAAAAGTGAAAACTCCTGTGGGGACTTGGTGGGAATGTACGATACCTGTATAGGGTATTTTCCCGGGGGGTCTTTCGCTTTATAGCATACAGAATTGACAGATAGGAAATTTCGAATAGGTACAACCTAAGGATCAATTTGGGATGAACCTTCCTAAAGGAAATAAAAAAGCCCTGCCGTGTAGCAGGGCTTATGAGTATGCAAATGGAAACGATTACAGGACGAAGCGGATACCGAATTCGTGGATTTTCGTATCACCCGAGGTATAGGTGGGCAACAGGTTGAAATAAATCTCGGTACCGGGGGAGAAGATGAGCCAGCGGCTCTGGGTGCCGATGCTGGCATCAACACGGAACTGGTTGAGTTTGGCACCTTCGGCAGTCATTTTCGGGAAATTGAATCCAGGAGCGACACCAATATACCAGCCATGCTCGTTGTCCTTGTTGATGTGGCTAAGTTTGATGGGTACAATGATGGAACTGAAAGTTTTGGATACTTCTTTTCCGTTAAACGAAGCATGAGTCAACGGTTCGGCAAGTTGGGCACTAGAGAACAGGTGACTGTAAGTAAGGTAAGTGAAACGGTAGCCGATTCCGACGTTGAAATCCCAACGCTTGGCAATGGGGCGATGATAGTCAAAAGTCACACCAACATTGACACCGATACTGTTGTAGAAACTATTCTTTGTGTAGATACGACGGTCGGTAAGGATTGAGACAGATGGGTCGGCGGTGAAGTTAGGATGACGGCCCCAAGCGGCATAATGCTCCTGGCGTTTGCGTTTTTTCTCGGCCTTCTTTTGCTCGGCTTTGGCCTTGTTCTCGGCCTTCACCTGCTCGCGTTTAATACGGTCCTGCTCCTTCTTGGCAGCTTTCTCGGCTTCTTTCTGCTGTTCTTTCTGCAGTTTCTGCTGCTCCTTCATACGCTCTTCCTGAGCTTTCTGGGCGGCTTTCTGCTGCTCTTTCTGCAGTGCTTCCTGTTCTTTCTGTTGCTGTTTAAGCAATTCCTGCTGTTCTTTCTGCTGCTGTTTCAGCAGTGCTTCCTGTTGTTTGGCACGCTCGATGGAGTCGTTGCTCTGGGCATAGGCAGCACCGGCAGTCAAAAACATGGCGATCAAAAGGATATAAAATTTCTTCATAGTGATTTATTTTTATGTTTCGTAGATAACGCAACTACAAACAATATATTGTTCAACAATCAAAAAATATATATACAAAAAAGAAGGAGTCAAAATATGACTCCTTCCTTTTTTCTAAGTCGGGGCGAAAAGACTCGAACTTTCGATTGGGCGGGGCTATCGGCTGGTTTTTTTTTACATTGATTTATATTAATTTACAGGTGTCGCTTTAGCCAAAAATGCAGTTTTTTGTCATGTTACTGGCACGGTGTCAGGCATTATATTATGAACAAACAATCTTTATTATTTTGTGGTTGTTAAATGCTCTATTGTGCGGGATAGGGACTTGATTGTTTCCTGTTGGCTGGTGAGGAGCTGAAGCAGCTCGGCGGGTGCCTGGATGGACATGTCACCGTTGCTGGCATTGGCTTGGGGAGCAGAGGCCACAGCCATGTTTTTTAGGTTATTTTTCCTGAGCATTTCGCCTTTTTCAAGCAGGAGCCAGTCTGCGGAAAGTTCGGGATATACCTTCAAAACTGTGACGATATTTTCACTTTTAAGGGAACTTTCAAGGGCTTTTCCGCTGAAATTAGATGGGGCAAGTGAAATTTTATCGTAAAAATCACCCATTATAAGTTTCTGTTCTTTTGCGAATTGCAAAAGTCTCTTTTTGATTTCATCAATCTTTTGAAGATTTTTTTCATCCATATTCAAAACTTTTATTATTTTTGCATCACAAAACGAATACAAAACGAATACAAATATACAACAAAAAACACAAATACGGAAAAATAATACATTATGGAAGGAAAGAAAACATACGACAGGATTTTTGCACGTGGATGGTCTGCGGCGGTAAAGGAGCGGTTCGGCATCGACACCACCAAGCTGCTGCGCATAGTCCGTAGCGGCGGACTGGGTCTGAGCCCGGCAAACAAAGAGGTGTATGCCTATCTATGGGACAACCGGCTCGACCTGTTCCGCCCGGACTACTTGGCCACATTCGAGCAAAACGACAAAAGAAACAATTAGGAAGACTCGCCAAAGCCACAACAGACAACGGAATGCCTTGGAGCCCTGAGAACAGGCCGTGGATGACAGCCGGGAAAGACCGGCAACAGGGGTGAGCGGGAGAAATAATCTGGACAGACCGCCTCCGGGAGCAAGACCCGGCACCCCGCAAAGAATCACAAACAACAAAAAGAAAGGAAGAAAAGATGAAGTATTTTATTGACAAAGTTAAAACCTGGAGCCCTGCCAACAGGAAATGCAAAGAAGTGCAGGCGTTCGTCACCGAATTCCGGCAGACGCTTATCCCCGACGATGCCGCCGTCGAAGCCCTCATGGAGGAGATCCGGCAGAAAGTGGAGGAACTGAACGAAGACTATCCCCGCACAAAGCGGCTGAAGGTAAGCAAAGAAGGCAACTTCGTAGCCTGCGACAACGAGGACGAGAAGATTGACGACCAACACGTATTCACTTTCCATATCGAGAAGGTGAGACAAACCTACAAGACCCTTGAACAGATGGTTGACGGGAATGGGGAAGGAGGTGACCAATGAAAGCCACATTGAATTTGGCCGAAAACACCATCCTGATGGACTGCACCCCTCAGGAACTGGCCGGACTGCTCTCCCTGCTGCAGCCCCGCCCCAAACAGGCTCTCCCCTCTTCAGACCATCATCCTGATGAACCGTCCGCACCCGCCGAGCCGGTCCAGGATCCAGAACCGGAACCCCAAGCACCGGAGCCCGCACCCGCCGACCACGACCTGGAACAGGATCCGGAACCGGCACTCCAAGCACCGGAGTCCGCACCCGCCGAGCCCCTCCAGGATCCAGAGCCCTCCTCCCAAGAACCCGAACCCGTCATCCCACCGGAACCCGCCGAGCGCGAGCCCCTGGGCAAAGCCATCGAACGCCTAAAGAAGAACGCAGTTCATCCGATGAAGTACCAGCCCGTCTACGCCCGCAACGACGACGGCGACACCATCTACCGCGACAGCATGTTCGAGCTGGCCCTGGCACTCAATGTCACTGCCCAAACCGTGCACCAGGCCATCAAGAAAGGCTATCGCTGCAAAGGCTACAAAATCAAATTCGATGACCCCAAAACCCCATTGCTGTAGCCATGAACCGAATCCTCCACATCAAAGCAACCCAAGGCCTCGGCTGGGTACCCGTCGACAGCGCAGCCAAAGACCTGCCCATCCGTCCCGGCCACCTCTACATCTTCACCGACGGCACCAACTATGCCCTGGGCGATGCCGACCACCCGGAACGGCTGCTCAAGGCTCCCTTCTTCCCGCCCACCCACATGGCACTCATCAAGAAGCCGGACACTCCCCTGCCCGATGAGCTGAACGCCGACATGGTGTGGACCGAGGAACAGGAGGCCGCACACCGGCACTGCGAGCTCTGCCGCTCCACCTGCGACCTGGACACCTGCTGCCGCCTCTGCCACGAGAGCGACTGCAACAGCCGCCAACCCTGCCAATTCGACAACCAATAATTCATTCATTACCATGGAAACAGCAACACAAGGCCTTTACACCTACCGCACCAGGAACTACGACGGGACGTTCAACCAGTTCCACGTTCTGGTGGAGATTGTAGGCGAGACCGCCCGCAGTTACCGCATCCGGCTGCTGCAGCCCCTCTACGGCCACCAGATAGGCAAACTGATGACCGTCCGCCGCCACAATGTGCGCCTCAATCAGCAGCCCACCCCCAAACACGATCACAGCAATGCCTGGTGGAACGATTAGCAACCTTATTTATTAACCCTTAAACAATCATTCATTATGTTACACACATTCATTTTCATCGTCGGCATAGCAGCCCTGCTGCTGTTTGCCAAGACACTGACACGCCTGGCCGGTATCGATAAGCACCTCGACGACCTCATCGACAAGTCCGTCAGCCTCACCCTCGAGGTGCGGCAGCTCCACACCGACCTCAACCGGAACTCCGCGCAGGCGGTAGCCTCCATCTCGGCCGCCACCATGTCCGTGGAAAACACCAAGGCGCTCCTGCAGGAATGCAAAGAGGCCGTCGTGCCCCTGATGGAGACCCAGACACGGAGCCTCGACGACATCAGGAACCGCTTCGCCGAATACGAAACCATCGTGAAGGCCGCCGCCGATGGGGACAACGGCACCCTGTTGGTAGAAGACCCACCGGCCGAAACAGAAGACAAGGACCCGCTGGAAGAATCGCCCTCACCAGTGGAGCGCGGACAAGCGGTGGCCGAAACACTCGAACAATAAAAACAACCCCGCGACATGGACGGCTTCTTCATCCACACCACACCCCAGGGCGACACCTACCTCTGCGACTACCGCTCCGGCGAAGCCGTGAAAGTGAACACGCGTCCGCACCAGGACTGCAGCCACCGCCCGCCCCTCGAGCATGACGCCACCCTCACCGGCGGCCGTCCATGTCCCAAAAGTATTAACCAATCAAACACGAACATCATGAAACAGACTTATTGCAAACCCGAAGTACATGTGTTCCACACCCGCATCGAGCATGGCTACCAGCTGTCGCACCAGGAAAGCGACGAGCGGCCATCCGTCGACACAGGCAGCATCGAAGGCATCGTCGACGGCGGCACAGTATACTTCTAAAAGCGTCGGCCATCGTGGCGGGCACGGCAGCGCGGCCAGCGACCGCCGGGGTTCGAATCCCCGCCGCCACCAAACAGGAATCACTATGAAAATGAAAAAACATACACCATGAAAGTCATATACGCCACCACCGTCAGCGAAAAGAACTACTGCGTCGACATGTCGCGCACCCGGCATGTGCGCACGCAGGTGTGCAGCACGGCCTGCGTCATCTGCCCCTTCTGCCACAACAAGGCGGACTGGGAATCCATACGCAAAGGCATCGTCATGTGCACCAACGACGACTCGGAAATACTCACCGCCACCCAGTTCAGAGAGGCCGACCCATTATCCAGGAGGAAGTAAATGTATATCGACGAAGACACCAAACAGCAAATCCTTGCCCGCGCCACCCTCGAGGCCGCACTGGACAAGTTCTGCACCCGCGCCACCGGCTACCGCGACCGCCACCGCGTCTACACCTGCCCCTTCTGCGGCAAGGAGATGGAATACCACCCCGGCAAACAGCTCGTCAAATGCTTCCACTGCGACTGGGGCACCAACAGCGCCGTCACCCTGCTCATGGACACCGAGAAAATCGACTACCCCGCCGCCCTCCAGCGCCTGGCCGACGCCTTCGGCGTGGTGATCCCGGAACAGCCGCGTCCCGAGCCCAAGCCACGCCACCGTGCCGAAGGCAAAACCTTCTGCACCCGACAGCTCGAGGAAAGCGGACTCACCGTCAAAGACGTGCGCGCCACCTGGCGCGCCGACGACAACACCGTCACCACCCACAGCCCCTTCACCTCAGGCACCGTCACCCGCTACGGTACCATCGCCGACACCGGCGACGACATAATCATCCACTACCTCGACCTCGACGGCCGTCCCGTCACCTTTACCGACACCCGCAAAGGGCAGAACAACGCCGAACGGCCCTACTTCCGCGTCCGTTGGCAGTACCCCGAAAGCCACACCCTCCCCGACGGCAGCACCTGCAAATACAAATCCCCTGCCGGCAGCGGCGTGCAGCTCTACATCCCCGAAACCCTCCGCCAGGCCTACCGCCAAGCCCGCCACCTCGACAACCTCTACTTCACCGAGGGCGAGAAGAAGGCCGAAGCCGTCAGCAAGTATGTCGGACCGGCTTTCGGCATGGCAGGCATCAACTGTCTCGCCGGGCGCGACCACCAGCTGCCCGAAAGCATTGTGCGTGTCATCGAGCAGTGCGGCGTGCAGCGCATCTATTTCATCATGGACAGCGACTACAACGACCTCTCCCGCACCCTCACCCCCGACCGCGACGCCACCCAGCGGCCGCGCGCCTTCTTCGCCGCCGCTCGCAACTTCCGCGACTGGTTCCTCACCCTCCGCAACCGCAATATCGACGTCGAGGTCTACCTGGTGCTGGGCAACGGTTCCGCCAAGGGTGTCGACGACCAGCTCGTCCTGATGAACGACAAGAACCGCTACCGTCAACTCATCGACAGCGGCACAGCCGACACCATAGCCGGGGGCCACACCGAATATTTCGATGTCGTGAAGATATCCACCATCACCGACGCCAACCTGCAGGGCATCTGGGGACTCAACAACGTCGACGAGTTCCTCTCCAAGCACATGGAGCAGCTCAAAGGGCTCGACACCTTCCGCGCCTTCCGCAACCTATGGCGCATCAACGAAAACGGCGAGAAGGAACTGGCGCAGAAACTCCGCGACGACGAAATCTTCTGGATCGAGCAGACGCGCACCGCTCGCGACGGCACCCAGTACACCGACTACCGCTTCGACCACGTCAACATGGTCCACCTCCTCGAGAACCGGGGCTACCACCGCTATGTCGAACCCAGCGGCGAACACTCCCTCGTCCACCTCACAGGCCAGCGCATCGAGCACGTCCTGCCCATCGACATGCGCGACGAAGTGCTCGACCTGGCACGGCAGATCTGCAACAAGGACGTCCTCAACATGATCTATCGCAACCACGCCAACTACCTCGGCCCCTCGAACATGAGCCTCGTGTCGCGCCACGACCCCGAAATGCCTGCCCCCGACCGCGAAAGCCAGATCCTCCTCTTCCGCACCAAATACTGGACCGTCACCGCCGACGGCATCGAGGAACGCGACCTCTCCTCCATCCCTTACAACTACTGGCAGCAAGACCTCAAGCCCTTCGACGCCCACCGCTGCAGCCAGCGCATGGTCAACGTCGTCCACACCGACGAGGGTTTCCAGGTGTGGCCGTCGGCTGAAGGCGCACAGTGCGACTTCCTCAAGTTCCTCATGCTCACCTCCTGGTTCGACTGGGACCGCTACATGGACGAAGACCGTGTCCTCAAACCCCAGTACGCCTCACGCCAGCTCACCGGCGAAGACTACGGCCAGCACCTCCTCAGCAAAATGACCGCCATCGGCTACCTCCTCCACCATTACCACAACCCCGCCGTGGCCAAGGCCGTCATCGCACTCGACGAGCGCATCTCCGCCGTGGGCGAAAGCCAGGGACGTTCCGGCAAAAGCCTCATCTCCGTCGCCCTCGAGCAGATGACCGAAGTCACCACCATCCCCGCACGCGGCCTCGACCTCTCCGGCGACCGCTTCGCCCTCGAGCAGGTCACACCCAACACCCGCGTCGTCACGCTCGACGACATCGATATCAATTTCGACTTCGAGCTCCTCTTCCCGGCCATCACCAGCAGCGTGGTGGTCAACGGCAAAGGCACCAAGCGTTTCTCTCTCACCGGCCACGACAAGCCCAAGTTCTACATCACCACCAACCACACCATCAACGCCAACACCGGCTCGGCCAAGGACCGCATGTTCAAACTCGCCTTCTCCAACTACTTCGACGACACCTACAAGCCCGAACGCGAATTCGGCGGCCAGTTCTTCGGCGAATACTGGGAGCAGGAACAGTGGAACCTTTTCTACAATCTCATGGCCGAATGCCTGCTTCTCTATTTCGAAGCACAGCGCAACGGCTGGGGCGTCAACGGCAGCGGTCTCATCGAGGCCCCCTGCGACAACATCGAGCGCCGACAGATGCGCCAGCAGATGACCGAAGGCTTCTACCGCTGGATAATGGAATACCTCAACATCGACGAAGACAACCCCTCCGACCCCACATCCACCCGCCTCGGCGAAAGCATCGAGCGTTCCGTCATGTTCGAGAACTACAAGTCAAGCGTCAACCGCCGCGAACTCGGCTACATCACCCCTCAGAAGTTCTGGCAGCGCCTCAACCTCTTCTGCCGCTACTGGGGCTACACCCTCAACCCTCACATCCCTCGCGACGCCCACAACCGCCCCGGCCACGACAAGAGCAACGGCATCGAGCGCGTCACCATTTCCGAAAAACCATTCGAAAGCAGCCCGGCATAGAGTCACTTTTCTTTTCATTTTGCTTGTTTGTGGAGAGACCCTGGCGCATTGCCGGGGTCTTCTTCTTTGTGCAAGTGCCCATTTCTATCCTCCGCGTATCTCGCGCGTTTTTCCTCCACGTATCTCACGTATCACGAGTATTATTATTCGTGCGATACGAGTGATACGTGGAGGCAGTGCTGTCAAGTGCTCATTTTTTCACGGTGCGGCAGCCTGATCGCAGCCGGAACCACCGGCCGCATCCCCGCACCCCTGCCCCCCGAGAGAGCAAAAACGGTGCTGAAGGGTGGGTAAGGGGTGGCGCGAAAAATGCAACACGCTGACATATAGTATTATATACTTTTCTTTTCTAAAAGTAAACAATAGCGGTACTAAAAAAAAGCAAAAAAAGTGTGCTTTCGTGCGCACCAAAGTTCTAAATTTTAGTGCTGATTGTCTCTCAGCGTGTTACACTGCCATTTTGACAGCACTAAAATAGCACGAAAAAGCACGAAAGCACACAATCATTCAGATCTCACTAAAAATCAGCCAACGCCATTTTCACAGCACTAAAAGTACTAAAGTACTAAAAAAAAACCACTAATACCATACCGCCCCTGTCGCCTCCACACATCCCTAACTCTCAATTCTCAACTCTCAATTCTCAATTCTCAACTCCCAATTCAAAAAAAAATGTGTATCTTTGGAAATCAGAGACTTCAATATGTTTCGGATATGTATTGTAATTGTATCTGCTTTGTGTGGGAATTGTATTTCGATTGTATCGGAAATGTAACACCCAACAGCCAAAAAACCGCCTGCAATATCGGTGCAAACATCCCGAAACTATTTAAAATAAGCAACATACAAAACAGCATAACAAAACGTGAAAAACCAAAGGCCGAAAAACGGGAAAACACCCCTCCACGAATGCAAAAAAAACGCGACAGAACAAACCTCCGGGACAAAAAAATGAAAGAAATATGAAAGATAAAAACAGAACAAAAAATGAATTCTGGGAAGTGAAAACGGCTCAACCGCGACAATATGAGGAAATTGTCAGAAAGAAAAAATTGTGGCAGAGTTGCCCAAGCTCTCAATAGTTCCTGCTACTATTGCCATTTGTCCAGTCCACAGTACCGCAGGGTGTCGCTGGATATGGCCATCGGTCCACAATGTTTTTCTGAATGCAAAAATACAAACTTTTTTCGAAATACAAACTTTTCAATACAAAAAACATGGAAGACAACAAAAACACAACCCCCGAACAGCTGCCCCTGGTGGCAAAGACCATGCGCGTCGAGCAGTCCGACCTCGACCTCTGGAACCGCGTCAAAGAAACCCTCGAAGAGAATTACGGCCGCAAGGTGCCCGACACCGAGGTCTTCGCCGAAGTCATGGCGCGCTACTTCCTCCCCCAGAAACAGAACCAGGCCGCCACACAGCAGCTCCAGGAGCGCGACCAGAAAATTGCCGACCTCGAACAGCAGCTGGCCGACGCACAGCAGCAGCTCGAACAGGCCCGTACCGACGCCAACACCAACGCCCAGAACGCCAACAGTCAGCAGCTCGACTACGAGAACCGCCTGCAGCAGCTGCAGCAAGATATAGACAGCAAGACCCTCAAGCCCGGCGAACACGTCATCGCCTTCCGCCCCGGCTACTACGAGGTGCTGCAGCGCGTGGCCGAGCTGGAGGGCAAACGCCGCAACCAGCCCTGGACCCCCGCCGACGTCATCGGCTTCTTCACCTACAGCCGCTTCATCCTGGGCAACCTCAACGGCGACCTCAACGCACTGCCCGACTCCGAATGCCGCAAGATCGAGCAGCAGCTGGGCATCAGCCTCACCGGCCGCAAGACCCCCGCCAGAAAGGAGGACGCTGCACTATGAGCGACCGTTCCGCCCTCTCACCCATCCTCTCCATGGTTAAGCCCCTGGCCAAGAAGCACGCCACGCCCGAGAACATGGCCGCACTCTTCAACGCACTCACCGCCGCCTACCCCGCCGCACCGGGCGAAAAAAACCTCCTCGTCATCAACCGCACCGACGACGGCGTCGTGATGGGCGGCGTGTGGTCCGTCGACACCGCCACCCGCACCCTCACCGGCGCCTACACCCAGCAACCCCTCGACCAGCTGATCCTGGAACTGCTGGGGAAACTGTAAAATGGTATTTCACCACGAAATAGTGAGGCTGTTAAAAGAAAGCCCTTGGTGTGGGAAGGAGCGCACCCTTCCGGCGGCAACGGATACCGCCCTTATTAGATAATCACAGTGCAGGGCTTGTTCCGTTCGCTGTGATTCATCGCTCAAAGCCGCTGCAAAAATACGAACATTTTTTTAATTACAAACATTTCAAACAAAAAAAATCATGATACAAGACGATGCCTCCAGCTGGTTCGCCAGCCAGAGCCAACCAATCCAGGACTTCGAAGCCCCTCCGGCCCCTGAAGCCGAACCCCTCAACCCCGAACCCGCCTTCGACCCCGACCGCCCCTTCGGCGACGCGCCCACGGTGACCGACGAGGACGTGCGCAACGTCACCAACATGCGCCTCGCACAGCAGCCCACCGCCGAGCTCATCGTCGGTGTCATGGACGTCATTCTCCCACTCGCCCTCGTGCTCCTCATCAAAGGCACCGACAAAAACGACATCAAGCTCGAACCCGACGAGCGCGAAACCCTCGTCACCGCCTGGGCAGGCTACCTTGGCGACAAAAACATCCAGGCATCCCCCGGCGTCGTCCTCATCATCGCCATCGTCACCGTCTACGGCGGCAAAATCGTCGCCGCCCTCGCCGACCGCCGCCAGCGCGACGAAATCAGCCGCCTCAAGGCAGAACTGGAGGAGCAGCAGGCCGCCAACGCCCAGCTCGAGCAGCAGCTGGCCATCGCCCGCAAGAAAGGAGAGAAGGCATGAAGCACCCACTTTCAAAAAACACTCCAGCTATTCGCGACCCGTTCATAAGGGTTGGTACCATTTTTGGGAAATAAAAACGGCCGAACCTCGTAGAAATTCGGCCATTAATAAGTTGGCTCTGAAATGGGAGGAAGCGAAGCACCCCTCCGACGGCAATGGGTAACTGTCTCAATTAGCCAGATGTCTGTCCGAGCCTATCCCATTACAGGCATCCCCTCGCCCATTTGACGCTGCAAAAGTACAATTTATTTTTGAATTATGGACAAAACCGACAAAAAAAAACATTGATATGCCAGAACAGACACCCCCAGCCCCCCGCCGCAAAACGCAGATGAACCTCGTCGTAGGCATCAACGGCACCGGCAAAACCACCTTCCTGCGCGAAAAAGTGGTCACCCATGCCGCCAAGGCACTCATCGTCACTCCAGACGAGTTGGAGTGGCGCGAGCTGCCCGCCATCTCCACCGCCCAAGAAGTCTACAACCTCCACGACCGCGCACGCATCGTCTACCAAGGACCCGAAACTCTGGAGATGGTCGTCCGCTACTTCTACGGCGGCACACTCATCCTCGACGACGCCATGACCTACCTCCAGTTCCAAACCCCCGACACCCTCCGCGCCCTCTACATCCGCCGCCGCCAGCGCGGCGTCGACGTCTACATCGTCGCCCACGGCCTACGCCAAGTGCCCGTCCAGTGCTTCACCTTCGGCAGCTACCTCATCCTCTTCGCCACCACCGAGAACTTCTCCAGCCGCAAGAAAGAACTCGACGACGACATCTACAACCGCATCCTCGCCGCCCAACGCCAGCTCAACGCCGACAGCCGCGCCGGCAAACGCTACCAGTGCCGTTTCATCAAACTCGACCCCACCCTATGAACACCCCCGAGCCACTCACCGCGCGCCCGCGCACCATGAAAGAACTCTGCGCCCACTACCGCGTCTCCTACCGCACCATGCGCAAACTCATGCAGCGCGCCGGCCTCGCACACCTCCTCGGCCGTCGCGGCTCCGGCATCTACTACTACCAAATCTCCGAACTCATCCAGATCGAGGCCGCCTTCTCCCAGCCCGAACTGGAGTTTGAAAAACAATAAAAACATTCCTATATTGGAAAGTTTTCGTATATTTGCAACATCAAATCACACATGAAACGAGAAATAAAAATAATATTATTAAAAGAGGCTCAACAATTTGTAGACGTGCAGCCGAATAAGGTTAGAGAAAAAATTGTCCGTACTCTCAACCTCGTATGGTAGAATACTATAAAAAATAATGCTATGGAGTCATTTACACTAGAAGAATTGACAGACCGTTATATCGGCAAAAAAGGAACCCCCCACCGCGACCAGTTCGATGCCGAACTGGCAGAGGAACTCGAAGCTTGGCGCATCGGCCAAGCTGTACGCGAGCAGCGCAAAAAACAAAACCTCACCCAGAAGCAGCTGGGCGAAAAAGTGGGCGTAGGCGAAGCCCAAATCTCGAAGATTGAGAACGGCCACGCCTCCACACTCGCTCTCATCAACCGCGTGTTCCGAGCCCTAGGCGCCACCAGCGGCTCCCTCGACTTTGGCAAGCTGGGCAAGGTGGCACTATGGTAATCTAAAAATAGAAAGGAAAGCAATATGGAATACACAATCATCATTGAGAAAAACAAAAACGGATGGTACACAGGGCAATGCGAACAGGTACCAGAAGCCATTTCCCAAGGAGCCACTATCGACGAGCTCAAGCAAAATATGGCCGATGCCATCAAAATGGTTCTCGACTATAAGAAAGAGGAAACCCGCCGTCGTTACCAAGGCAGAAACATTTTCCGTCGTCGTGTCGCCGTGCTATGAAACGCCAAGTCCTTATTAAGTTCCTACAGCAGAACGGCTGCGTGCTGCTCCGTGAGGGTAAGCGGCACAGTCTGTACAAGAACCTATCCAATGGAAACTTCACAGCCGTACCACGACACCCCGACATACAGGAGATGACAGTGAAAAGTATCTGCAAACAACTGGGCATTCCCCAGTCAAAAATCAACTAATCCACCTCCCACCAAAGTATTTTTTGCTCACCTCATCGATAATGCGAGCATTTTTTTTTGCCACGCAAACCATTGGCAACCAACTCTCAATTCTTAATTCTCAATTCTCAATTCAAAAAAAAACTTGCAGGTTTGCAAAATGTTTGTACCTTTGCAGCGTCAAAAAATTAAACGCGGTATAGGACCGCTGCACACGTGCAGCTATTTTTATGCCCACACATAACGAACACAAGAGCCATAGGCTCGGAGGGACGCGCCAGCAGTAATGCCCGCACGGTCAGCGTTTAGACCTTTGACACCCCTGCCCGGGCCTTTTTTATTGTCAAAAAATAAACGCTATGACAGAGAACACCAAGGGCGCACCCCGGCCCACGACAGGGGAACAAGCCACACTGCAGCACGCCATGTCCATCATCCGACAGGAGGCATGGAAACAACAAGCCCTCGCCCTGCGCACCATCGCCCAGAAAGAAACCGACACCCGCCACCACCAGCGCATGGCCGCCATGCAGGAAGGAGGTGCCCTATGAGCGCACGTCAGTTAAGCTATAGCCAAGACACCTTCCGCCGATATGTCGCACCATTGCCCACGGAGTATCCCGACCATATTCTTAGAACGATGATGAACGGATATCATAATGGGGAGGTTACAGACTTCTGGTTTTTTGTCTTCAAGAAGGCGTTGAACACCTTTGTTGAATACCGGATTGATAATGTGGCCGCAGCCATGGCTGGCAACGACGAAGAAGCCATGGTGGCACGCGGCCTGACGGCATGGTTGGGCGGCGAACCCTCCGAACAGGTTGTCGCCATGGCCATGTCCCTGCTCAATGCCATACGAGACATCGACGGTCTGTTCGTCAACGACACACCAGCACAGGAAGGAGGTGCCCTATGAAATACGACAACACCACCCTCGGCACCGGCTACGTCAGCTACGACAACCACCGCGAATTCGGCCGCATGGTGGCCGCCTTCGACGAACTGATGGAGCAGGTGCGCCCCACCCTCTACCGCTCCTTCGACCGGCTGGAGCTGTGCCACCTTGCCGACATGCGCGACTACCTCTTCGCTGTGCACTTCAACCACGACGATGCCACCACAGCACTGCCCGTGCTCAACTGCGCCGGTATCATGGACGACACCCGCCGCGCCAGCACCGTCGCCCAGGTGTGCGCCGCCACCCTCAAGCTCATCGACCGCGCCCGCCTCGCCACCGGCGGCACCGTCGGCAGCCCCGACGCCGTCAGCGAACTCACCGACTTCTGCCTATGGCAGTGGCAGAACCCCTGCCCGGGACCCGACGAACCCTAAGCTGAAGACATTTTTTTTTTGCGCCGATGGTTGTGAAACCGTCGGCGTTTTATTTATTCCCCCAAAAGGGGACAAAAACCTGCCTTGCTATACCTTTTGAGCCAAAAAGACACCATCGCAGAAGTGCCGGTTTCTTGCATATTCTTGCATATTCTTGCATTTTATTGCATATTCTTGCACACCACATTCTGCAAGCGGAAAAGTCCGTACCTTTGCAGCCGTAAACAACTAAAAAAAAACATCATGAAGAAATTTATCACCGACAACATCGCCTGGATCGTCATCCTCATCCTCCTCGTCGCCGCCACCGCACTCGTCATCGCACGCCGCAACCGCCGCGCACTCATCCGCCACAAATACACCGGCGCCACCTTCACCCAGGAAGAAAAAGACAAAATCATGCAAGTCTGCAACGTCCAGAACGCCAACACCAGCCCCAACAACGACTAACACCACCGCCCCATGTCCGAGCTGGAGAAAAAACAACGCCTCATCAGCCAATCAAACCGAGTATTAACCAATTATTTCTCAGGAGAAATGAATAAATTACAATCATCCATCACCGACCGCATGCAGTTCACCATCGAGAACGGCAGCACCACCGACAAAATCGCCGTGGCCGTAGCCACCGGCAACATCGACACCGAAGGCTTCGAGCTTGACGGCAACGGCTCCGTCGCCAAACACAACCACAACAACGCCGGCCTCCTCGCCGCAGGCTATGCCGCCGACGTCGTCCTCGACGACGCCGTCGTCACCGTCGGCGAAGGCCACACCTCCTACGCCGTCACCATGTCCACCGCCGCAGGCAAAACCATCAACCACTGCAAACGCTACCTCACGCACAACCCCCGCTGCGTCAAACGCGTCACCATCGCCGCCACCTCCAACGGCCACGAAAACCCCGCAGCCTTCAACGCCTCCATGTTCCTCGCCTCCCTCAACCCCTTCCAGAAAGAAGCCGCCCGCGAAGTCGACATGAGCCAGTACTTCCAGACCAACCAGTTCCAGTCCGGCAAAATCGTCATCGACTACAACCTCGGCGACCTCCAGTGGAACGACCTCCTCTACTGGGCCATCGAAGTCGAAGCCTCCACCACACTCAAAGTCACCATCGACTTCTACCCCCCCCGAAGACTAACCAAAACTCCTTCACCAACCACCACCAAGCCGGAACCGCACCGCCGGTTCCGGCTTTCTTAACAAACCCCCACGCACCATGAAAAAACAAATCATACCCACCACCAACCCCCTCGGCAACGGCGTCACCCAATGGGACGACCCCAGCATGATGGGACCACAACTGCCCGACTGGCTCCGTGGCGACCAGGAAACCGACACCGGCGGCGACGACCAGGAAACCGACACCGGCGGCGACGACCAGGAAACCGACACCGGCGGCGACGACCAGGAAACCGACACCTCCAGCGGCTTCAGCTGGAACAACCTCGTCAGCCACCTCGGCTCCATCTTCAACGGCATCGGCAACATCATCGGCAACGCCAACAGCTACTCCCGCTCAACCGACACCACCAACCGCACCGTCAACGAAACCCACGGCTCCCTCTCCTTCACCAACGGCACCACACTCACCGTCATCATCCTCGGCGGCATCGCCCTCATCATCACCCTCATCCTCGTCCTCGGCAAAAAATAGCACACCATGCTTCAGCCGCCACTCATCCAAACCGTAGACACCAACTTCATGGGCCTCTGCCCCGCCGCCGTCCAGATCGACGGCCACGGCAACCCCACCTTCCTCGTCAACCGCCTCACCTTCCCCGCCGCCGACCCCTTCGCACAACGCTTCTACCTCGCACACGAACTCGGCCACTGGCTCCTCGCCACCGACAACGAACAAACCGCCGACACCTTCGCACTCGCCGCACTCGCAGGCACCGAACACCAAAGCCTCAAAAAAAGCCTCGCAGCCCTCAACCGCCTCCACACCATCCCCTACTCCCGACTCCACGCACTCTACCAACACTGCATCACCATCGACAATCAACACAAACATCAACCCCTAATTTCCATCATCATGAAACAGAACCTTAGCAACGACCTCAACCGCAAAATCTTCGTCAACCACGCCGACGGCGACGAAACCTCAACCCCCACCACCACCGACAACGCCACCCTCGCCAACGCCGCACAACTCCTCGGCGACATCATCGGCGGCCCCTGCCGCCGCCGCGCAGGCCTCCGCGTCAACGGCATCTTCTTCTCCCTCGAAAGCATCCTCCTCGCCGCACTCCTCATCCTCGCCGTCATCGCACTCAAACGCCGCTAACCCATGCTCACCCAAAGCTACAACGACACCGTCATCCTCCTCGGCCGCACAGTGACGCTCGCGCAGCTCGACATCGGGCTGCGCTGCGCCACCCTCGCCGTCTGCCTCGCCTCACTCATCCTCACCGTCATCCGCCTCAAACACCACTAAACAACCCAACCCGTCATGAAAAAAAAGAAAATACTCTTCCTCACAGCCGCTGACGGCCCTATCGGACCCCAAATGCCCGACTGGGCCGCCGACATCGTCCCCCCGTCGGGTTCCGGCAACACCGCCTCCCTGGCCGACGAACTGCTTGTGCGCGCCAACGCCTGGCTCACCGCCGAGAAAATCAACTACGCGCAATACGACGTCTTCAGGAGAAGGCTGAAAGAAACCCCGGCGGTGGTCGACGCCAAGCTCGCCCCGTACGACTCGACTCGCTTGGCCTATGCCACCGGGAAAGAGACCCCGGCGGTGGTCGACGCCAACGTCATAGTCTGCATCCTCGCCGACGGCACCGAACACCGCATCCTCCCCGGCGCCGCCAACCTGCCCGAATTCATCGTCATCGGCCACCGCGACACCTGGACCATCCTCGGCCTCACCTGGAAAAAGAAATACTGGATCGCCACCTTCTCCGCCACCGCGGTACTGATAGCGGTACTGTCCATCCTGGCGGCCAAACACCGTTAAGCCATGAAAAAACAAACCCTCTTCGCAACAGGCACCACCCTCCGCGCCGACGGCAACTACGTCGTCCTCGGCCCCGACGACAAAGACGCACTCGCACTCGCCGCCCGCCTCACCTACAAATGGTGGGACAGCAAAAGCTACGCCGGGCGCGATGGCTACCGCTGCCGGTTCAAAACCGACATCAGCCCCGACGAGATGAAAGCCCTCACAGACCTCTGCATGCGAATCTCCCCCGGAAAAATACGCGGATTCGAATTCAGCGGAACCAACTACGACCTCTACACCGACAGCACCTTCGAGATGCACGCCCGCGACCTCATCGGACAACTCGCCGACCTTTACCGCCAAGTCTCCGGCCTCCCCGATAGCGTCGACGACGACAAATTCCAAGAAACCAACGGGCAAACGGTCAGAATCCCGCAAAAAAACTACGTCCCGCCTCTCTGGTACCACGTCCCCTTCGACCGTGCAGCATGGGAGCAACGGCACAAAAGTACTGCCAATATCAACATCATCGACGCCCAGGCTTCAGCCGAACAATCCAAGGCTGCACTCGAAAAAGCCCAGGCCGAGCAGGCCGAGCAGAAAGCCCGGCTGCTGAAGGTTGCCCGCATCGCCGCAGTGGCCGCAGTGGTGCTGCTCGTAGCCATCCTCACCGCCGTCATCCTCAAAAAGAAGTAAGCCATGGAATACAAACAGAAACTCGGCAACGTCGACGCCACGCTCAACACCACCGACAAATTGATGCGGGTGGCAGACCCTGGTAAGGTATTGAATACTTTCTTGACTTTGCTGCTTGTGATAGCTTTGATATTGATTCTTATCGCAGTATTGAAAAAAACTATAGGCAATAGTGCTGAGTCCATCTGGGATTTCCTCGCAAAACCATTTATCAACCTCTCTGAACGGTGGAAAGCTGCCGACAAAGTCAAAAAAGAGGAAACTCGTACAGGTCAGAGACTCTCGCTTTCCTTAAATGAGGCCAAGAATATTGCCGACATGATTGACGACTGCATCACCAGCTTGGGAATCGGTCTCTTCGTCGACGAACACCGAGTCAGGGACATCCTCCTCTACCGCGTCAAAAACGCACCCAACTATCGACAAGTGGAAGGCCAGTTCGGCTCAAGAACACATAAAGGGCTATTTGGCAAAACATTTACAATAAAACTGAGTGACCTCACCGATAGCAACAAAGTCATGTCCTACACTAATCAGAATTTGATTAAAGACAGCCTCGTTGCTATTGGAGTAACCAACGTTTGAAATCATGGACAAGAAACAAAAAATACTTAAAATTGTTGGCGGTACCGTAGCTCTCTACATCCTCGCCATACTCGTGTTCTGGATTGCCGTCAAGATTAAGGAACGAAGAGGAGACGATGGATCATCCGGTGGAGAAAAAGATACCAGCAACGATGGTGGCTCGACAGGTGGTTCCTCCCAACAGCCCTCTATGCCTTCTTCTCCTATGAAGTGGGGAAGTGGGATATATCCCTCCGATAGGATAGATGAAGTTCGTTCCAACGTCAAGCAACTTCAGAAACTGTGTAATAAATGGTGTGGAGCTGGTATTTTCGTCGATGGCAAATGGGGTGACAATACTGAAGCAGCAATGCAAAAGTTGCGCAATGCTTGTGTTGTGCCAAAAAGAAATGCCTCGGGAGAATACTTCGGAGCTAAACACCCATTTACAGAATACATCAATCCGGTTCAAGTACCCTTGGCCAGCCAATCGAGAGTTCAGGTATATGTGGCACACGCGACTACCATGGTAAAATGGAGCAACGAACACCAATCCGAATATCGTCCAGTTTAAAACAAACCAATATGAACGCTCTCAACAATTTTTTAGACACCTACAGCAACGGCATCCCCGTCACCGTCAAAGTCGACACACTCAGTGTGGTGACACTCTGCACCGGTGTCCTGGTCACGGCATTGCTCGTACTGCTGGCAAAACGCTTCCTCTCATGAAAACCTCATCCAACGGCATCGCGCTCATCAAGCAACTCGAGGGCTTCTCCTCCACAGCCTACTGGGACGTGGACGGCTACAGCATCGGATACGGACACCATGGTGCCCGCGCCGGTCAGACTGTCACCCGCGACCAGGCCGAGCAGTTGCTGGCCGCCGACCTCGCAGTCTTCGAGCAGGCTGTCAGCCAGGCAAACCCCTCGCTGTCTCAGAACCAGTTCGACGCTGCCGTGTCCCTCTGCTACAACATCGGTACCACCCGGTTCAGGAAATCCACCGTCGCCGCACTCATCGCCGCCGACCCATCTCCACGCCCGGAACTGGAGCAACAATGGAAACAATGGCGTCTCGCCGGTGGCCAGGTCAGCCAGGCACTCGTCAGCCGACGCAACAAAGAGTGGGAACTTTACAAGAGAATCAACGCAGCACCCCTGCTGCTGGGTGTCGCCGCCGTGGCAACCTTGGCCGTAACCAGCCTTATGCTTATCAACTGACAATCTATTAAATAATTACAAAAAAACAACAAAAATATGGCAAGAAAAATTAAGAAATGGTCCGAGATGCTGGAAGAAATCCAGTCTCGTCGCAGCCGCGTCTACCGCGAAGGCTGCAAATTCGTATACGACAGCGGCGACCTCCCCGATGGACTCATCGGTGTCGCTCCTGGCACCGTGCTCGCACTCCAGCGTCCCCACGGCATCACCGCCCTCCAAATGCCCGGCAACGCCGAGGACTGGATTGTCATAGGCGGCGGCAGCGGTGGCGGCGGTGGCGTTTCCATCACCATCGACAGCAGCCTCTCATCCACCAGCACCAACCCCGTGCAGAATAAAGCCGTCAAGGCCGCACTGGATGAAAAGATGCCCGCCGACCAAGCCTTCAAAACCATCAACGGCCAAAGCATTAAAGGCAGCGGCAACATTACTCCCGACGGCAGCCTCTCATCCACCAGCACCAACCCCGTGCAGAACAAAGTCATCAAGACCGCACTGGACAGCAAGGTTGACAAAGCCTCCGGCAAAGGACTTTCAACTAACGACTTCACCACCGATCTGAAGAGCAAGCTGGAAGGCCTGCCCACAATCAGTCTCAGCGGCAACACTCTAACCATCAACGGCCAGCAGTTCACCCTCACGCCCGCCGGCGGCGGCGGAGAATCGACGGCCAAGGACTACTTCATCGGCTGGACCACCGGCTCCAAATCCGACTTCGCCGCACTGACGGCAGCGCAACTCCAAGCCCTCGCCACCGGCTACACCACGGCCAAAAACCCCTCCTACACCGGCCAGTTCGGCCAGAACCGCATCTTCTTCCTCCTCTACAAGTCCGCACCACAGCGCATCGTCCTTACCAGCAGCGGAACGGAGCAGGTGCAGAACATCGAGTCGGACAACACCTGTCCGCACGACCCCGTCACCATCGACGGCACCACATTCCAACTCTTCGGCATCTTCGCCTCCAGCAATCACGACCCTTCAGACTCAATGACAATAACCTTCTAAAAACAAAGAAAAATGGGAAACCTTTCTATCAATAACGGTGGCGTCGCCACCAACAAAGGCTCAATGCCCAATGTCGACCTCCGCTACGGCCCCTACGCCAGCGTCCACGCCGCCCACACTGCACTCTCCGACGACGACGTCGTCACCATCGGCCTCACCGTAGGCATCATCGACGGCAGCAACATCGTCGAATACTGGTACCAAGGCGGCACCGCCGAAACCAACCTCGTGCCCAAACACCAAAGCAGCGGCTCCTCCTTCAGCGGCAGCTACAACGACCTCACCGACAAACCCACCTTTAAAACCGTCGGCGGGCAACCCATCCTGGGCTCCGGCGACATCCCCGTCTCCGGCGGCAGCTCCTCCCCCACCCCCGTAAGCCATTCGGGCGCCACGGTCGTCATCGACTCCCTCGACGGCGGCACTATCCACACCTGTCCCACCCCCCTCAACTCCCTCACAATATCGACCCTCGGGGACAATCAAACCATGGAAGCCACGGTCCTCTTCTCAACTTCGGCCAACTGGTCAGGCCTGTCCCTGCCAAACGGTGTGAAATATGCCCCGCTCAAGCCTGTCATCGCCCCTGAAGCAAGCTACGTGATGAGCATCCAGAACGGAATTGCGGTCATTAGCAGGATAACAGAATAGGAGAGTGTTGCCATGTTCAGAAATCAACTTATTCAAGAGTCTCAAGTGACAGGTATTACACTTGAACAAGGCCGTCCAAGTGGAGTCACCGGTGCAGTCACCGCCGACAGCCGTTATGTCACAACGGGATTGATCCACGGTGGCGCACTGTTCGCCCTGGTGGTGAACCCTGAATACAGAATAGTGGAACAATGGCTGTACTACGCCGACGGAACGCTTGCCCAAGCCGACAATGAAGGCTCGTTCTACAAAATAAGCACCGTGCCCGGATACAACTCCGGACGCAATTTCAGCCTTGGACTGCACAAGAGCCTGGCGTGTCGCCTCGTCGTAGTGCGCAACAGCCTTGACACAAACGACGTCGCCCCCAAAGGCAACATCTCTCCTGCCGACAACATCATTGCCGACTTTTGCCGGATGGATACACACTATTTCGCCAAGGAACAGAGCGCAATCTCTTTCCACAACCTCGCACGGCAAAAACTGATGCAGTATTTCAGTTTAATGTTCCGTATGCGCCGCAGCCAAGCCGGTGTCGACTCCGTACGAACCGGCAAAGGCGCACTGTGGCTGAGCCCCATCTATGCCAATGTGGGATGGCAAGGAAAGCGCGTAGGCCAGAATGTAACATACTACACGTTTCTGACCGCCATGGCGAACAAGCGGAGTCTTGCCTACACCGAGATGCCGACAAGCGGTATCAGCGGCTACGGCATTGAGTACCCAAATGAAAACATCCACGCACACAATGCCCGCTGGTTCGGCTCCGTGTGCCATGACGTGCCCAACATTGCCATGAATAGCCCAAAATGCTATATCGAGGCATCGTTCGGCTCGAACAATCTCTTCGGCACAGAACAGGTGACCGTGTCCTCGGCTGAAGACTGCCGGAACCTGAAACCCTACGACTTTTTCGTCAAAAACACCCATGTGTATCTGCTGCTCGATGTCATCAAAGACTCGAACGGTGCGACACGATGGTTGCTGATAGCCGAGAACGGGTCATTCACCGATGCCGCCAAACTCGTGCTGAGAACGCCTGAGCATTGTTTCCAATACATGACAAGCATCGGAATGAGCGTATACCGCCCTAAGGCATCAAATACGCTGACCTTTGACAACAATCTACCCGTTGAAAACACCCCTTTCCTCCCCTCTTCTCTGGACGCCGACATCACCCCCATATCCTACAACGAGGACATCTGCACCTTCGAAGGAGACAAAGCCTCCTTCCGTGTGGGCGGGAAAGTCTTTGTCAACGTGCGTCGCGACAATGGACGCTGGACAGGCATGCGCTTATACAAGAGAGGCGAAGACGAAAACTACCATCTCGTCGACACTCTGCCCATCGGACCCAGCGTCTATCCGAATAGCAGCGACGACGACCCCGACACAAGCGGCCGAGAAGACTGGGTGGATGTGGATCTCACCGGCAGATTCTCCTCAAAGGAAGACGCGGGACTGTACCGCGCCACAGCCTACAACATCCAAACCGGGGCAGAAAGCCTTCCTACCAACTTCGAACTACTCTATCTTGATATCACAAAGGTGGAATACTTCAACGACTTGAGCAGTTCTTATGTAGAGATAGTCACAAGCGGCAATATCAACTCGCTGCGCATTATGCGCGAAGCGTTCGACGGAACCGCCAACGCGTCGAAAGACGTGTACTTTGTGCCTCAGACCCAACAGAACCGAGGGATTCTATGTTTCAAAGGCAGTGCCTACAACACTTATATAACAGCCTTTGCCCGGGGATCCTTCGGCAATGATGTACTGTGCCGTGTGCAAGCCATTTCGAAAAGTAATCTGCTTCCAGGCACGGGCGGATACACACAAAGGAGCATCATTACTAACAGTGGAGCCATTGGATCCAACTCCTATTTCAGCGTGTCCGGACTCATTGCCGTACAGCCCGATTCGGTATACCGACTCGCATTCACCAAGGGTAGCAACAATAACAAACCCATGTTTGTCAACTTCTATGCCAGCAACGAAGATGGTGCGGAACCCATCGCCACCGTCTTGGCTGCTGATGCCCAGAGCCTGGACAACGGTACCTATGCCGCATTCTGCTTCGAAACAGGTGAAGATATCCACTACATCCGCATCACCGTCTGCTCGTCAGACCAGAACAAAAGCTTGGTCTACGTTGGCCCCAGACCTCAGCGTACCGGAACCATCGAAGCCATCGACCATGAACATGTCGTCGAATTCTAATCCCCCGCCCCGCACCGGCCAGCGCCGCTGCAGGGCACAATGGCAATAATGCCAGAAACAAGGTTGTCAATGGATGGTTTCCGTCCGCCCTCAACAACCCGCAACTTAACAACAACTCTCCCCGAGTCCGCATCCGGGAGGCTCCGGACTCCCCTGCAGGGGCTGTCCGCAGGCGTAGACGATGGGCCGCTTTCACCCATACCCCACGGGTTCGAATCCCGCTCCCCTGCCAACAACAATAAAAAACCGAACATCCGCAATGAAACACCCAAAACTACACACCATAGTCTTCGCCGTCACACTCACGGTCTCCGTCGGCCTCGTCGTCGCCGGGTTCCTCGTCCCGCCCATGGGCATCATCGACGGCAGCGTCCTCACCGCAGTCGGCGAACTCTTCGCCTTCGCCGCACTCTCCCAACTCCCCTACGTCGTCTCCCACGGCAAGGGCATCACACTCAACCATGGCAACACCTCCATTACCGTGGGACGTCACAAACACCCTGTCCCCAGCGACGACGACGAGGACGTCGACCCATGCTGAAGAACGCCATAGCCTGGCTGCGCCGCTCCCACCGCCTGCACCACCTCCTCGGCGGCTTCCTTCTCGCACTAGCCCTCGGCTTCACCGCCGCCTACGCCGCAGCCGCCGCCCTCGAGTTCAAAGACTGGCAATGGGGCGGCGAACCCTCCGTCGTCGACTTCATCCTCACCGTCGCCGGTGGTGTCGTCGGCGCCGTCGTCCGAACCCTCTTATCCCCCGTCCCATGAAAAGCATTGTAAAACTCCTGGCAGCCGCCATCGCGCTGCTGCTCGCCATCAAACTCATCAAACGCATGACACAACCCATCAACCCCGTCACGGGAAAAATCACCTCCAAATTCGGCCGCCGCAAAGCACCCACCCCCGGCGCCTCCACCCTTCACAACGGCGTCGACATCGCCGTGCCCGCAGGCACCGAAATCAAATCCCCTTGGGACGGCACCGTCCTCCAGACCTACTCCAACGACACCGGCGGCCGGCAGATGATCGTCACCCACACCAACGGCTACCGCACCGGCTACGCACACCTCAGCGCCTTCCGCGCACGCGCCGGGCAGCAAGTCAAAGCAGGCGACACCATCTGCCTCTCCGGCAACACCGGCCGCAGCACCGGCCCGCACCTCCATTTCACCCTCACCAACCCAGACGGTGCCAAAATCGACCCCGAAACCATCTTCAACTTCAAAGCCTGAACCCCATGAAAAAAGAAACCATCGTCATCCTCATCCTCGCCGTGCTGCTCGTCGCCTCCGCCGCCGCCCTCGTCATCCAGCGCCAACGCTACAACGTCCTCCTCGCCGCCTACCAGGAAGCCGAGGCCAAAAACAAAAGCCAAGGCAACACCATCGGCGGCACCGTCGGCAGCCTCGTCGACACCATCATCAAACTGTTTGTATGAAACGCTTGGAAACCACACGCACTAATCAACTGGGTGAAGTCATTCTTGGCTCTATTACCATGGTGGAGACATCGTGGAATGCCGGAACCTTATCGGCCAAGGAGGCGAAAAGGCTGTCGGGTCTGTTGAAGAACAAATCAGACTACACCGGCTATAGCGTAATCCTCTACTCCAGTAGGGTTCGGCATCTGGCCAACCGCCACATGAACGAGCCGAGAAGGAAGCAACGGAATGTCCGATTTGTCGACTTCTTCAATTTATACGAAATAGTAGCCCACTGCAATTCTGTCTCCATGGAGAATGACGGCAGGCTGAGGTTCCGAAAGCTGTACCCCGACGGGGAATATATTTTGATAGTGGAACCAATGAAATCTAAGAAGGAATTGGTGGCAGTGACTTTGTGGATTCTGCGGAGGTGACAGATGTAACGAGCCCCTATCTAACGTCCGAAACGACCTCCGGCTTATGAATGCCTGCTTTTTGACCAGGACCCACGAATAATACCATTCTGCCCGTCCGAAAAGACGCTGCAAAATTACAAACTTTTTTTCACATGCAAAGAAAAATCTTACCACCACTCCTTTTTTCGCTCCTGGCACTCACCGGCTGCAGCTGCCAGCAACGCCTCGAGAGGCTGCAGAGCCGCTGCCCAGACTGCTTCACGCAGACCACCGCGCACCTGCGCGACACCCTGCCCGTGCCGGAGAAAATCCTTTCCGGTTCCGTGCCCTGGGCATGGCTCCCATCAGGCGACACCGTCCTGCTCCAGAACCGCGACATCACCCTCCAGCTGCTCCTCGAGGGCGACAGCCTCAAGGCCGACGTCACCGTCCCGCCGGACACCCTCTATATCGATAGGCAAGTGACTGTGCCCTGTCCCGAGTGCGACAGCCGCCTCAGCCGCCTGCACCTCGACGTGGCCATTGCCGCCGCACTGGTGGCACTCCTCACCATCTGGGGCATCGCCCGCGAAGTGCGCCTGGCCAAAACTCGAAAGTCAAACTAAAGTCCTTTAAGTGTCTCATTCGCCCGGCCGATGGTTGTGAAACCGTCGGCCTTTTTTTTTGTTCAAAAGTCAGGAGCTTTCTCGTATATCACCTGGTTGAGATTGGGGTCGTAGTGGTCGGTGTAGATTTGCTGTATGGCCAGACTGCTGTGGTCGGCATGGTGTTGCACTGTCAGCTGGTCGATACCGGCGTGCAGGTAGTCGGATATTCCGGTGTCGCGTAGGCTGTAGAGCTGCATTTCCTGTGGCAGCTTCAGCACCTCGCGCACCTTGTCCCACTTCTTGCGGAAGTTCGACAGTGCCACCCGCTTTGCCGACGGCTCTATGCGCTGGTTGGAGCCAAACAGGTACCATTCGCCCGGCATCGGCCTTGCCAGAACTGGCACCAGTGCGTCGATGAGGTCGCGCGTCAGCGTGGCGCAACGGCTCTTGCGGTTCTTGGCCACCTCTTCCGACACATGGATGCAGCGGTGGGCAATGTCGATATCGCGAATTTGGATGTTGGCAATCTCCTTGGGGCGCATGGCCGAGTAGTAAATCAGTTTGCACACGATGAGGAACTGCGGGTTCTCCACCGAAAGGTATTCACACAGCCGTCGTCGTGTGTCGGCATCGATCAGGATGCGCCGTTTCTTCTCCTTGGGCAGTGGCTTGATATTGTCGAAGGGGTTCTCCTTGCAGTAGCAGTTCTCTTTCGCCCAGCTGAAGAACACTCGCAGCGTCTTGGCGGTATTATTGTACGAGCGGTTGGAAAACCCTTTGTCCAAGATGTGGTCCATGTAGCACACCGCATCGAGGCGCAGGAACGAACCCGACAGCTTGCGTGCCCTCCCTGTGTCCTCGCACCAGGCAAGCATCAGCCCCGTCATGCTGCTGTAGCTCTGCAGCGTTGCCGGACGCACCCCTTCGGCCTTCTTGTGAGCAAGGAACCGCTCGCGCAGTTCTGATAATTGGGTGTAAAATCTGCCGTCCTCCGTCTCATGAAGCGGAGTCCAGCCACCGGACAGCTTTTTGTTCAGCTCGTCGCACACTGCATGTGCCGCCATCAGCTGGTCGCGCTTCAGTCGGTAGCGGCTGGCAATACGGTTTAGTCGCATCCGCTTTCGTTCCATCTCGTCGGTCTGAGGGTTGTAGACATAGTACTCGAGGAACACGCCCATCGACTCTGATAATCGGACTACGGCAGGCAGATACGTCTGTAACTTTGAAGCTGAGGGTCGATTTTGTTTGGCAGACATTTTTTTTTCTTTCAGTCAGCCGGTGGGCCCTGAAAGAAAAGTTTAGTCTCTTAAAACGCTTGGAGCGGATTTGGCACACTTTTTTGTGCTAAATCCGCCCAAATTACTGATTTTTAATTTAGTCGGGGCGAAAAGACTCGAACTTTCGACCCCTTGCACCCCATGCAAGTGCGCTAGCCAACTGCGCCACGCCCCGAACTTGTTTTGTTCCGATGGTGTTTATCTCCTCTCGAAAACGGGTGCAAAGATACAACTATTTTTTATTCTGACAAAATTTTTTTTCGATTTTCTTTGACACCAGGCACGAATTATCCTCACAATAGTTTATTATACAGCGCGTTATTTCTTCGGAAATAATTCAACACAAACAGCATTTCCCTGCATGCCTTGGGCGTTGATAATATCGTTTTTCCACCCATCCTTATAGGAAATTTGGGCACCCGACGGCAAGCACGATTCGACATATCGCTGTATATTGCTGATTCTTCGTGCGATAATCATTTCACGATAGGAAGCATCATCTTCTTGAGAACAATATAATGTAAACTGCGCCAGAACATTACCATTATCACGCAAATAATCGACTATAGGCTGGAGAGACTGACGTGCACTTGCAGTAAGTTCGACATCACCATCCTCCTGAAAGAGGTTGTCGAACACCATGACCCGCCCAAAGGGCAGGCGCGAAAGGGTGATGTCGGCAGTTTGGCTGGCGATAAGAAGATGCTCGGACGGACGGACGAGAGAAACAGTTTTGTTGTAGTTGTAATAGTCCTGCCGGGTGACAAGGAGGCGGTAATCGTTGTTGGGAAGCGCGAAGAGGTGATAGGCACCGGCAGAGTCGGAAGTGGTGGATGCCACAAGACGCCCTTGACGAAGAAGACGTATGTCGGCAGCAGACACCGGCCGTTGATGCTCGTCGACCACATGGCCGTTGAGCATGACCCCGTCGAGGTCGCCGGTGAAGGTGAAGAGCTGCTCCTTGCCGTTGCGGGTGGAGAGCCAGTAACCGCCGTCGCCGTCGGGGTCGAAGGCCATCTCCCAGTCATCGCCGTTGCTGTTGATGGGTTCGGGAAGCGGCTGGACAACATACGAGTCGAAGATGATTTCGTCGGCCTTGGCACCCGATTTAATGCGGACAGCATAAAGATTGAAGCCTTCGGGGGCTCCGGGCATTCCGTCGGAGGCGAAGACCAGGTACCCGCCATAGAATACCGGGCTGATCTCGTTGCCCTGGGTGTTGATAGTATTGCCGAGATTGATGGGTGACGACCAACGGCTGCCGTTCCAATGAGAATACCACAGGTCGTAGCCGCCCAGTCCCACCTTCCCCTTGGAGGAGAAGACCATGGCGTTGCCATCGGGCGAGAAGACAGGATGGCAGATGTCGCGATACCACGACTTGACTTCGACGCGGCGGTTCTTGAACAGGCGGGCATTGGTGTGGACATTGAGGCTGGTGTTCATGGCCTGCTCGCTGCCTGTAGAGAAATAGAGCAGGCTGTCGCGACTGTTGCGCACCACATATACAGCCTCCGGGCACAGCCGTCCAACGATGGTGTCGGGAAGGAGTGCGGTGATGGCGGGGGCGGTAGTGGGTGCAGAGACCAGCACACCGTTCTGACAGGCATAGAGGGTGCTGTCGATTACCGAAAGATTGCTGAGACCCCATGGCAGGGGCACGCTGCCCACAGGGGTGGCCACGATGGGTGCCTGCGAGTGTGCGGCAGGGATGAGGCACGCGACAAGGAGCAGGAGTATGAGGAATGGCTTACGCATGGCTGACTACTGTTCGAAGGCGATGGGGAGTGCCTCCTCCATGTCATTGATATAATGGAATGAAAGTCCTTGAAGATACTCGGCGGGGATTTCCTCAATGTCGCGGCGGTTGTCCTCGCAGAGGATGATGTCGGTGATGTCGGCACGCTTCGCAGCCAGAATCTTCTCTTTGATGCCGCCGACAGGGGTAACGGCACCGCGAAGGGTGATTTCGCCCGTCATGGCGATGGAGGGGATGACCTTGCGCTGGGTGAAGGCAGAGACCATGGCAACGAACATCGTGATGCCTGCCGAGGGGCCGTCCTTGGGGGTGGCACCTTCGGGCACATGGATGTGGATGTTGCTGTTTTCGATTGCCTCCACGTCCACGCCTAAGCGTGCGGCATTGGATTTGAGATATTCGAAGGCAAGGGTGGCGGACTCTTTCATCACGTCGCCGAGGTTACCGGTCATGGAGAGGGTTCCTTTGCCCTTGCTGATGCTGGCTTCGATAAAGAGAATCTCGCCGCCGACCTGGGTCCAGGCCAGACCGGTGACCACGCCGACCTTGGGCTCTTTGCCGCGCCGTTCGCTGTTGTGGATGGGAAGACCCAGAATATCTTTGAGCTCCTCGGCCTTGATGTTCTTGTCTATGTCGGTGCCGTCTGCCTTTTGCACAGCGCGGCGACGGATTATCTTGGCGATGGTCTTCTCCAGCTGACGCACACCGCTCTCGCGGGTGTAGTTGTTGATGATGGTGCTGATGACACTGTTGTCGAACTTGAGGTCGCGTTTGGTGAAGCCATGCTCCTTGAGTTGACGGGGGATGAGATGGCGCTGGGCTATCTCGATTTTCTCTTCAAGTATATAACCGCTGAGGTCTATCACCTCGAGACGGTCGAGGAGTGCCGGCTGAATGGTGCTGAGGGTGTTGGCAGTGGCTATGAAGAGGACGTTAGAGAGGTCGTAGTCCAGCTCGAGGTAGTTGTCGTGAAAAGCTTTGTTCTGCTCGGGGTCGAGTACTTCGAGCAGTGCAGAGGTGGGGTCGCCGTTGTGGCTCATGCCTTGCACCTTGTCGATTTCGTCGAGGACAAAGACCGGGTTGCTCACCCCGGCTTTCTTGATGCTCTGGATGATGCGGCCGGGCATAGCACCGACGTAGGTTTTGCGATGCCCGCGGATTTCGGCCTCGTCGTGAAGACCGCCTAGGGCAATACGGACATATTTCCGGTGCATGGCCTCGGCGATGCTCTTGCCGAGGGAGGTCTTGCCGGTACCCGGAGGACCGACAAGGCAGAGGATGGGACTCTTCATGTCGCCTTTGAGCTTGAGGACGGCGATGTATTCGATGATGCGTTCCTTGACCTTCTCCATGCCATAGTGGTCGCGGTCGAGGATTTTGCGGGCATGGTCGGTGCGGAGGTCGTCCTTGCTGAAGACATTCCAAGGCATGTCGAGCAGAAGCTCGACATAGTTCAGTTCAACGGTGTAGTCGGGAGTCTGAGGAGGTGTGCGGCGGAGTTTCTCAATGCTGCGGTTGAACGCGTTATCGACCTCCTTGCTCCACTTCTTCTTTTGAGCCCGTTCGACAAGACTGTTGATGTCCTGTTCGGAGGAGGAGCCACCCAGCTCGTCCTGGATGACACGCATCTGCTGGTTGAGGAAGTATTCGCGCTGCTGGCGGTCCATCTCATGGCGGGTCTTGCCTTGTATGTCCTCGCGCACGCGGAAGTACTCGTTTTCCTTCTGCAGCTGCTCGAGGAGCATCTCTGCTCGCAGCTCGTAGCTGACCACTTCGAGCATCTCTTGTTTGGGTTTGACAGGGATGTCGAGATGGGCGGCGATGAAATTGATTAGAATCTTATCGCTGGAGATATTGCTCAACGAGTTGAAGACATCTTTGGGATTGATGCCGCGGCCATTATACTTCATCTGCTGCATGTCGGCATATTCCTTGCGGATGGCAAGGACACGGTTGTGGAATGAGCGGGGACTTTTCACCCGGCCATTCTCGTCGAGAAGGACGGCGCAGCCACGATAATAGGGTTCGTCGGTGATGATACGCAGCAGATGGCATTTCATGGTCCCTTGAAGAATGGCCATGTGGTTATCCTGCGGAAGTTCAATGACACGCAGCACCCGGGCGATGACACCCGACTGATAAAGGTCTTCATACTCGGGGTCTTGCTTGTCGTTGCGCTGGGCTACGACAATAATGCGTTCGTTAGCTTTCTCGGCATCGCGCAGGAGTTTCAGCGAGGATTTACGGCCAACACTGATGGGCATCACAACACCGGGGAAGAGAACGTTGCCATGGAGGGGGAGTAAGGGCATGTCGTCGGGGATGGAATCCTCGTTGAGCAGGAAGGATTCATCGTCCTTGGTCACGAGGGGGATAATCTCGGCGCGGGCAGTGAAACCGTCGGAGTCGTCGGCATCGAATATGTCTATATCATTTAGTATGTCCATCGATATTTTTATGGGGTATCAAAATTTGTATCTTATTACAGGTATTGCTGGGTGTTTTTCTCTGTCTGAGATCTGAGAGAGGAATCCGTCTTGTAGCAAATGGCGAACTTCCTTATATACGCAAAAGCATAAAAAAAGTTTCAGCCCTCTTTGTCCTGGCTGCGTTTTTCCTGGTAAATCTCAATGTTCTTAACAATCCAATTGATGAAGAGGATGACAAGGACGGCAATGCCCGACTGGCGCCACATGCCATAGCCGCACATACAGCCCACGGCGGCACTGCACCACACAGTGGCGGCACTGTTGAGCCCATGGATGGTGAAGCCATCCTTCATGATGACACCGGCGCCAAGGAAACCCACACCCGTCACCACCTGCGACAGGACACGGAGGTTGTCGTTGTTGACGGGACCGCCCGACAGGACTGCGGCCGTGATAACACTCTCGGAAATCAAGATGAACAGGCAGGCACCCACCGACACCAATGCGTTGACGGCGAGGCCGGCGTTACGTTTGCGCAGCTGTCGCTCGATGCCGATAAGCACACCGCCTATCAATGCACAGAGCAAACGGTTCAGAAAAACGTCGTATGGCATAATATCTCGGTTTATTGTTCTGTTTCGGTATTTTCCTGTTGTGAAGCATCGTCCTCTGCCGACACTATCACCACTATTTCTCCCTTTACCTCTTTGGCCGCAAAATGGTCGTATACCTCCTTCACCGTACCACGTACAGTCTCGGCATGGAGTTTGCTGATTTCGCGCGACACGCTCACCTGCCGTCCCTCACCTAACACCTGCATCAGCTCCTCCAACAGCTTTACCAGCCGGTAGGGAGACTCGTAGATGACCATGGTACGTGTTTCGGATGCCAGCTGCCTGATGGCTGTCTGGCGTCCTTTCTTGTGTGGCAGGAACCCAAGGAAGACAAACCTGTCGCAGGGCAGGCCGCTGTCTACAAGCGCAGGCACAAAGGCCGTGGCCCCGGGAAGGGTCTCGACGGGGATGCCGTTCTTTACAGCCTCACGCACCAGCAGGAACCCCGGGTCGCTGATGCCCGGTGTGCCGGCATCGGTCACCAGAGCGATGACCTGCCCGCTGAGCAGACGTTCGACCACCCGATGGAGTGTCTGGTGCTCGTTAAAGATATGGTAAGGCTGCAGGGGTGTGGTTATGCCGTAATGCTGCATCACCACCCGCGAGGTGCGGGTATCCTCCGCCAGGATGAGGTCTGCCCCCTTCAGCACCTCGACGGCACGGAAAGTCATGTCGCCGAGGTTGCCTACCGGAGTGGGGACTAAATATAACTTCATTATTCCTCTTCGAAATCGTCGGGAATCTCCATGTCGTGGAAGACATTGGTAACATCGTCGTCTTCCTCAAGCATATTGATAACCTTCAACACCTTGCGCATCGAGTCCTCGTCGATAGTGCGGGTGGTGTTGGGGATACGCTGCAACTCGGCGCTCTCGCACTCAATGTTCAGTTCCTCGAGCATCTTGACCATGTTGCCGAAATCCTCGTAGGCGGTGTAGAGGGTGATGTAGTCGTCGTCAACCTCCATCTCTTCAAGGCCGCCGTCGATGAGGGTCATCTCCAGCTCGTCGATGTTCATGTCCGGTTTGCGGGGGATGACAAAGACGCCCTTGCGGGTGAACAGGAAGCTCAAGCTGCCGTTGGTCTCCATGGTACCGCCGTTCTTGTTCATGATGCTGCGGATATTCGCCACAGTACGCATGTTGTTGTCCGACAGACACTCGATAAACAGGGCAATGCCGTGGTTGGCATGGCACTCGAAAGTGATCTCCTGAAGCACGGCGGCATCCTTGTCGCTGGCCTTGTTGATGGCACGCATCAAGGTGTCCTTGGGCATATTGCAGCCACGGGCATTCTGAACCAACAGACGGAGGCGGGGATTGCTGTCGGGATCAGGACCGCTCTCGCGGACGGCTACGGCTACCTCTTTCAGAATTTTCGAATACTGTTTGGAGCGCTTGGCATCGGCTGCGCCTTTGGCTCTCTTAATCTTTGACCATTTGTTATGTCCTGACATAATGATAGAATTTATATTATTAATATTATGATATTCCTAATTAATATAGAACTTGAGATAGGTGATAGGCTTGCCTTCGGCCAGGAACATCCGTTCATAGAACGTCTGCGTCATCTGTGCCTCGCGCAGGCACGCTATCTCGGGATGTACGTCGGCGGGAGTGGCATATAGGTCGCTTGTGGCATACTCCACCCGGTATCCCGCCGGAGCAATCACTTCGTCAAGCGTGTACTGGTGCAGTTCAAACGAGTCTGTTTTCAGATGGATAGGCGACCCCGGCATGAGGAATTTACGGTAATAGCCCAGAAAGCGCTCGCAGGTGAGCCGTTTCATCTCCTTTTTAGGCTGCGGGTCGGGGAAGGTAATCCATATCTCCGACACCTCGTTGGGGGCAAAGAAACGCTCTATCATCTCGATGCGGGTACGGACGAAGGCCACATTGGCCATCTTCTCCTCGTAGCCAGTCTTGGCGCCACGCCACAACCGTGCGCCTTTGATGTCCACCCCGATGTAGTTGCGGTCGGGGTGGATGCGTGCCAGACTGATGGTATAGTCGCCCTTGCCGCACCCCAGTTCCAGCGTGATTGGGTTGTCGTTGCCGAAATACTCGCACCACTTGCCCTGAAGCTCGAACCCCTTCTCCTTCAGCATCTCATACGACACCTGAAACAGATTGGGAAACGTCAGGTTCTCGGCGAATCGCTCTAACTTGTGATGACCCATAGGTATGCTTGGCTCAGGAAGGCGGTACTATTCGTTGAAATTATATATCTTCACGTCGCTCTTATACCACGACTTGATGTGCTTCTCCATTGCCTCGGCGGCAGTGCGTGTGGCGGCAGAGCCCATGCTGACATAGTATCCGCCCGACTTGCTGATAATATAGGCGTCGCTGCCCAAAGCCTTCAGCTGGTTGGCGCACTTGTTGGCAGACTTCTTCGAGGTGAAGAATCCCGCCACGATGTCGAAGCCCTGTTTGCTCTCCTTGAAAGTGGGAGCCTCGGGCACTACCTCTTCATACGGTTTGTCGCTTACCGGCTTGGCGGCAGCCTTGCGTCCGGCTGCGGCGGCACCGCCGTCGGCACCGTACCCGCGGTATCCGTCAGCATTCAATCCGTAGGTCACCACCACTTCATTCAGTATCCCGTCAAGCAGATCGTAGTCCATCAGCTCTCCCTGCACCTTGTAGCGATAGTAGCGGGCAGCAGCCGATTTGTATTCAACATAGTGGCTCTTCAGCCAGAAGTTGTCGTGGGGGAAGAGGCGTTTCGGGCTGTAGCCCTCCACCATCAGCTCGTGCAGACGGTCGTTGGCATACTCGTCAATCTGGGCCATCACTGCTGCAAAGGCATTGTTGTAGTGATTGGCGGCAAGGAACTGATGCACATAGTCGGCCATATAATTGTGCAGATGGCCCACATTATAAATAATGTCCTGTTCCTGGAATTTCAACAACGGATAGTCGTCCACACCGAACGGCTCGGGATACACCAGTTCCACTTCCCTGGCGCAGCTCTTGCCCTTGGACGCAGGATTACACTTCTGCATAAAGAAATAGCAGGCGGCGGCAAGCAGCAGCAGGATAAGGAGAATCCATATCCAGGTGTGTTTCTTCTTTCCCTCTTTCTTCTCGTGCTTTTCCTCCTTCAGCGCCTTGCGCTCGGCTTTCTCCTGCTCTTTGGCACGACGTTTCTCAGCCTCCTCGGCGGCCCTGCGCGACAAGTCCTTCTCCTTGGCGGCCTTGGCGGTCAGCCTGTCGCGTTCCTTGGCCTTGGCCTTCTCAGCCTCCTCGGCGGCCTTGCGTGCCTCCTTCTCTGCCTTCGCGGCGGCCTTTTGGGCACGGCGTGCCTCTTTGGCATCCTTCGGCGAAGAGGGGATCTCATCCAACATGCGTTTCACCTCCGAGAGGTGTTCCAAAGAAGCGGCAGGTTTCACCGGTTCAGCGGCGGCAGGCTTGGGAGCCTCCACTGGTTTCTGGGGTTCTACACGCTCCACCACTGGAATGGCAGCGGCCACAGGCTGGACAGGCTGGGGCTCTTCCTTCTTCTCCTCCACAGGGGCTGGAGCGGCAGGCTTTGGCTCCTCGGCCACAGGAGCCTTGGGAGCAGCAGGCTTGTCGAAGGCGGCAAACGGGTCTGCCACCGCCTTGGGCGTATAGGTCGACACGTTCTCCAACGGTTGCTCATGCTTTTTGCCTGCATCCAAATCCAATCCTTCCAAAGCGTCAAACCTAACCTTACTACCCACCAAACGCATGTGTCCCAATCCGGGGAACTCATGCCCTTCCGCCGTGCGCTGCAGTTTATCCTTCAATGCCGCGATGTAGTTTGCCCACATCTGCTCGGCAATCTCGTTGGTTACGCATTCCTTCTCAGCGATATGTCTGACGATGGACTTGTTGCCCGACAACGACTCCACCATGCTCACTGTGCGGCGGGACGGAAGAAAAGTACCCGTGGCCGCATCGTGATGGGCACTGACATTGTTGCTCGACAATGTCCCCATGCCCGGAAACTCTACAGTATTACCCTGTTTGATGAACTCTACGATAAGATCAGTTATATTCATAGACTATAATTATTATTCTGAATACTATTCTTTAATAAATAACTCTCGGCGGCGGCAAGGTCGGCAGGCGTGTCGATGCCGATATTGGCCATGTCGGTCTCCACCACCCTGATGCGGTAACCGTTCTCCATCCACCGCAGCTGCTCCAACGACTCGCTCACCTCCAGAGGCGACTGGGGCAGCTTCACCAGTTCCTCCAGTGTCGATGTGCGGAAAGCATAGATACCCACATGCTTATAGTAAGGGTACCTCTCGGCCCAGCAAGCCGTCTCCACCCCGCGCTGATAGGGCAGCGGATGGCGGCTGAAATACAGCGCCTGCCCATTCCGGTCGCACACCACCTTCACGTTATTGGGCGACATCAGCTCCTCGTTGTCCCTCAGACGGGTTTTCAGTGTGGCGATGCAAGTGTCGCCGTCGTTGAAACAGTCGGCCAGGGCCTGCAACTGCGACGGCTGCACAAAAGGCTCGTCGCCCTGCACATTGATGGCCACATCATACGTGGCGCCCTCGGCCTTCAGCCTCCGCACCACCTCGCCGCACCGGTCGGTGCCACTGCGGTGGCTGTCGCTTGTCATCATAGCCCGACCGCCGAAAGCTGCCACAGCCTCGGCTATCCGCTCATCGTCGGTAGCCACCACGGCATCCGTCAGCCCCGGCAAGGCCGTTGTCCGCTCCCACACCCATCTCACCACGGGCTTGCCGCCCAGCATGGCCAAGGGCTTGCCTGGGAAGCGTGTCGACGCATAGCGCGCTGGTATGATGGTCAGTATCTTCACGAGAACAACGAGTTTATTTCAGCATCAATCATGTTATACACCACGCCCAAGTCCTCATCGCGCGACACAAAGTCCAGCTTTGTGAGGTCCACAATGATAAACTTCCCCTTGTTATATTTCTCCATCCAGTCCTCATACCGCTTGTTCAGCCCCGTGAGGTAGTCCAGCCGGATGCTGTTCTCATACTCACGGCCGCGAGCCTGGATATGGCGTATCAGTGTCGGCACATCGGCCCTCAGATATATCAACAAGTCTGGCGGCTGAAGAAACGACGACACCAACTCGAACGTGTGCTGGTAATTGTCAAAATCGCGCGTGTTCATCAGTCCCATGGCGTGCAGGTTAGGCGTGAAGATATAGGCATCCTCATACAGCGTCCGGTCCTGGATGATGTTCTTGCTCTCCTTCCTGATGTCCAGCAACTGACGCGTCCGGGTATGAAGATAGTAAATCTGGATATTGAAAGACCAGCGCCGCATATCCTCATAAAAACTGTTGATATACGGATTCGTCTCCGTCGACTCATAGATAGGCCTGTACCCGTAATGACGGGCCAGCAACTTAGTCAGTGCGGTCTTCCCAGAGCCGATATTTCCTGCAATAGCGATATGCATAATACACCAATATTCGCCTATCCGTTTGGGAAACAAAAGGATAGGCCAGTCGTATTTCTATTTTGTAATTGGCAAATATACGAAAAAAATCCGAGACTGCAGAAGTTTTTTCACAAAAAAGCACTCAACACACGCCAAACCACCATTGCAATGGGGTCACTCCACCACCAAACGGCGGCGGCATGTCGTCCTGTCGCGGCAGGTCAGCGTCACCATGTATGTGCCCGGCACCAACCCTCCTAAGTCCACTTGCTGCGACATGACATCCCTCACCTCGCGCCTCAACACCTCGCGCCCCTGCATGTCCGTCAGCGTCAGCACCGCCGGCAGACGCTCCGCGCTCAACTCCGGCCTTACCGTCACACTACCCCTCGCCGGGTTCGGCTCCAAGGCGAACAGCTCACCCCCTTCGCCCTCGGCCATCCCTGTAGTCTCGGGCGTCATCACCCGCAACACGCTGCTCCACGGCCCCCACATCACCGTGTCGTGCACATAGCACCGGTGTATGCACTTCGCGCGTACCCGCACACGGTACTCCGTCGAGGGCTGCACCGTCGGCGGCATCGTCCAGCTCGTCCCGTCCGTCGCCTCTCTTGTCCACGACATACGCTCAGGCGCATACTCTATCTCAAACACCTTCTGCCCCGTTCCACGCGTCCACCCGAAGCTGGGCATCCCTCCACGCTCTCCCACGTAGTGGAAGCCCTCCACCCCGGCGCACTCCAGCGGCAGCGTGTCGTAATAGCTGCTGCCTGTATAGAAACAGAACTCCTCGCTCCACGGACCCCACACCACCGTGTCGTGGATGTCGCATCGATGGTGGCAACGCGCACGGCAACGCGCCTTGTAGTACTTCGTCGAGTCCAAGTCCTCCGGTATCTCCGCTATCGTGTCCGGCGTGTTCACCGTGTCGCCGGCAGCATACGCATACCCGTATTCCGCATAGCTCAGCTGATACATGTCCACATTCACTCCCGTGGGACCCCACTCGCTCGCCGGTGCGGCGTCCCACCTTATCACAGCGCGGCTCCCTGCCACGCTGTCCAGCCGCACTCCTGTCACCGCCCGTGGCGCTATCGGCTCCACGTGCGGCGGGTTCAGTTCCTCTCCCTGCGGCGGCCGCACAATGGGAAGGAATCCATAGATTTCGATTCGAATACCAGCAGTAATCACATACGGCCCAGGATTACTCCCGATGGGATCGGTAAAACTCGGGAATCCTGCAATATGAAACCCGCACACACTGTCAAATACTAGCGGAGTTGGACGGGTAATACCTCCTCCACAAACACCAAAAAACAGTGACCATGGCGAATAATGGTCGGGGTGAGTCTTGTCAAGCCAATGGTTGTACACATTATACGGCGACTGGACGACACCCACATAGTATATCTCGCCCGAGTCCACCCCGCAAGGATCGTTGAAATAGAAATCATATATCGGTGTCCTGAACGCAGAAGACGGGTCGCCCCGGGACACATATTCCATCTGTGCATAAGGTACCGGTGGCCGGTCGAGAAAACAGTACAGTTCTTTCCGCACTGTCTCGAATCTATAACGGGGGGCAGGTACCGGAACACTGTCGGCGCCATAGCGGATTGTCGTATCCACAAACCTAGCCTTCAGCAAATACACCCATAAGTAGGGGAAGTCTACGAGATTGGTTAGCGGTGCTGCCACTCCATAAACAATGGTGTCGTGATGCGCGGTGTACCCAGACCCTGTAAACCCTCCAAACGGATAACTACATGTATAAGATATAGTATAGCCAACATTGGGATGATTACACTCCGGCGAATACAAAAAACCCGTGTCGCCACAATGTTGTATGGGCAGCTGGGCCTGCACCGCACCCACCATACAAACAAGCAGTATTACTATAGACTTTTTCATATTTTATCCAGTGCTAATAAATCATTTTTAATTGACCACCCCCATATCCGCTTCCACATGGGCATAAGGCGACTGCGCTCCTGCCATCTTTGGGAGCAGCAAAACGCATATTGTAATCAGAATCACTGTAATAACGTTCTTCATAAGACCCTATAGTTTTTTTGCAAATATACAAAAAAATTACTAACTACAAGATTATTTTACAAAAAAAACACTCAACACACGCCAAACCACCATTGCAATGGGGTCACTCCACCCGCCCTGCACATTTTTCGCAGGGGGCAGGCAATAATCCGCCCCCCTGTGCGTTATAGCGTGAAATAGCAAATAGAAAAACAATAATTAATACACGGTAGCAATGAGTCTAATAAAATCCATCTCAGGAATCCGCGGCACGATAGGCGGCCGTCCGGGAGACGGGCTGAGCCCCCTCGATGTGGTGAAATTCACTTCAGCCTTTGGCACTTTTCTTCAACAACGCAATCCCGGCAAACGCCTCAACCTGGTGGTGGGCCGCGACGCCCGCCTGTCGGGGGCCATGGTGGACCGCCTGGTAGTGGGCACCCTGCAGGGGCTGGGCATCGACGTGATAGAGACTGGCCTCTCCACCACACCCACCACCGAGATGACAGTGATTGACAAGCATGCCGACGGCGGCATCATCATCACTGCCTCGCACAACCCCAAGCACTGGAATGCCCTGAAGCTGCTCAATGCCCGCGGCGAGTTTATCGACGCCGCCGAGGGTGCCGAGGTGCTGCGTCTGGCCGAGAGCGAAGAACTGAACTATGCCGATGTGGACAGCCTAGGTCAGGTGACCGAGGACCTCGCCACCATCGACCACCATATCGAGCGTGTGCTGCAACTGAAACTGGTGGATGTTGAAGCCATCCGCAAAGCGGGCTTCAAGGTAGCCGTCGACGCGGTGAACTCCACTGGAGGCCTGGCCATACCCAAGTTACTGCGTGCCTTGGGCGTGAAAGAGGTGGTGGAACTGAACTGCGACCCCACAGGCCATTTTGCCCACAATCCCGAGCCGATACCGGCCAACCTGACCGACATCTCTCGCGTGGTGCGCGAGAACGGGTGCGACCTGGGCGTGGTGGTAGACCCCGACGTGGACCGGCTGGCATTGGTGTGCGAGACGGGCGAGATGTTCGGCGAGGAGTACACGCTGGTTTCTGTTGCCGACTATGTGCTGCAGCACACCCCCGGCAACACAGTGTCGAACCTCTCCTCCTCACGCGCCCTGCGCGACGTGACACACCAGTATGCAGGCTGCGAGTATAACGCCGCCGCCGTGGGCGAGGTGAACGTCACCACCCTGATGCGCAAGACCGGTGCCGTCATCGGCGGCGAAGGCAACGGCGGTGTCATCTATCCCGAGCTGCACTATGGCCGCGACGCCTTGGTGGGCGTGGCCCTGTTCCTCACCCTGCTTGCCAAACGCGGCATGAAGGTGAGCGAGCTTCGCAAGACCTATCCCGACTATATCATCTCCAAGAACCGCATCGACCTCACCGCGGGCATGGACGTTGACGGCCTGCTGAAACGGCTGGCCGACAAATACAACGCCACTCCCGGATGCAAGGTAACCACCATCGACGGGGTGAAGATCGACTTTGAGGACGGCTGGGTACACCTGCGCAAGAGCAATACCGAACCCATCATCCGCATCTACAGCGAAGCCCACACCGAGTCCCGCGCCAACGAGCTGGCCGAACAGGTGAAAGCCGAAGTGTAATTCCAACCCGATATAAGAAAGGGAAAAGCCAAAAGGAGTCATCGACCTTTTTGGCTTTTCCCTTTTATTTTGTTTATCAAGTGCTTCACTCCGGGTTTATGCTGCTCGGGCTGCATGAGGTTGAGAGTCTCCTGAAACTCGTGCAGCAGTTCGGGATAGGGGCTGCACATGCTGTAGGCAAGTTTCATGCAGAGAGCCTGCACGCCGGGAGGCTCCTGTGGCAAGCGCATGTGCAGCAGACAGAAGTCGAGGAAGTCGGTACGTACCTCCTCGGCAGCAATCCCCTGCCTTTCAACAAGGCAGAGCGTCAACCGGCGCAGTGATGTGTCCGGCGTGGCAAGGGACAAGTCGATGAGGCCGTCCTGTGGGAGGGTTCGAATCTCTGTGGGGGATTTGTGCGTCAGCACCCAAGCGGCATTACGCGCCACACGGATGTCTTCCTCCTCCGCAAGACACGGCAGAAGGAGCGAACAGGGCACCTCCCTGGCAAGTGCGCGGACCTCCGCACCCCCCAACGATTCACGTAGCCGCTGCAAAATTTCTTTGTCTTCCATACGATGAAAAAAGGTTGAATTCAGGTTGCAAAAATACACAAAAAAAACGGAATAGCCACACCGACATGAGAGACTTGCACACAAATTGACGTGGAACATGCCATTAGGTGGCCTCGAATCCCATTGCTACCAATGATGATTCATTAGATAATTCTTTTTATAACACGTATTGTCATCAATTTATCATAAATACGTAAATACATGGTTGTTACATAATAACTTATGTTCACTGGTAATGATACCTCATGACAAATCCGCATTTTTGTGCAGTTTGGAAATACAATTTTAACATATTTTGTGCAGTTTTAGCGAGGAATAATCGCAATTTTGTGCAGTTTATAAAAAATATTTGTATATTTGCAGTCAAAGAAACATATCATGAATTTACTGCAAATACTTATAGACCAACGAGAAGAGATAATAAACACTGACACGCGCCTGCTCTGTTCACGCAAGGAAGAATCCAAAATAGAGCTTAAGAGCAAACTTGCACAGGTGGTGATTGGTGTTCGACGCAGCGGAAAATCAACACTATGTCAGAAAGTACTGCTTGAAAGCGGAGTGGATTTCGCATACGTCAACTTTGACGATGAACGGTTAGCAGACCTCCATGCAGACGGATTGGACGAAATGCTCCAATGCTTGTATCGGATTAATGGGGATTTCACTCATCTTTTCCTTGACGAAATACAGAATATCGACAAATGGCCACTATTTGTCAACCGCCTGTTGCGGCAAGGCATCAAGATAATTCTCACAGGAAGCAATGCCAATCTGCTAAGTGGAGAACTGGCCACACACCTGACAGGGAGATACCATCAAATAGAATTGTTCCCGTTCTCTTTCATGGAATATTGCATGTACACAAAGACTGACCTGACTGGGCAATCAACCAAAAGCCAGGCTCTTCGCCAACGGGCGTTGGATAGATATTTGCTACAAGGAGGATTCCCCGAGCTGTTGGAAACGACTTCACACAACGACTATGCGTCATCGTTGCTTAATGCTATTGTAAACAAAGATATTTGTCGGCGATATAGTGTCAGGTATAAAGATGTGTTATGGGAGATGACCAACTTGGTGCTTGACCAGTTTTCACAAGAAATATCCGCCACCAAGATTGCTCAGCAATTAGGGGTTAAATCCGTCCATACCACAGAGAATTATTTGACTTACCTGGCAAATGCATACCTATTGATGCCTATTCACCGTTTTTCGTACAAGAGTATGGAACGTCGAATAAGCCGCAAATTTTATGCTGTTGATATGCTTTTCATCACTCATCACGAAACACCATTGCAGACGGAGAATTTAGGATGGCGCTTGGAGAACATTGTGGCCATCGAGTTGTACCGCCGGATGAATCGCGAGAGCGACAATCTATACTACATACGGAAAAGTTCAACATTTGAGGTGGATTTCGTAGTTACACATTACAGCCATGTCAAAGAACTGATACAGGTGACATACTCTTTCAATAACCCGACAACTAAGCAATACAACCGCGAAGTTGGTGGACTGCTGAAAGGGGCAGACATTACCCACTGTGACAAGCTGACACTTATAGTGATGGAAGGCGAGACAAAAACAATCACCGTTGGCGATAAAACAATTCAACAGGTACTTGCCACCGATTGGTTGCTTGGAAAAGAGTAATATCATTTTTGCCGAGTCAGAATAATTGTGTATCTTTGCCCTGTTGAACAAAAACAATATTGACATGTAAACAATAGTAATCGGGATAAAGGATAACAGATTATATAAAGGCATCAATAAACTCTAATAATGGAAACAAAAAGATGGCTGGCTTTTGCCAATAGGAAACGCTGCAACCATGCCCAAGCGCTAAAGGAATTAGGATTCATTAACTGGACAATGAATCATGTAAGATTTAATATCGGAGACATTGTCTATCTGTTCCTATCGGATGAAAGATGTGTCCGCTTTAAAACGATAGTTGTAGACAAAGACTGCCGCAGAGAAGACAGCAAGTATTGGATTGAATCTGCTCCAAACGATTCTACATACAAGTTGGAATTAGTTAGCGAATACAGTGGTTCAGAACTTTCAGAAGACGAGCTAAAAAAACATGGTTTTAATGGAGGGGGAAGCATTGAACATCCAATGTATAAGAATCCCCAACTTTTTGATTATATAGATGACATATTCTTGCATCAGAAAGTATCTATTTCCGAAAAGAAATAACGATTCTGCAAAGTAATAGCATAAGATTTTTCTATTATAATCGACAAATCTTATAAGAATTTTCTATTATAATCGAAAATTCTTAGTATCTTTGCAGTCGGAAAAGACTAAAGAATCATGATAGAACGGCTGCTTAAAAACTTGATTGAAAAAAGATTATATCGCAATAAGGCCATTATTGTGATCGGTCCACGGCAGGTTGGGAAGACCACACTGCTGAAAATGCTAGTTTCCGACACCAAAAACAAGGTGCTGGAATGGAACTGCGATGAGCCAGACGTAAGGCGTAGGCTGACCGAACCCACCTCTACCGAGTTGAAAGCTGAAATCGGTGATGCCGACTTAATATTGATAGATGAGGCTCAGCGCATAAAGAACATAGGCATTACACTAAAACTGCTGATTGACAACTACCCGGAAAAGCAGGTCATCGCCACTGGGTCATCGGCTATTGAGATGTCTAATTCCATCAACGAGCCTCTAACCGGCCGGAAATATGAGTATGTGATGTATCCTTTCTCTTGCGAAGAACTCTTCAATGAGTTTGGTGAGCAGGAGGAACGACGCATGCTGGAGCGGAGGTTAATCTATGGCTCCTATCCTGAAGTAGTTAATAACTCAGGGGAAGAGCGGGAGACTTTGACGGAACTTGTGGGCAGCTACCTTTACAAAGATATATTCTCTTTTCAGGATGTACGTAAACCCGAAATCATTGAGCAACTGCTTCAGGCTTTGGCTCTTCAGATTGGCAGCGAAGTATCATATAATGAGTTGGGACGCCTGCTGGGGTTGAACACGGCAACCGTCCAACGGTATATCGACCTATTAGAAAAGTCATACGTTGTATTCCACCTACGCTCATTTAGCCGCAATGTGCGTTCCGAGCTAAAGAAAAGCCGGAAGATATACTTCTACGACAACGGTGTGCGCAACGCTCTGATAGGCGACTATAAACCTCTGGCGCTGAGGAACGACACTGGTGCATTGTGGGAGAATTACATCATCGCCGAGAGACTGAAACATAACGCATACAACACGTTTTATGGCAAAAGCTACTTCTGGCGTACACAACAGCAACAAGAAATAGACTATATTGAAGACATTGACGGGATGCTGCACACTTACAAGTTTAAATGGAACGAAGGCAAACATCCCCGGTTGACTGACACTTTTGCAAAAGCATATCCCGACCACACATTCACTGTAGTCAGTCCCGAGAACTATCAATCCTTTGTAAAAGGCGAAATATAATTAAGAATATCATTCATTATAACTAAACACAGAATACCATGCAAGGAAATTTCACTTACCACAATCCCACGAAGCTGTACTTCGGCGAGGATGCAATGAATCATCTGATTGACGAACTGAAGCACTATGGCCCGACGGTGATGCTCAGCTACGGCGGCGGCTCGATTAAGCGCAACGGCATCTACGATGCGGTGGTTGCCTCCCTGAAAACTGCCGGCAAGACCGTTGTGGAGGATGCCGGCGTGATGCCCAACCCCACCTACGAGAAGGTGTTGGAGGGTTGCCGGCTGGTGCGGGACAACAATGTCGACCTCATCTTGGCTGTGGGCGGCGGCTCGACCATCGACTACGCCAAGGGGGTAAGCGCCTCGGCCTACTGCGAAGAGGATGCCTGGGAGAAATATTGGGTGAAGCAGGGCACACCTTCGTGCAAGACTGTCGCCATCGGTTCCGTGCTCACGATGGTAGGCACGGGCAGCGAGATGAATGGCGGCAGCGTCATCACCAACCGCAAGGCCGGTTTCAAACTGGGCAAAGTGTTCGGCCCCGACCTGTTCCCGAAGTTTACCATCCTCAACCCGCGTTTCACTATGACGGTGCCGCAGTACCAGATGGTGGCAGGTTTCTTCGACATTATGAGCCACTTGATGGAGCAGTACTTTGCCGGCACGGCCGACTGCACCACCGACTATATCAACGAGGGCCTTATGCGCTCGCTTATCCATGCCACACGCATTGCCGCCAAGAACCCACAGGACTACGAGGCCCGCGCCAACATCATGTGGACGGCCACCTGGGCGCTGAACACCCTGCTGAAATGCGGCAAGGGCGGCGACTGGGAAGTACACCAGATTGGCCACGCCATCGGGTTGGTGACCGACGCCACCCACGGCATGACACTGGCCTGCGTCTCCCTCCCCTACTACCGCCATGTGATGCACGACGGACTGCACCAGTTTGTGCGTTTTGCCAAGAATGTGTGGGGTGTGCGTCCTGAAGGCAAGAGCGACGAGCAGATTGCCACCGAAGGCCTTGGCTGCCTGGAAAGCTGGATGAAAGAAATAGGTGTGGTGATGCATTCCAGCGAACTGGGTGTGACCGCGGAGAACCTCCCCGCCATCACCGATGCCGTGCTCATCCTACCCGTAGGCTACCGCACCCTCACCCGCGATGAAGTGGTTGAGATACTGAAAGAAAGCATGTAAGCCACACGCTATATAACCCCAATCGGTCATTAGGTTGTAACCAATCGAAATCTCCTATCTATCATCTTGGTATACTAGTAAGCGATAGTTTTACAGATATCACGTTCGCCTACCAGCCACTCCGTAAGAGTTTTCGGTTTCCTAATGACTGGTTTGGTTTGGTCGTGCATTGGGAGAAGCGTCGTTCAATATCCGTTCCTTCTCGTCTCGTTCCAGGCTCGTTACCCTTTAGTATAAAGGATATGTATGCAGTAAGGATGCTGTAACGATACTATATCGATAGGATATTGAAGGGACTTAGGGCGGTTTGTAGCTGTTCTTTTAGCCGAGTACGGCCTGCATTTCGGCATCGTTGCGGTAGGTCATGCGGCGGAAGAGGTTTTCGTCGTCTTTCTGGCGGGTGACCTTCACCTGTTCGGCCACAAAGTGCTGTATGTTGCCATAGCGCAGCAGGTATTGCTGCCATTGCTCGGGAGTAAGGGTATGACTCTGTGAGAGGAGGCAAAGCACCTGGTAGGCATGACGGCGGCAGAGGGCAGGATATTCCGCCCACCATTGGTTGTAACGGTCGTGAACCTGCTGCCAGCTGTCGACCTCGCCGCTTTCAATCTGGGCGATGAGTTTGTCCAACTCGCCTTGCGGTACGAGCTGACCGCCAAGGTTCACCCACTCGCGTTCGCGCTCGCCCTGGGCCAGCGATGCCTCGGGCAGGTCGTTCCTCTTGCCGTCGTCGGTAAGGATGTTCATGGCGTAATAGACGAGCATATCCTCATAGGCCTGATAGCCTTGGGCGGCCTTCAGCACGCGCACGGGACGTTTGCCCTTCTCCATACCGAAAGCCAACACCTCCACGCGTTCCTTGTCCTGACCAAACTTGAGGTAAGCCTGTTCGGTCCAATACTTGAGGAGCATGCGGCCGTTGATGATTTCCTCGGCGGTGTCGGGGGCAAAGGGGGAGAAGACGATATGCTGCGCCTTCTTCATGCGTTTGTCGCGCTTGGCGAACTTGGTGATATTGCGGTTGAGGGCATACATGTTATACATCCACCAGTAGGCGGGCATCACCTCCAGGCAATTCTTGGAAGTATTGTTGTTTACCAATGCAAAGGGGAGGGTGATGCTGAGTTCGGCGGGATAGGACCCCTTGGCCAGCAGGCAGTAGGAGGCGAAGCTGGAGGAATGCTTGAGGCTGGTGCAAAGGCCGGGCCAGAAGCCGCGTCCGGCCACAATCTCGCCGTCGGCGGTGCGGCCGTTGTGGTTTGACCCCACCGTGCAGCCCGCAGCAAGGTTGCTCTGCCCCTGAACGAGGGAGGCGATAAGGAACGAATTGTTGTGGTGCTGCTCGTGGGCGGGGAAGATGATGTTGTTGCCCACCTCGCAGCGTGCGATGGTCGAATTGTCGCCCACCACCGTGTCGTTCAAGCGCACACCGAACTCAAGGTGCACATGCTCGCCCAGCAGGAACCGCTTGGCAATACAGCCGTATTCGCATGTGCAGTCATAGCCCACCACACCGTCGGAGAGCACAATACAGTCGTCGATGCGTGTAGGGGTCTCCTCGTCGGAGAGGACGGCCACATTGTGCAGTGTGCGGGTGTTCTTAATGATGCAATGGCTGCCCACCTGGCCGTAGCATCCCTGCGGAGTGGCAAGGTGACGGCGGGTCATCTCCTCCAGACGCTGAACCATGGTGCCATGGTCGCGGTATTTGGCCCAGAGGTAGGCATCGCCAATAGTCATACCAAGGAAAGGAAGGATGCGACGGCCTCCGTTCTCGTTCATCGGCTCCAGCCACGGGTAGTCGTTCTGGAGAGAGGGAGCCGAGGCGGTCATCTCGTCGACATTGAAAAGCAGGCAGTGGTCGCCCACCGTGTAGCCGCTGAGCATGTGCACATTGTGTATGGCGCAATGGTCGCCCACCGTGGCATTGGCCAACACGCTGCCCGACAGCCCCTCAGGCAGATGCAGGTCGCCGTCGTGGAGATAGCCGGGTGCAACAGCCCCCAGGCATACCTGGCCAATAAAAACATTGTTGTGGACAAGATTGGCATCGAAAGCACCGCTCACACGCACCGCCTGCCAGTCTTCGGCACGGTTGCCAAGACGCTGCAGCTGGTCGACCTCCTGACTGGTCAATTCACGGAAAGACTTGGTATTCATGACTAAAAACGATTATATATATTTTATTACCTAATGGATTTTGAAAGTGCAAATATCGGTATTTTTTTCGACATGGAAAAATTTGGGTTGAAAAACATGTCCTATACCAAAGCAACGTCTTCCAAACAAAACGCATTATTCAGTGTTTTTTTATTATTTTTGTAGACTGTTATCATTCCATCAACTTATAGATAAACAGCGATGAAGCAACAATATAGACATAGCTTGACAATAACGCTCTTTGCCATGTTTGCCTTTGCAGCCTGCGGCAAAGAGCCTCCCTCCACCCCTTCCACAAAGGTGGACAGCATAGTGTTGAGCGTGGGTGGTTTCAACTTCACCGCCCAGCTGGCCGACACGCGTGCAGCACAGGAGTTGGCCGCCCTGCTTCCCCTTACGATGAACCTGCGCGAGCTGAACGGCAACGAGAAGTACGGCGATCTGCCACGTGCCCTCACTACCGACAGCCGCCGGCCTGGCACCATCCACGCAGGCGACATCATGCTGTATGGCGACGACTGTCTCGTCATATTCTACGAAACATTCCAGTCGTCCTATAGATACACCCCCATAGGCCATATCAGCGACCACACACACCTGAAAGAGGCCCTCGGGACGGGCTCGGTAGAGGGATTGGAAATCAAGATAAACAACTGAACATCATTATGGACAACAAACCCACTGGACAAGACTATGTAGGCAGCGACGAGTTGTATGCCGACGTACAACGCACCATGAAACTGGCAGCGGAAATGAACACCGGCTGGCACGACGAGGCAGAAGTGCGCGAGTACCTAAGCGCCATCACGGGGAGCGACGTCCCCGACACGGTGCGCGTCTTCACCCCATTCCACATCAATTATGGTCGCAGCACCCGCTTCGGCAACGACTGTTTCGTCAACTTCGGGTGCACATTCCTTGCCCTCGGGGGCATCACCATAGAAGATGGTGTCTTTATCGGACCCCACTGCGTGCTTGCCACCGAATACCACCCTGAAGCCCCTGAGCGGCGACATTCGCTGCTGACCAAACCCATCGTCATCCGGCGCAACGCCTGGCTGGGAGCCGATGTGAAAGTGCTGGCGGGCGTGACCATCGGCGAGAACGCCATCGTGGCGGCAGGCAGCGTGGTAACCAAGGATGTGCCAGACAATATGGTTGTGGCGGGCAGCCCGGCACGCAACATCCGACCCATTTCAAATTAAAAAAACAGTATCTTCGCACTTCAAAACATCAAACCATGAAATATCACAACTTATTCATTGCAACGGCACTATGTGCAGTTCTCGTCGCTTGTGGCGGTAAGAACCTGCAGACAGGAACCGCCGGCACCAATCAGAAACCCACTCCCGGCACTGGCGGCAACAAATATGTGCCCATGAGTGAGCGCACCGGCGACACAGCCGTGGTCTATTTCACCCGCAACCTCACGGCGGACGGCCTTATCATGGCATACGAGCAGGTGAACGGCAACATCACAGGCAAGGTGGCCGTGAAATTGCACACCGGCGAGAAAAACGGCCCCAACATCATCCCGAGCGAATGGGTGAAAGCACTGATGGCCAAAGACCTAAAAGGTGCCAACATCATTGAGACCAACACCTACTACAAGGGCGACCGCTACACCACCCCTAAGCACCGCGAGACGTTGAAAGTAAACGGATGGACCTTCGCACCTGTCGACATCCTCGACGAGGAAGACACCGTCACACTGCCCGTGGCTGGGGGCAAATGGTTCACCCGTATGAGCATGGGCAGCCATATCAAGAACTACAACAGCCTGGTGGTCCTCACTCACTTCAAGGGGCATACCCAGGGCGGTTTTGGCGGCAGCAACAAGAATATCGGCATCGGCTGCGCCGACGGCCGTGTGGGCAAGGCCTGGATACACACCACCCCCGGCCAGCTCAACAAGTGGGACATCCGCGCAGAGGAATTCATGGAGCGCATGACCGAAAGCACCAAGGCCACCATCGACTACTTCGGCAAACATGTCACCTATGTCAACGTGATGCGCAACATGTCGGTGTCGTGCGACTGCGAAGGCACCTCGGCAGCACCCGTGGTGACCCCTAATGTGGGCATCCTCTCCTCCACCGACCTGCTGGCCATCGACCAGGCCTGTGTGGACATCATCTACGCCATGACCGAAGCCGAACACCACGACATGGTGAAACGGATAGAGAGCCGTCACGGTCTCCGCCAGCTCAGCTACATGAAAGAGCTGGGAATGGGACACGATGTCTATATCCTCATCGATTTGGACAATGGCGGCAAGCGCATCACTCCCGCCGATGCCGTGAAAGGACTCAAACCATTTAAAAATAATAAGCCATGAAACACATCACCGCAATTCTCTGTGCCGTAGCATTGATGATAGGAATGACGGCCTGTGCACAAAACAACAAGAACAACAACCCTCAAAACAACGGAAAGAACATGAAAAAGACACTTGTAGCCTACTTCTCGGCCACTGGCACCACCCGTTCCGCCGCCGAACGTCTGGCCAAAGAGAAGAACGCCGACCTCTTCGAGATTGCACCAGAGGTGCCTTATACCTCGGCCGACCTCGACTGGACAAACAAGCAATCGCGTTCCACTTTGGAGATGAAAGACAAGACCTCGCGTCCTGCCATCAAATCCACCTGTCCCAACATCGCTGACTACGACACCGTGTGGATAGGTTTCCCCGTTTGGTGGTACACAGCCCCCACCATCATCAACACCTTCATCGAGGCCCACGACCTGAGCGGCAAGACCCTCTGCGTCTTCGCAACCAGCGGAGGCAGCAATGTCAGCGGGTCGGCCGCCGACCTCAAGAAAGCCTATCCCCAGTACACCTGGGGCGAAAGCCGGCTGATGAATTAACCACGCCGTTTCATGTCCATTGAGGAGGGGGCCTTTGGAGACCCCCTCTTCCTTTTGCCCCCCTCCATTATTGGACACCTTTTTCTTTCGGCATACAATAATTCCGTAAGGGGTGCGTTATGTGGGGTATGATGAAACGATATGCCAAGGCAGCATTGCTGCTATTGCTGGCCGCCGTGGTGGCCTTCCCCGCCCAGGCCCGAAAGAAAAAACTCGGCTACGAGATTACCCTCACCATCAATTATGGTGCGGACACCATGATGTACCTGGGCAACTATTTTGCCAAGGGCAACCAAGTGGTGGACACCGCCTACCGCGACCGGAAGGGGCGCTTTGTCTTCAGCGGCAAGGACACCCTGCCCGAGGGACTCTATTTCTTCGCCAATCCCCGGGGCAATTATGTGGAATTTGTGGTGTACCACGAGAAGCCCTTCTTCACCTTCGAGACCGACCAGCGCGACTGGACACAGAATATAAAAGTGAAAGGCAGTCCCCAGAACGACTTCCTCTTCCGCTTCAACCGCCTCGACGCACAGGTGACTGCCGACCTGATGGAGCATGAGGCCAAGTTGGATTCGGCAGCCTTTGTGCGCTATCGCTACAAGAAGCTGCTGGAATTGGACAGCGTGAAGTTGGCGTTAATCCAGCAGTATCCCGACATGTTCCTCTCCAAAATGATGATGGCGGACAAAGAGGTGGTTCCGCCAATAGTGAACGAGCGGGGCGACACGCTCACCATGGACCAGCGTCGGCAGTACTACCTCGAGCATTACTTCGACAATATACCGTTGGAGGAGAACGCCATTATCCGTACCCCGAAAGCCATCTTCTACGACAATGTGATGAATTTCTACGACAACGTGCTTAATTTCACCCCTCCGCAGGTGATTATCCAGTACATGGATCCGATGCTTGAGCGCGCCAAGAAAGCACCCGACGTGTTCCAATACCTTGTCATGACCCTCACACAGAAATACCTGCAGAGCAACGTGATGATTTACGATGAGGTGTATGTGCATCTGGTAAAGAAGTACTATGCCTCCGGCGACAACTTCTGGTCGTCGCCCAGTTCCATCGACAAGGAAGTGGCGCGTGCCAACAAATGGGAACGGCTACTGGTCGGCCGCGAGGCACCAGAGCTGATACTCTTCGACACACTGCACATCCCCCATTCGCTGCATGCCTTCCCCCACAAATGGAAACTGCTCGTCTTCTGGTCGCCCAACTGCGGCCACTGCAAGCACATCATCCCCGCGGTGTACAAAGTCTTCGAGAAGTACACCATGGAGTATGACATCGGAGCCTTCACCATCATGAGCGACCCCGACGCCAAGACCCGTCTCGAGTGGAAGAAATTCATGGTCGAACACGGCATGAACAGCCCCGCCTGGCTGAGTCTCGACGGCGGCGAGGCTAACGTGGACTGGCACGATGTGTACGACATCGTCACCACTCCGCAGATCTACCTGATTGACGAGAACAACATCATCCAGGCCAAGAAACTGGGCGAAGGCACCATCGAGAATGTCATCAAAGCCATCTGCGGCCAATCTGCCCGAGGCAGCCAACCGCAGGAGAAATAAAAAGTGATAATCGAAAAAACGTTACATATCATGAAAAAAACATTATTCATTGCAGGGTTTGCAGCTGCCACCCTGCTGACAACAGGATGCAAAAAAAGTATGGACAATCCTTTCTTCACAGAATGGGGCACACCCTATGAAATTCCCGATTTTGGGAAAATCAAGACCGAGCACTACATGCCCGCCTTCGAGGAAGGCATGAAGCAGCAGACAGCCGAAATCGACGCCATCGTCAACAACCCCGAAGCACCCACCTTCGAGAACACCATCGAGGCCTACGAGTACAGCGGCGAACTGCTCAACAAAGTCTCCGGCGTCTTTTTCAACCTTAGCGAATGCGAAAACAGCGACGAGATGGAGGCCATAGCCGAAGAGGTTACCCCCAAGCTGTCGGCCCACGGCGACAACATCGCCCTCAACGCCAAACTCTTCCAGCGCATCAAGGCCGTCTACGACCAGCGCGAGAGCCTCAACCTCAACCCCGAGCAGATGCGACTGCTGGAGGAGACATACAAAGGGTTCGTGCGTAGCGGCGCCAACGTCCCCGCCGAGAAGCAGGCCCGTTTCCGCCAGCTCAACGAGCAGATAGCCTCGCTCACCCTCCGCTTCGCCCAGAACGTACTGAAAGCCACCAACGCCTACCAGCTCGTCCTCGACACCGCTCCGGCAGGCATCACCGCTGACCAGATTGCCGCCGCAAAAGAGGCCGCCGATGCCGACCCCGCCACCAAAGGCAAACTCGTCTTCAAACTTAACATGCCCAGTTGGGAACCCTTCATGCAGAACTGTGCCGACCGCGAACTCCGCCACCAGATGTGGGAAGCCTACGCCTCCCGCTGCAACGGCGGCGAATTTGACAACACCAAAATCATCGACACCCTCACCAACCTCCGTCTTGAGCGTGCCAACATCCTTGGCTACAAAACCCATGCCGACTACGTGCTGGAAGACTGCCTGGCCAAGACTCCCCAAGCCGTGAACGCCTGCCTCATGCAGATCTGGACTCCCGCCCTGGCCAAAGCCAAGCAGGAATGCGCCGAATACCAGAAAATGTTCAGCAAAGACATGGCCGCCGCCGGACAGGCAAAGACAGAAACCCTGCAACCTTGGGACTGGCGCTACTACAGCGAGAAACTCCGCAAAGAGAAATATGACCTCGACGACGATGTCGTGCGCCCCTACTTCTCCCTCGACAACGTCCGCGAAGGAGCCTTCGCCACTGCTGGTAAACTCTACGGCATCACCTTCCGCGAGAACAACACCCTCCCCACCTACAACAAAGAGGCCCACGCCTACGAAGTCCTCGACGGTGACAAGGTCATCGGCATACTCTATATGGACTTCCACCCCCGTGCCAGCAAACGCAGCGGTGCTTGGATGACTGAATTCCGCGGACAGAAAGTGGACCGCGACGGCAACAACGTCATCCCCATCATCCAAGTGGTCTGCAACTTCACCAAACCCACCGCTGACAAGCCCTCCCTGCTCACCTTCGACGAGAGCGAGACCCTCTTCCACGAGTTCGGCCACGCCCTCCACGGGCTCCTCAGCAAGTGCCACTATCCCTCGCTGGCCGGCACTAACGTCCCGCGCGACTTTGTCGAGCTGCCCTCACAGATTATGGAAAACTGGTGCCGCAACCCGCAGGTTATGAAAACCTATGCCAAGCATTACCAGACTGGTGAGCCCATTCCCGACGAGCTCATTGCCAAGATAGCCGCTGCCCAAACCTACGGCCAAGGCTTCATCAACACCGAACTCCTCGCCGCCTCGCTGCTCGACATGGCCTACCACAGCATCACCACTCCGCAGCACATCGACCCCAACACCTTCGAAGCTGACTACCTCAACAGCATCGGACTTATCCCGCAAATCATCAGCCGCTACAAAAGCCCCTACTTCCAGCACATCTTCACTACTGGCTACGATGCCGGATACTATAGCTACACCTGGACCGCCATCCTCGACCACGATGCCTTCGCAGCCTTCGTCGAGAGCGGCGACCTCTATAACCCCGAACTCGCCAAGAAGTTCCGCCACATCCTCGAAAGCGGCAACACTGTCGAACCCATGCAGATGTACATCGCTTTCCGCGGCCAGCAGCCCAGTGTGACGCCCCTGCTGAAAGATCGCGGCCTTATCTAAACCGATCTCTTTTAAACCCCAATGCGTCCGTATGCCCTAATACCGACATACGGACGCATTCCAATAATAAACAAGACACTATGGACAACAATTTCCGCAAACTGACACGCAGCACCACCGACCGCAAGATTGCCGGCGTATGCGGCGGTATAGCTGAATACCTCAACGTCGACCCCACCGTCGTCCGCATCATCTTCCTCTTCGCCTTCCTCTGCGGCAGCTTCGGCCTATGGGCCTACCTCATCGTATGGATTGCCGCTCCGGAGGACAACCGCCTGAACCCAAGGGAACAGTAGTCATCCCCGCACGCTGCGCCACCCATCCATAAAAAAGAATGCTCCATGCAGTCCCCACCATCCTTCAGGGACTCTTACCAAGCATGAACAACATGGAACAAATGGTGGCACAAGCCAAGAAGTGTGATCCGCTCGCGCAGCATGCCCTCTATTCCCGCTACAAACAGCGGGCAATCTCTGCCTGTCGGCGTATCACTCGAAACCCCGACGGCTGGAAACACCGTGGTCACCACTTCGCTCACCCAGGTTCTGTCCGACCCCGACGTGGCAGGGGTCTTTGTCTCCGCCTTCCCTGCGGCCCACTTCTCCCTTGCTTGCCAAGTGATGGAGCACGGGAAAGCCCTGTTCATCGAGAAGCCCCCTTGCCGTTCCCTCACGCAGTTGCAAGAGCTTGCTGCACGCCAGACCAAGACAGGAGCGGTGGTACAAGTGGGTTTGCAGAAACGTAGTGCCCCGGCAGTCTGCAGATTAAACTGTGGAGCTCTCCACAGGCTATTCATGGGCAACACCGATTGAGGAACTGACGATTCACACCCGTGCGGGGGTATACTCGATGCCTTCTATTGACGCACTTCTCTTCCACCCGAACAACATGGCCATTGCCGGTATACCCGTGGAGAAGGTCATCCGCCCGCACGTAGGGGTGGAGGTGCTGTGCCGTCACCACAGCTTCACCCCGGTGATGTCCGCATCCCACTGGGTGGAGCACGGCTTCTACCACGGACTGAAAGCGTTTGTCGACACCGTCGAAGGCCGCCACCACCAACCCCTGACCTCCTTCCAAAGCCTGATACCAACCTACGCCCTACTAAACAACCTGAGCCGCCCACCCGTCAACCCATAGCCCATGCCACCCACCCAATGGAAATCACCGTATAGCACCACGCCGCCACCGCGAACTCCCCTCTTTAGAGGGGCTGGGGGTATGTCTCTATTCTACCTCTTGATTTCATACCCCCAACCCCTTTCAAAAGGGGAGGGCTGACGCGCCCATGGCATACCCACTGACAAGAACCATATACTCCCACGCCGCAGCCGCGAGCTCCCCTCTTCAGAGGGGCTGGGGGTATGTCTCTATTCTACCTCTTGACTTCATACCCCCAACCCCTTTCAAAAGGGGAGGGCTGACGCGCCCATGGCATACCCACTGACAAGAACCATATACTCCCACGCCGCAGCCGCGGTCTCCCCTCTTCAGAGGTGCTGGGGGTATGTCTCTACTTCCTCTCCTTCTTTTTTCATACCCCCGGCCCCTTTCAAAAGGGGAGGGCTGACGCGTTCATTCTTTTCCCCATTGGAAGTCACTATATCCTCCCACGTTGCCACCGCGAGCTCCCCTCTTCAGAGGGGCTGGGGGTATGTCCCTATATCCTCACCTTCTTCTTCATACCCCCGGCCCCTTTCAAAAGGGGAGGGCTGACGCACCCATGGCATACCCACTGGCAAGCACCATATACTTCCACGCCGCAACCGCGAGCTCCCCTCTTCAGAGGGGCTGGGGGTATGTCCACAAAAGTGAATGGAAATAAATCCTTTCCAGCCTTATAAGACTGGTACCTCCATCCCTAACTTAAAGAAGATAAACTGAGCAGCTTCAGTAGGATTACGCTTCACTTCATAGTCAGAAATCCGGACAATGCGCAGACCCAATGCCTCCATTTGCCTGTCACGCTCTCTGTCCTCAAGAATCTGTTGCAGATCGTGATGGCTGCTACCGTCAACCTCTACCACCACCCTCAACTCGTGGCAATAAAAGTCCGCAATATAGTTCAGTATTGGTTTTTGCCGTGTAAATGTATAACCCGTCTGTTTATTCTTCAACAGCTTCCACAACATGGCTTCAGACTTTGTACCGTCCTTTCTCAACTCCCTGGCTAAAGAATTGAGGTCCGGATTATAAGGGGGAAAATCCCTAAAGTACACAAGTCCTTCATTTGGTATATGCAGTGAAGCGAGTATTTCTTTAGTGTAATTCATATCATCGAAAACGTAATCTCATAATTATTATTGTCCATTCCAAGAGCAAAGATGATTGATTCCGACATGTATAACCCACCGGCATCCTCCACTTTTCAGTTGTGAGTGCTGACGCGTTCATATTTTTCCCCACTGGAAGTCACTATATCCTCCCACGCCGCCACCGCGGTCTCCCCTCTTTAGAGGGGCTGGGGGTATGTCTCTACGTCCTCTCCTTCTTTTTTCATACCCCCGACCCCTTTCAAAAGGGGAGGGCTGACGCGTTCATTATATTCCCCCGATAAACATCTTCGAATACTCCCACGGCGCCACCGCGAACTCCCCTCTTCAGTGGGACTGGGGGTATGTCTCTATATCCTCTACTTCTTTTTTCATACCCCCGGCCCCTTTCAAAAGGGGAGGGCTGACGCACCCATGGCATAACCACTGGCAAGCACCATATACTCCCACGTCGCCACCGCGGTCTCCCCTCTTCAGAGGGGCTGGGGGTATGTCTCTATTCTACCTCTTGATTTCATACCCCCGGCCCCTTTCAAAAGGGGAGGGCTGACGCGTTCATTATCTTTCCCCGATATACATCTTCGAATCCTCCCACGCCGCCACCGCGGTCTCCCCTCTTCAGAGGGGCTGGGGGTATGTCTCTATATCCTCTACTTCCTCTGATTCCTCTTCCTCTTTTTCATACCCCCGACCCCTTTCAAAAGGGGAGGGCTGGCGCGGTTGGTCTCTTCCATCGGGGTTTAGGGCTGGCGCGGTCGGTTTCTTTCATTGGATTTAGGGCTGGCGCGGTTGTTTCTTCTTTTGGACACCATGTTGTAGTCTCCACTGTTGGCATTGACCCGCCGCCGCGACCTCCCTTCTTCAGAGGGGCTGGGGGTATGCATCTATCACTGCTGCGGTTTTTTTCATACCCCGGCCCCTTTCAAAAGGGGAGGGCTGGCGCGGCATTCTATCTTCAATGGACAAATACCCGTTCAACACTCCTTCTATATTGAATCAATATTGAAGGAGCGTTGAACGGGGGGGGGATAGAGAGTGCCGAAACAGTGACGGAAGAGACCGCTGAAGTAAATATCTCTCAGCAACTTGTCAAAGCAATCGTCTATTTTACATATCACAATAAAAAAGGAGACCTCATGAGTCATGAGGTCTCCTTCGTTGCTTGACCAACTAATATTAATTGTTAGGAACAGGCATGCACAAGCGCACAGCACAAAATTTATCCGGTGTCTCTGCCTGATAGGCAAAAGAATTATTTTCATACGAGAAGAAATAGAAATTGGATCCTAAAGTTCTGTTCTCCGTATCATCTGGATTCATATTAGTAACTCCACCACCATAAGCATACGAGCGAGTCCAGTAGCCTAAACGGCCATCGTACGTACCCTGATCGTTCTCATTTCGGCAAATAGTACCAGCCAGATGAACATTATTGGCTGACCAACTTTTTGCATAACCTGTTATAGGCAGGAAAGCGCAACCTGCTTCTTCCAAAATACGGTATATGCTTATATCCATAAACATTTCTGAAAGGCTCCACACATTGTTGTCGTTTATCTTCCATGAATTATTCCAGCTAAACGCATCAGCTATACTCTCATTGGTGTAGCCATTCTCCCAATTGTCAGGGAATATTAAGACTCCATGATGTTCTTTTCCAAAGTCATCAATCATGATAATCAAGCAATAGGAGGCGTTGGGATTGTTAGAACTACCCACATGGCAATGACACTTGCCATCATTGATTCTACCTTGGAAGAGATACTGAAACTCTTCTTTCGACAGAACCATCCATTGAGAGTTTTCGCCAAAAGCTTTACCCCAATTATTGTAATACCAGAAACCTCCTTTACCCTGCTGATTAATCATCGTGTTTCCATCTGTGGAATTGTAGTCGTTCATATCAAAACTTCTGCCGAAATCATTGTTCTTCACATTCTCCACCCTTCTACTGATATCAAGTTTACCATTATTCCAATAGGTATATGGGTGTTCTTGGAGATAGATGCTGTCCATATACAGACTATAGTGGAACATATCCTGATTATGGGCATCCCAAACCATCTGGGGATTGCTGACGCAATTGTCAAAAGTTGTCATGGTCTCGAACTGCTCGTTGGCGAACTGCCAGTTATGATTGTTCCACTGGAGGTTGCCCGGAGCTATGTAAACCTGCTGGGTACTGGTGATTGAAAATTTGCCATGACTGTCCTTGAACGCACGGCTGCCAGTGAAATTGGCATTACTGACCGTAAGAGGACGGATTTGGTTGCGGGCAATCGTCACGTCGGAAGAAACCTTGATAGTGGCCGTTTTGTTGGTCGCATCAGTGATGATGATTTCAAAACCGTTATATGTGGCCGGAGGCAGGGCAATATAGAATTGCTGTTGCTGGTCGATTGAAACAGGCTGGTTCATTTCGAGAGTCACAACACGGGTAGCGCTGTTGGCAACGGTCTGCGCCATTTGGGGTACGCCCGAGTCATTGAAAGTAACGTTGAAAGTGCCGCTTACCTGTTGCTGACCGAGAGCCTTGAACTGGATAGACTTTACGGAAGTCCCGTTTTTCTGTAGGTTCAAGCGGATGGCACCGCACATATTCTTCATCTCAAACGAATGGGAAGTGGTTTTACGAGCCATCGGGAAACGGGTGAGATGCATTTCCTTAATCTTGTTTACATTTTTGTTATTGTCTATCACCTGCTTGGTGGGAAGGTCGAATACAAATTGACCTGTGGAGGGGTTGGAGGCTGCAGTGTTGAGATAGTAGCTGGGATAGAAAGCATAATAGTGGCTACTCTCAAGGTCGATGCTATTATAGAGGGTTTGATCCGTTATATCTGTTGATGGTTGAAGGTCAACAAATCTGGTGGAACCACTTACTGTATTGTTGTTGTAGTCGTATGCTGCAGTAGCACCCTGATCTGTGTAAACGACATTGCGGCCATCACCATCGTATACCATCAATTTGTCTCCCGTACCCCAGTAAAACAACTTTGTTGTTGGGTCGAAGATGGTTTTATCTCCTTCTTCATTGCTTTGTTCCATCTGTTCAAGGGAGATTGACATTTTAGGACCAGTGACCTCAATTTCCTCCTTGTTGCAGGATGTCATGACTGTGGCCCCTAAAGCCAAAGCCATGGCGAAAATAAATTGTTTTTTCATATTATAAAAGCTTTATTGAATTGATGTTTTACTTATTTTTTTAGAGGTAGAACATTAAAATTAGAGGTAGAACATTAAAAACTGCCGTCAAAGCTGCGCTGGAACGAATGGTCAACACTAAAGCTACGATTCGACCCCAGGGGAATTTCATCACCATCGATAGGAATATCGGGGCCATCTTCACCCCCCTCAGATGCTCCGCCAAACGAACCACCAACGCCGAGCTCGATAGAAAACTTGACAACTTTAATCTTTGGCTCTTCGTAGAGCTTAATTACTTTATCTTTTTTCATGTTTTGATATGTTTATGTGTTTTTATTACGTATATAATTTTCTAATATTCAATATATCATAACAATAATACAATCTTATTTGACTTTACAAAGATACGAATTTATTTTGAAACAACAAATAAAAGTTTGGAGAATAATTACAACAAAATCATTTAATATTTCATATCCCCTGCCCTTCCCCACCTTTCATGACCGCAGCCCTTGTCGCGTCCCTCCGGGACGCCTCACCATGTCGGGGCAACCACCGCACTGCGCCTCCGGCTTGTACGGTGTTACTGAGGTCGCGTCCCTCCGGGACGCCCCGCTACTTCGGGCGCTGTCACCGCACTGCGCCTTCGGCTTGTATGGTGTTACTGAGGTCGCGTCCCTCCGGGACGCCCTGCTGCCAACATGGCAAGTCCTGTCTTTTTATCGCTTTTTGACAGAGGGATGGTTGGATATTTTTTCTTTCACAGAAACGAAACACAATCAATACCCAGCCGACCACCTATAAGAGTGAGCCTGTAAGCGAGAACGGCTGAGGCGGCATCCCCTCACTTGTCGCATGCTGCTTGGGGATTTTTAATTATTGGCAGGAATTGTTTATCTTTGCAACTCGGCCGGGATGTTCCGGTTTCTATATAACTGACTTAATATGACTATTGTTGAGGCTTTTTTGCTCTCACTTTCGCTGTGTGTGGACTCGCTGGTGGTGTCCACCACTACGGCTTTTCACAGCAAAATAAGCTTTCGGCGCGGAGCGCTGATGGCGGCGGTGTTCGGTCTGTGCCAAGGAGCGTTTCCGCTGGCGGGAGCCTTGATTGGCGATGTTGCACGGGCGTTTATCGAGGCCGTGGACCATTGGGTTGCCTTCGGGTTGCTCCTTATGGTGGGCGGCAAGATGATACTGGACGCCATCCGCAACAAGGAGGAGCCGGAGAGCAGGAAACGTCCCGTAGTCAATGTCGGGACGATGTTCTTGCTGGGCGTGGCCACGAGCATCGATGCCTTTGCCGTGGGCATAGGCATGGGGCTCGAACATACAATGGGCGACGTGCTGTGGACGGTGGCGATGATAGGCGGCGTGACCTTTGCGGTTTCGTTGCTGGGTGTCCATCTGGGCCGCCACAATATCCCCGTGCCGGAACGCACGGCCACCATCCTTGCCGGTGTGGTACTGATAGGTTTGGGCACGAGAATACTGCTGGAGCATCTCGGCGCAGGTCTGCCACCAGTGGGGTGATTCCGTTAAAAACAATTAAACGCTGTGAGATTTCTGTACCATACTCGTCAAATCATTGAAGGCTTACGGCAATGTTGAAGCCCTTATAAAAAGTGCAACTAAAAGTACAGCGTTATGAAACACCTTGCAATTTACCCCATCCTTGTGGCCTTGTGCCACCTATGTTTAATGTCCTGCAGCAAGCAGGAAAGCGTCACTCCCCTCGACCCAATGATTGAGAAGGTGAACCACTGCGGCTGCGACGATGCCATTCAGCAACTAGAATGGCTGCGCAACACCGTGATATTCATGGAGACCCACCGCGGCGACATCCATGCCGAGATATGCACATGCACGTACGACGAAGGCAAGGACGGTTTTCTGACCAATTATTGTGTTTCTTGCCCCGACGGTTTTGTGAACCTGCACGATTGCCAGGGCAATGTGCTTGTTTCGATGGGCGGTATAGCAGGCGACGGCTACGATGTCCACGACATCGACCCAACTAGCATACACTGCATCTATCGCAACTACCACATCCCGAAGATTACCGACCACCGGTGGTATCTGGCACGCTTTGTTGACCGGGCCACCAACACCAGCGAGGCACCGATGTGGAACGGACGTCTGCGATACTATGTGATTGAGTTTAACCCTGACGGCACGATGTCGGGCAGCGGAGTGAACAGTCTGCATGGCACCTATCATCTGGATCACGGCAATATCAGTATCCACATACAGCCGGTTACCGAGATATATGACGCGACGGGATGGGAGGACAGGATGATTGATGCGCTGAACGCCGCCATCAAATGCAACATCAATGAAGATCATATCTGGATATTTTACAACTACACGAACACCTATATGGAGTTCCGTGCGCTTGACGAATCGATGGTGGATTGACACGAATAGGGTTTACCCGACCCGAATCTGACAATCATTTCCGGAGAAGTACAAGATAAGTAAAGTCCTTGATCCATCGGTACATCTTTTTATCCCAAATCGGTCATTAGGGAACCGAAAACTCCTACGATCTAACTGCCGAATCGTGCAATGCACGTGGATAAACCCTGCCCCGTACCTTGTCCTGCCTACCCGCCCTGCGCCATGGAGCGGCAACGATTTCCCCTCGCTACGGAGAGGGGCCGTTCAATCCTGCATCGTAATAGTATCGTTATAGCATCGTTACTCGACATGATAACGGAAAACAAGCCGAGAAACAGGCAACATCGAGCCGAGATTGAACGACCCAAGTGGGTTGTGCATGCCGTCCGCTGAGTGCGGTTATCCCGATTGATAAGTCGGCTAACGACCGATTTGGGTTAAAACCTATTGTCCGACTTGGGATAACCATACCTCCCATAACAGAAACAGAGGCCTCTGCGAAGCCTCTGTTTCTGTTATGCCGAAAGTGTGATTATCTAATGGGGAGGTGTATCACCTTCTTCGTTTGGAAGTACTCTTCGGCGAAGAAGTCGGAAATGTCCCATGTTCGGACTTTCTTCTTGAAGGGAGCAAGCTCGGCGTCGAGGTCGCCGCCTTTGAGGTAGAGGATACCGTTACGGAGATGATGGTACTGAATGTCGGACACTTTACCCCTCACCCACTGGCTGAACTGGCTGAGGTCGGTGACGGCACGCGAGACGATGAAGTCGAAATCGCCCTGCACTTGCTCGGCACGGATCTGTTCGGCACGGACGTTTTGCAGCTGCAACTGCTGGGCCACGTCCTGCACCACCTTGATTTTCTTCCCTATCGAGTCGACAAGGTAGAACTTGGCATCGGGGAACATGATGGCCAAGGGGATGCCGGGGAACCCGCCACCGGTACCCACATCAAGTATCTCGGCCATGGTTTTGAACGGCTGCACCTTGGCAATAGCAAGGCTGTGAAGGACATGGTGCTCGTAGAAGTTGTCCATGTCTTTGCGCGAGATGACATTGATTTTGGCGTTCCAGTCCTGATACAACGACAGAAGGGCGGCAAACTGTTCCTTTTGCCGCTCGGTGAGTTGTGGGAAGTATTTGTATATCAGCTCTACGCCTGCCATGGGTTAAAGGTATGCCTGCAGATGTTTGCTTTTGCTGCTGACGCGAAGACGCTTGATGCCTTTTTCCTTGATTTGGCGGACACGCTCGCGGGTGAGGCCGAACTTCATGGCTATCTCGTCGAGGCTGAGAGCGTGCGGGAGACCAATGCCGAAGTACATCTTGATGACCTCACGTTCGTATTCGGTGAGGGTTGAGAGTGCACGCTCGATTTCCTGCGAGAGGGATTCCTGCATGAGGGCGCTGTCGGTGGGCGGTGTGTCCTCGTTGGGGAGCACATCGACGAAGTTGACATCCTCGTCAGCAACGAGGGGAGCGTCGATGGAGATATGGCGGCCGGAGATGCCAAGGATGCTCTTGATTTTCTCCTCGGGGATGTCGAGCATGTCAGCCAATTCCTCTTCCGACGGGGGGCGTTCCAGTTCTTGTTCGAGGCGGCTGATTTCTTTCTTCAGTTTGTTGAGAGCTCCCAGCTGGTTGGAGGGCAGACGGACGATGCGCGAGTTTTCGGCAATGGCCTGCAGAATGGACTGGCGGATCCACCACACGGCATAGGAGATGAACTTGAAGCCGCGGGTCTCGTCGAAACGCTTGGCGGCTTTGATAAGGCCTACATTGCCCTCGTTGATGAGGTCGGGAAGGCTGAGCCCCTGGTTTTGGTACTGCTTTGCCACGGAGACCACGAAACGCAGGTTGGCCTTGGTGAGGCGGTCGAGAGCCTCCTGGTCGCCGGCCTTGATACGCTGCGCAAGACGCACCTCCTCCTCGGGGGTGAGGAGCTCCTCACTGCAGATGTCCTGCAAGTACTTATCCAGCGACTTGATATCGCGGTTGGTGATAGAATGAGTAATTTTCAGTTGTCTCATAGGTCCACTATTTTGTCCTTTTTATTGGTGTGTAACGTGGAATTGGAAAAAATGTTTCATTTATATGAAAAAAAATTTCATGGTCGCTGCCAGAAAGCGTGAATGCATTAGGACAAAGCACCTAAAGCTGCCGATATGCTTAGAGAAAAGAGTTTTTTTCGGGAGGCAGTGAATATGTTGAGATTTTTTTGTATATTTGCATTTCAATAGTTATACCCCGACAGGATATGTTTGAAAGCATTAGTAGTAAGATTGAGAAAGCGTTACACACGCTGCGCGGAAAAGGCAGCATTACCGATATTAATGTTGCGGAGACCGTCAAGGAGGTGCGCAAAGCCCTGCTGGACGCTGATGTGAGCTACCCGGTGGCAAAAGAATTTACCGACAAGGTGAAGGCGGAGGCCATGGGTCGTAACGTTATCCAGAGCATTGAACCCGGCCAGTTGATGGTGAAGATTGTCCACGAGAAGCTGACTGAGCTGATGGGCAATGCCGCCGTGGATATTAACATAAAAGGCACTCCCGCCATCATCCTTATAGCAGGTCTGCAGGGTTCGGGTAAGACCACTTTCTCGGCAAAGCTGGCCCACTACCTCAAAACCAAGCGGAACAAGAGTGTGATGCTGGTGGCCGGCGACGTGTACCGTCCTGCCGCTATCAGCCAGCTGAAGACGCTGGGCGAGCAGATACAGGTGCCCGTTTTCACCGAAGAGGGCAACATGAACCCTATCGACATCGCCACCAAAGCCGTGAGGGACGCCCGGCTGAAGGGTACAAATGTGGTCATCGTGGATACGGCAGGCCGTCTGGCTGTAGACGAGGAGATGATGAACGAGATTTCGGGCCTGAAGCAGTCGCTCAATCCTCAGGAGACGCTCTTTGTGGTGGACTCGATGACCGGTCAGGACGCCGTGAACACCGCCAAGGCATTCAATGACCGGCTGGACTTCGACGGTGTGGTGCTGACCAAACTCGACGGCGACACACGCGGCGGTGCTGCTCTCACAATCCGCTACTCGGTGCAGAAGCCCATCAAATTTGTCGGTATCGGCGAGAAGATGGACGCCCTCGACGTTTTCCACCCCGACCGTATGGCCAGCCGTATCCTCGGCATGGGCGATGTCGTGTCGCTGGTGGAACGTGCCCAAGAGCAATACGACGAGGAGGAAGCCCGCAAGATACAAAAGAAACTCATCCACAACGAATACAACTTCGAGGATTTCCTCTCGCAGATAGGCCAGGTGAAAAAGATGGGCAGCATGAAAGACCTTATCGGCATGATTCCCGGAATGGACAAACTGACCAAGAACGTGGAGATTACCGACGATGCCTTCAAGCCCATCGAGTCCATGATTGGCAGCATGACGCCCTATGAACGGCGGAACCCCAGTTGCCTAAACGGCAGCCGCAAGCAGCGCATTGCTGCAGGCAGCGGGCACACCATCCAGGATGTGAACCGTTTTGTAAAACAGTTTGAGGAGACCCGCAAGATGATGAAGGCCGTAAGCGCGAAGGGCAAACCTCCACGCTTGCCCAAACGGCACAGATAACCTGCAACCCATAGACAATAACAATCCACTCATATACAAAAGCCCATTGCTATGTTTCAATTATTAGACGGTAAAACCCTATCCATCCAGATTAAAGAAGAAATCGCCACCGAGGTACGGCATCTCATGGCCGAAGGCCACCGCACACCTCATCTGGCCGCCGTCATCGTCGGCAACGACGGAGCCAGCCAGACCTATGTGGCCAACAAGGAGAAATCCAGCCACGAGGTAGGATACACCTCGTCGGTGTACCGCTATTCTGAAAAGACTACCGAGAAAGAGCTCCTTGAGTCCATCGACTTTCTCAACAACGACCCCGAAATCGACGGTTTCATCGTGCAGCTTCCCCTGCCCAAACATATCAACGAACAGCATATCATCGACGCCATCTCGCCCGACAAGGATGTCGACGGTTTCACTGCCATCAACGTCGGCCGCATGGTGCTGGGCGAAGATGCTTTCATCCCTGCCACCCCCATGGGCATCTGCACCCTTCTGAAACGCTACGGCATCGAGACCACCGGCAAGAACTGTGTGGTGATTGGCCGCAGCAACATCGTGGGCACACCCGTAGCCAATCTGCTTTCGCGCAAAGGATTCGACTGCACGGTAACCCTGTGCCACAGCCGCACCCAGAACTTGGCAGAAATCGCCCGTAACGCCGATATCCTCATCGTGGCCATCGGCAAACCCGAATTTGTGACTGCCGACATGGTGAAACCCGGAGCAGTGGTCATCGATGTGGGTATCCACCGCATCCCCGACGAGAGCCGCAAAAGTGGCTACCGCATCATCGGCGATGTGAAACATAGCGAGGTGGACCCCCTCTGCAGCTGGGTGACCCCCGTCCCGGGCGGCGTTGGACCCCTCACCATCATCTCGCTGCTCGAAAACACAATGAAGGCTTATAAGAAGAATCTCCACCTCCAATAGGTGTTACCGATTCCATACAAAAGACCCCGCACTGGACAAGAGCCTGGTGCGGGGTTTCTCTTTTGCTTCAGCGAGCGGCTACTGGCGCGTCTCGGACATGAGGTTGTCGTTCACTTCAAGGGGGGAATAGCGGGCATTCTCCTTGCACTTTGCATTCGCGGCCTTACGACACACACAACCGGCAGACTGGCCGGTATAGGGGTCCATGCCGCTGCAATGGCGCTTGAACTCACCATGCTTGCGTACAAGCATCTTGATGCCAAGTCCCAGCATCATCAAGGCCACAACAGCCACAGCGAACAGCAGTGTTATCAGTAGTGTTTTGCTCATCTTCGACTTATGTCTTGGCCATGCGCCGTCCCTTTGCTGCGGAGTGCATGACCCTGTCCAACAAAAAAGCCGCATCTCTGCGGCTAATGTTTGCTCCCCAAGCAGGACTTGAACCTGCGACCCCCTGATTAACAGTCAGGTGCTCTAACCAACTGAGCTATTGAGGAAGGTTGCCTTATCTCTTTCAAAGCGGTTGCAAAGATACACACTTTTTTCGAACCAGCAAAATTTTTTTTGAAAAAAAATTACTCTGCACCCACAATATTCATGACTATCAAATTGTTGAGAATGGTAAAAAATTCACTATGTCACTGGCTACAATGCTGCATTGTGACTGTTTTTGGGAGGCTAAATCGGCAGATTTGCCATGTATCCACACACCCAGTACTGCACTCATCGCTGCATCTAACTGACAATCTTTATTTTGAGCCAAAATAGCAAGAATAATACCTGTCAACACATCCCCGCTTCCAGCGGTAGCCATACCCGGATTCCCTGTTGTATTGACATACATTATCCCCTTGTTGTCAGTTGTTTGTGTACGGTGCCCCTTGTACACTATGGCGCATGAGGTATTGCTACTCAATGAACGCTGGAGTGTATCGCGTTCCCTTCCGCCTTCGGTATGGCCAAAGAGGCGCTCAAACTCTCTTGCGTGGGGAGTAAGCACCGTGGGTGCGGCCGTTCCCAACGCTCGCAAGAGCTCCATGCGGTCATCCATCCTCGACAGCATGTTCAGCCCGTCGGCATCCAGCACCATGGGTTTGCCTACAGCGCCCTGCATCAGTGCACGCATCGGGACCATACTGCCTGTTCCCAATCCCGGGCCCACTCCTATCGCGTCGTAGCGCGATAACTCATCCTCGGTAAAGAGATGCGTCCAGTGCTGCTCATCCTCGTCGATAGAGACCATGGCTTCGGGTACAGCGACCTGCATTATGTCCACTCCCTTCCGGGGGACATGCACGGTGAGCAGGCCTACGCCTGAGCGCAAACAGGCCCTTGCAGCGAGTATCGCAGCCCCCATCTTGCCATAGCTGCCTGCCACCAGCAAAGCGTGCCCATAGGTGCCCTTATGGCTGTCGGAGGGGCGGTTGTTGAGGAAGTCGGGCCAGACGGGGCGGTCCACCTCCCATGTAGTATGGTCAATCTGTATCATGTCGTAATCATCATAATGTCGTACAAACAAAAAGGCGGAAGCCTGGATGAGGCCGCCGCCTTTTATGGCATATCACTCTAATGCCCAAGGGCGATTAGAAATGGTAGGAAACACCCATTCCGAAGGTCCAGGTGCGGTTGTAGGTCTTGCTGGGTTTCTTGGCAGTGCTGAGGAGGCCGTGATAATAATCGCCCTCGAAATGAAGCTGCCAGTTGGGAGCGACATTCATGCTCAGACCGATTCCAGCTGCCAGACCGGCCTCGAAACGACTGTCGTAATTATCGATATACTTATAGCTCCAACCGGTGTAGGGCTGGGGATCGTTGGCTCTGTAGATATAGCCGTCGCGATACTGAGAGATCCAATATCCACAATAGCCGCCAGCCATGAGGTGGATGCGGACAGTCTCACCACCAATGGAGAAGTCGGCCATCAAGGGGAGCTGCAGATACTGATTCTGGTGATAGGTCTGGTACTTGTTGCTGACACCGGCATAGTCGACAGTCAACTTAGTGGCATAGTTCTTGGACACAAGCTCCACACCGCTGCGGATACCGAACCATTCGTTGAACTGATAACCCACACGAGCCTCGACGTTGAGACCGCGGGCGGAATACCACAGGCCGTTGAAGATGGTCTTCTTGACATCGAGGGTGTTGCTCGAACCGCCCACCATCAAACCGACATACCAGCCTTTGGCTTCATCGTTTCGGATGTCGTCTTCGGGAATCATGTGACGGCGCACAGCTTCGCGGCCTTCAGACTCTTCGTCTTTCACCGATGACTTACGGTCATGCTTGCGGTAAGGAGTGTCCACATAGGCGCCATTGTCGCCAATCTGGCTATTACGCATGAACACACGGGTAGAGGGCTGCACTCTTTCCACCATATAGGTGTTGAGGAAAGCCTGATACTGCTCGGCGGGGATAAGTGCGGTGGCCATTCTGCCCTCGCGGGTCTGGATAACCACGCCATACTTGTTCAGTGAATCCTGAGGCACATTGCTTCCCTCTCTAAAGGTAATCAATGCCGACACATACTCGGTAACGCCCTCGTTCTGGGCAAATGCTCCGCCCATCAGGGCCAGGAACAATACGATAAATAGTGATTTCTTCATGATAGTATTACTGTTTTTTAATCTTTCGTTTTGAAGTGCAAATATACAAGTTTTTTTTATATTGTTGCGAAAACAAACTGTTAAAACAAGCATACAATCTATATATCAGCAGTTTAATTTTTCCAACAATATACCCCGTAACGAGGGGTGAGCCTTTTTTCTCTCCTCATTTTTAGAGATTGGCATAAGCGGGCGAGAAGGTGTCGCCGCCTTTCACGCTACCTGTCATCAGACCCTTCTTGAGCCATCTGGAGCGCTGTGCCGAGGTACCGTGGTTGAAAGAATCCGGCACCGAGTAACCGCGGGCTTTCTTCTGCAGATAGTCGTCACCGATTTTCGAAGCCACATTGAGTCCCTCTTCGATGTCGCCATCTTCGAGCGACCCGAACATCTCGTTGTCATGATAAGCCCACACACCGGCATAGTAGTCGGCCTGCAATTCCAGCCTGACGCTTATCTGGTTGGACTCCTTCTCGCTCACACGACTCATCAGCTGGTGTGCCTCGCCCAACGTGCCAAGCAGGTTTTGCACATGGTGGCCCACCTCGTGGGCAATGACATAAGCATAGGCGAAGTCGCCATCGGCGCCCAGTTGCTGTTTCATGCTGGAGAAGAACTCAAGGTCGAGATACACACTCTGGTCGGCGGAGCAATAGAACGGACCCGTCGATGAAGTGGCGCCGCCACAGCCACTCTGCACCGACCCCTTAAACAGCACCAGCTTGGGGGGAGTATACGTGCGACCCATTTTCTTGAACTCGGCAGTCCACACGTCCTCCGTGCCTGCCAGGATTTGACTTGCGAATTTAGCCAACTCCTGTTCCTCGGCAGTAGGCACATACTCGGTATTCTCCGTGGTCTGCATATTGCTGCTGGCCATCTGCCGCAAAACACTCGAAGGGTCGCCACCCATAAACAAGGCAATAATACCAGCGATAATCAACCCTCCAATGCCGAGACCGGCAGTTTTGGCAGTCCGACCTCTGCGGTCGTCCACATTCTTGCTTTCGCGTCTTCCTTCTAATCTCATAATATTGTTTATTTTTAGTTACTAATTTACCCTTCCATTTGCATTTCGATTCAACACCTATTGTATTCCACTCTATCACCAGTTTCTACCTATAGGTATGGAGACACTGTTTTTGGCAATGGACTCCCTCCGTCCGCACAGACCACTTGCGTAGAAAGTGCAATGTACAAAATGCAACAATCTATCTTCCATACTAATAGACAAATTCAAACTTTGTCACTCATCACTTTTTCATATTGCAAATATACATGTTTTTTAAAATCTGACAAAAAAAATCTCACGCTATCCGATGCCGCTCTCACCGGCTCCGATTCTTTATACTCAAAACCGTTCTGAATACTGCGAAGCAAAAATAGATGAATGGACAAAAGAAGTGCATATCAAGAAAAAAGCGTATCTTTGCAAACAAGGTTCCACCTCATTGGAAACTGATAATCATCCTGCAATCAACACAATAACTAACGACATGAACCACGGTAAAGACATCTGCAACGAGTTAAAAGCGGTGCGACAAAGCATCGCCAAAGAGAACGGCATCCCTTTCGAGACCAAGGAATGCACCTATCAGGGCGAGTGCCACGGCACCTGCCCGCGATGTGAAGCCGAACTGCGCCAGCTAGAGTCAGCTCTGGCCGGACGACTGAGCATGGGCAAGGTGGCCACTGTTGCGGGGCTGATGCTGAGCCTTGCCGCCGGGGCACAAGCGCAGGAGGTGAAAACCACTACTCCGCAACAACCCATAGCGAAGGAAATGACCGATTCCGTGACCCTAAAAAGATTGCACGGCTCAGTGCTGACTGATGACAAGACCAAAGAGCCTATCCCTTTTGCCAACGTCACCATCCACCAAGACGGCAAATTGGTGACAGGAACCCTTACTAACATTGATGGGGAGTTCACGCTGAAGCCCTTCACCATCAGACCAGGCAAATACCAAATACGTGTCTCCTGCGTCGGATACAGCACTGTTACACTCGACATGTACACTTCAAAACCGCAGGAAACAGTGACCATTAGCATGAAAACGAATGCACTTCCGTTGCAAGGGGTGGTTGTAACCGGGATGCCAGACCCCGATGCCACGCAGAAAATGGAGATTCAGGGTGTGAAAGTCATTGTGAAATAGCTTCACCGATGGAAGGTGTACCGTTCATCGGCATATCCCGCCACCGCATAGGGGTAGACGGTCAAGGGGTCACCACTCTGGCTGCCTTTCATGGCTGTGGGCTGCACTGCCGCTATTGTCTCAACCATCGCTGTCTCGAGTCTGCCGAAGGGTTGCCCCACTACACACCGCAGCAACTCTACAATCTGGTGGGAGTGGATAATCTTTACTTCATTGCCACGGGCGGCGGAGTGTGTTTCGGTGGCGGCGAACCGTTGTTGCGGATAGCGTTTATCGAGGAGTTCAAGAGCCTGTGCGGGAAGAGCTGGCGGCTGACGGCAGAGTCGTCGCTACAGGTGCCGCAGCAAGCGGTGACCGCTGCGACAAGGGTGGTGGACTACTTTATTGTGGACATCAAAGAGAGCAACCCCGACATTTACCACGCCTACACAGGAGGCGACTGTCAAAGGGCATGGGACAATCTGGAGCATCTGCTTGCCCTGACGGGACCGGAGCGGGTGATGGTGCGGGTGCCGCTGATACCGGAGTACAACAGCGAGGATGACTGCGCGAAGACGGTAACTCGCCTGCACGAAATGGGAGTGAAGCAGATATACCGCTTCACCTACCAAAGGCTTTAGTCTCTTCTACCCTACACAAGCTTATCGGTTCAACACCTGGTTGAGGCACTTGAGGGTGACCTTGACCCGCGACAGGTCGGCCTTGGGGTCGGCAGGGATGAAGCGCAGCGTGGCACTGGAGCCTGCGGGTAGGTCGAAATAGTTATTGTCGAAATGTCCGTCAACATGGGGCTCGGTCTGGAGCATCACATCGCGGAGATTGGTCTCAGCCTTGACGGTGGCGGTGAGTTGACCCTTCTTGTTCAGAGACTGGTCCAACTGATACTTGGCCTTGCGAAGGTGAAGGTTCTTGGGGTAGGTCTTATAGTATTTCTCCCAGCGTGAGAGGTCGACGGTATCGGCAAAGAGGTCGCGGGCACGATAGTGCAACGCCTTCCAGTTGCCATAGCAGTCGATGCTGCTCCACGAAGCCACGGGCCAGCAGTCGTTCAGCTGCCAGTAGAGGGTGCCCATGCAATGAGGTTGTGCCATCCGATGGCACAGAATGCCGTAGCCAGTGCCCCAAGCTTGGAGGAGCTGGCTCACATAGCAGTAGTCCTCGAGACTAAGCGAACGGCTGTCGACGCCATAGTATTGTTGCATGGCTTTGTCAATTATCTCCCTTCCACGGCCGTGCTTCTGGTGGTTGCGCATGGTGGGCGAATCGATGGTGCGCTGGTCTTCGGGGCAGTAACGGCACACGGTGCTGTAGTCCGGATAGCTCTGGAATCCGTATTCGGACATAAAGCGGCCCGTCTTCTCCTTGTACATTTCAAAGGGTTGTTCCCCCCACCATACGCCCCAGTAGTGGCTGTCGCCATGGGTCACACATTCGGGATGCCCCCAGCCGAAGAGCGGCGAGCTGGTGACGTAGGGACGTTTCAGCGGGTCGTATTGCTGGACGGCACGAGCCAGTATGCCTTTCTCGCCGAAGAGGGTGTCAATGCCGTGCTGCAACTGGGCGCGCTGGGCGGGAGTCCACTTGTACTGCTCCTGCCAGCCCCAGTCTTCCCAGCCGTTCTTCACCTCGTTATTACCACACCACACCACCACACAGGGATGCTGCGCAATACGGCGTACCTGCTGCTCGGCCTCTTCTTTGACATTGTCGAGGAATGCACTGTCGGAGGGATAGAGGGCACAGCTGAAATTGAAATCGACCCACACCATGAGACCCAGCGAGTCGCAAAGGTCGAAGAAAAAGTCGGGCTCATAGATTCCACCGCCCCACACGCGAAGCATATTGAAGTTGGCCTCCTTAGCGGAGGTGAGCAGGTGGCGGTAGCGGGCACGGTTGGCGCTGTCGAGCACAGGGAACGAATGAACGGGAATCCAGTTGGCACCCTTCACAAAAAGGGGCTTGCCGTTACGATAAAAGGTGAAGCTCTGACCGATGGAGTCCTGCTCCTGCTTCAGCGTCACACCCCAAGACTTGGGTTTTGTCATCGGTTTCTCGGGAAGGTCGTCATTGTAGCACTCCAATCTAGCGCTGCCAAGCACGCCCATGGTGCTGAGCTTTGGACCCCAGTCCCAACCCAGCATGTAGGGAGCCATACGGCTCATGGCGCGGTGGTCGGGCAAGTCGTAGTCCATATCGGGACAGGGGTGGCCGTCCTCTTCACTTACTTCGGTGGCAAAATGGTTCTCGTTGTTTTGCTCGATGGGGTAAAACGTTATCTCCAGCACAGCCTCGTCGCCTAAGTCGGGCAACTCCTTGTTGTCGAGCAAGACATCAAAAAGGCACACCCTGTATTCGCGGAACATATTATCGATGGTCATCACCCGTGTTTGGAATTTGGTGCCGAACGACTCACCACTGAGCCACACATCGCAGTAGGTGGCCCCATCGAGCACAAGGTCGCAGTGTTCAAAGCCCTCCCACATGTCGCGGGTGATGATGGTGCGGTATTTCCACCCTCGCTTGCCGACCCATTGCACGGAATCCTCGTTGGTGGCGTAAAAGGGGTCGGGAATGAGGTTGTGTGCCATAAGGTCGGTATGGATGCAGCCCGGCACCTTGGCGGAGTACCATTGGTCGTTGTATTCAAACTCCCATTCAGTGAGTTCAGTAACGTCCATATCAGTCTTACAAGAGACTGCAAGAATCAGCATCAATAATAATGGGAAATATTTTTTCATAATTCGTGTTTAAATCACTCAGTTTTCATAAAGGCGAAGAAGACGGCAAGGATGATGAGGCCAAAGGCTACAAGGTGGTTCCAGCGGATGGGCTCGCCTTTGAAGACGGTGGCCACGATGACGGTGAACACCACCAGCGAGACGCACTCTTGTATGACCTTGAGCTGCATAAGGGAGAAAGGACCGCCGGTGATTTGGGAACCGATGCGGTTGGCCGGTATCATAAAGGTATATTCGAAGAAGGCCATGCCCCACGAGAGGACAATGATGCCTATCAAAGGCCAGTCCTTGATAAGGTTCATCTGCTGGAGTTTGAGATTGCCGTACCAGGCAAACGTCATGAAGACGTTGGAGCAGACGAGCATGAGTATAGTGATTAATCCTTTTGGCATAACAGGCGTATTAACATGGCATAGGCTTGGTTGACAGTGCGGTCGATAGTCTGCTGGCGGCGGTCGCCATAGTGCATGAGCTGGGTGACGGTAGCGGTGCGGGAGCAGACGGCCACCCATACAGTGCCGACAGGTTTGTCGGGGGTGCCGCCTGTGGGGCCGGCGATACCGGTGGTGGCAATGGCGTAGTCGCTGTCGAGACGGGAGCGGACTCCCTCGACCATCTCGCGGACAGTCTCCTCGCTGACGGCTCCGTGGGCTGCAAGGGTTGCGTGCTGAACGCCAAGGGCGCATTCTTTCACCTCGTTGCTATAAGCCACAATACCGCCCTTGTAGTAGGCCGAGGCACCCGCCAAAGCGGTAAGACGGCTGGCGATGGTACCGCCGGTGCAACTCTCAGCGGTGGCAAGGGTGCAGCCCATGGCGGTCAGTTTCTGGGCGACAAGTTCGGGGAGGGTCTCGCAATCCTCGCCAACGATGTATTTTCCTGCAATGGGATACAACTCAGCGACAGCCTTTGAGACGGCTGCCTGCAGCTCGGCGACATCGTTGCCACGGGCTGTGAGCCGCAGTTTGACCATGCCGGCCACAGGGAGGTAAGCCAATCGGATGCAGGAGGGCAATGCCAGCTCCCACGGCTCGATGAGGTCGGAGAGAAACGACTCGCCGATACCTTGGACGAGGATGTTCTTGTTGAGGATGGTTCCCATGCTGAAATGCTGTTGCAGACGGGGGAGCACACGGTTGTGCATCAGCCACTCCATCTCGAAAGGCACTCCAGCCATGGAGACGAGCACACGTCCTTCGCGCTCGAACCACATGCAGGGGGCGGTGCCAAGGTCGTTGTTGAGCACTTGACAGCAACGGGGGACCCATGCCTGGCGGCGGTTCACCTCGGTGAGTTCATAGCCCCGGGCGGTGAAGATGCGCTTCACGTTGTCGAGAGCCTCGGTGTTCTCATACAACTCGCTGCCGAAATACTCGCAGAGAAGGTGTTTGGTGATGTCGTCCTTGGTGGGGCCCAAGCCTCCTGTGACCAAAACAGCGTTGGAACAATGCATGGCTTGGTCGACGGCATCCCAGATGTCCTGCCGGTTATCGCCCACCACTACAGTCCGCACTACTTCGAGTCCGGCAGCGGTCAAGAGTCGGGCCATTGTGGAGGCGTTGGTGTTGACTACCTGCCCGATAAGCAGCTCGTCACCTATGTTAATTATCGTTGCATTCATGGTGCAAAAGTACGAAAAAAACAGAAATCAGTAAGATTATTTTTGATAATTAAAAGAATATTCGTATTTTTGCAAATTCATTTAAAAAGGTGTTTGACATGATGACCAGTATCCCGAATTTAGACGAATTGATTCGTATGGCACTGCTCGAAGATGTGGGCGACGGCGACCACAGTACTTTGGCGTGCATCCCCCCAACCGCCACTAATACAGCCAAAATGGTTGCAAAGGCGGAGGGTATCGTTTGCGGCATGGAAGTAGGCGAACGAGTGTTTCACTTTGTAAACGACTCGTTCTACCACAGCCGGATTCCCCTCACCGTCACCCTGCATAAACAGGATGGCGACCCCGTAAAAAAGGGTGATATCCTGATGACGATAGAGGGTGCTTCGGGAGTGATCCTCACAGCCGAACGCACAGCCCTCAACTTCATGCAGCGGCTCAGCGGCATCGCCACACTGACGAACAAAATGGTGCGTATGCTCGACGGACTGCACACACAGCTGCTCGACACCCGCAAGACCACGCCCAACATGCGTCTGCTGGAGAAATACGCCGTGAAGTGCGGCGGCGGCACCAACCACCGTATTGGGCTCTACGATATGGTCATGCTCAAGGACAACCACATCGACTTTGCCGGCGGCATCGAGGCAGCCATAGACCGCACACATGCCTACCTGAAGGAAAAAGGCAAAGACCTGAAAATAGAAATCGAGGTACGCAACCTCGACGAGCTGGAGCAGGTGCTGCGCCACGGCGGTGTGCACCGCATCATGCTCGACAATTTCGACACCGACACCCTGCGCGAGGCCGTGCGCCGTATTGACGGGAAGTACGAGACCGAAGCCAGCGGAGGCATCACCGAAGAGACCCTGCGCAGCTATGCCGAGACCGGTGTCGACTTCATCTCTGTGGGCGCCCTCACCCACCACATCAAAAGCATGGATATCTCGCTTGTGAAGAAATAACCTTCCGCTGAAGTGAACGCCCGCAACAATAAACTGTCCGACCGCCTTCACAGGATGGGTGAGCGCGTAAAGCATAGCCGCACGGTGCGGAAATCGCGCATCATGGTCCACCGCATCTCCATGCCGCGTGGGCAGGGCGTACCCCTCTACGACATTGCAGTCTATCTGTGGCGTGGCATCTTCAACGGCAACCTTTGGCGGGCTTCCAAGGGGCTGGCCTTCTCATTCCTCACCGCACTGCCACCATTGCTCATCTTCATCTTCACCCTTATCGCATTCCTGCCTTTCGACGGCCTGCAGGACGAATTGCTGTACGAGCTTCAGCTTATCGTTCCCGAAAAGATATATGGCCCCATCGCCAACACCATCAACGATGTGATGGGACACAAACACACCAGCCTCCTCTCCATCGGCTCGGCATTGTCGGTCATCTTCGCCGCCAATGGCCTCTACAGCATGATGGCCTACTTCACAGACCGTCATACCGAGCAACGCTCTGTCGTGGTCTCATACCTCATCTGCATCGCGCTGGTCTTCCTGCTGTATATCCTGCTGGTGCTTGTACTGGTGCTGATTATTGGCTACAAGACCATCCTCATCTGGCTGTTCCGCTACGGCATCCTGACCCCCGGCTCCTTCACCCACATCATCATCGGCATCGGCCGCTGGGTCATCCTTGTGGGCATGGCGCTACTCACCCTAAGTCTCATCTACTACGTCATACCCATGAAAAAACAGCGTGTAGGCTTCTTCTCTGCCGGTGCCATGTTCGCCACCGTCATGTTCATCCTCCTCTCGTGGGGATTCAAGATATACCTGGCCAACTTCAACCGCTACAACCTCCTCTACGGTTCCATCGGCACCCTGCTGCTCATCATGCTCTGGCTGCTGCTCAACTGCTTCGTCATCATGCTCGGCTATGAGCTCAACATCGCCATTGCCAATGGCCGGAAACACAACACCAAACCCATTCCCGAAACCCATTAATTCATAATCTTTTTAACCCCTTACAACTCCCACACCCATGATTATCCAAAAACAAAACGGCAAAGCCGTACCCGTGCAGAACTCCTTCAAAGAGAAATTCAAAATGGTGGCAAAGACCATGATGGGACTCGAAGAGGTCCTTGCCGACGAACTCCGAGCCATCGGAGCCCAGAACATCGAGTGCATCAACCGCGCCGTCCTATTCGAAGGCGACATGCGCCTTCTCTACCGCGCCAACTATACCTGCCGCACAGCCTTGGCCATCCTCAAACCCTTTGCCGAGTTCGAGGCCAACAACGACCAAGAGCTCTACGACCAAGTCTACCGCATCAAATGGGAGAAAATACTTGATGTCGACTGCACCTTCATGATCGACAGCACCACCAGCGGCGAGATCTTCACCCACTCCTACTTCGCCGCCCTCAAGACCAAGGATGCCATCGTCGACCGTTTCCGCCGCAACTTCGGCCAGCGGCCATCCATCGACACCGAGAACGCCGACTACAAGTTCAACCTCCACATCCGCGACAACCAGGTCACCCTGCTCATCAACTCCTCCGGCGACTCGCTCCACAAGCGCGGCTACCGCCAGGCCGTCGGACTCGCCCCCATCAACGAGGTCCTTGCCGCAGGCATGATCAAGCTTACCGGCTGGAAATGCGACACCAACTTCTACGACCCCATGTGCGGTTCCGGCACACTCCTCATCGAGGCCGCCATGATGGCCATGAACATCCCCGCCCAGTACTACCGCGGCGACCGCTTCGCCTTCAAGCGCTGGAAAGAGTTCAACCTTGGCGAGTGGAAGAGCGTCAAACAGGAAGAAGACCGCAAGATTGGCTCCACCGACTTCGACTACGAAATATGGGGCAACGACATCGACCTCAACGTCCTATCCCAAGCCGAGAAGAATCTCCAGTTCACCAAGCTGCACAAAGACGTCATGCTCTTCAACGGCTCGTTCGAAGACCAAGACCCGCCCGAAGGCCGCACCCTCATCGTCACCAACCCGCCCTATGGCGAGCGCATCAAGATAGAAGACCTCAACGCCATGTACCAGCAGTTAGGCGACACCTTCAAGCGCCGATACGGCAAAGACTGTGAAGTGTGGCTCATCACCTCCGACTTCGAAGCCATGAAACACATCGGACTGAAGCCCTCCAAAAAGATACCCCTGCTCAACGGCCAGCTCGACTGCCGCTTCCTCCAATTCGAGCTCTTCGAAGGGAGCCTGAAAGAGAACCGTGCCTCCCGGAACACGGGCGCCCAAGGGGATACGGGCGCCTCGCCCGTAAAAGAAAGGGATACGGGCGCCTCGCCCGTAAAAGAGAGGAGCACGGGCGCCTCGCCCGTCGAAGAAGATAAGGGCGCCCAGCCCGTAAAAGAGGGGGATACGGGCGCCTCGCCCGTCAACGACAACGACTAGCCCGTGGAAGCCCCCACCCTCTCCTCCTCTTTCGTGAAAGAGGCTGCTATCCGTGTAGGTTTCGATGCCTGCGGCATAGCCATTGCCTCTCCTCTGACCGAGGAGGATTGGGGTTATGAAGAATGGCTCCGCCGAGGCTACCAAGCCGACATGGCCTATATGGAGCAGCACCGCGACAAGCGGAGCGACCCCTCCCTGCTAGTCCCAGGAGCGAGAAGTGTCATCGTGCTCCTCTCGGGCTACAAGCCCTCCCAAACCATGCAGGACCGTGTGTCTGGAGCCCGCATAGCGCAATATGCCTATGGAGAGGACTACCACGAGCGCATCAAACGGATGCTTTTCCAGCTCATTGCTGCCATCCGTCAGCGGTACCCCGACTTTGAAGCCAAGCCCTGTGTCGACACCGTCCCCATCAGCGACAAGCAGTGGGCCCGTCGCGCCGGTCTTGGCTGGATAGGGCGAAACACCCTCCTTGTCAATACCGTCCTTGGCTCCTACTGCAACATTGGCGAGCTCGTCACCCCCTCCCCTGCCGACAGCTACGACACCCCGATAGAGAACCGCTGTGGCGACTGCCGCGCCTGTGTCGACGCCTGCCCAAACCATGCGTTAAGCGAGAGCAGAGCAAACTCGTTTGCTATACCGAGCCAAAGCATGGTCACGACCGAAGGGAGTAACCATGCGCTAAGCGAGAGCATAGCAAACTCGTTTGCTATGCCGAGTCAAAGCATGGTCACGACCGAAGGGAGTAACCATGCGCTAAGCGAGAGCATAGCAAACTCGTTTGCTATGCCGAGCCAAAGCATGGTCACGACCGAAGGGAGTAATAAAGCACTAACGCATTCACACATTAACGAATTAACACATTCAAGCATTAACGAATTCCCGCATTCAAGCATTCCCTTGCTAGACGCCAATCGTTGTGCCTCCTACCATACCGTCGAGAACCGAGCCGAAACCCTTCCGCCTGACATACGGCTCTCCGGCTATGCCTTTGGCTGCGACATCTGCCAACTAGTCTGTCCCTACAACCAGACAGCCGAAGTGCGCTATACCCTCACCGACGAGCGCAAAGCGCAGTTAGAAGCCCTTGCCGACGCTGACCCCACCGCCTTCAAGCGTCTCACCAAGCACACCGCCCTCAGCCGCATCCGCCACTCCCAATGGCAGAGGAATCAGAAGCAAAGAAAAACCTAAAGGTAGCCGCTAAAAATTGCCCGTGAAGGGTATAATTCAAGCTTGGGAAACAACTCATGAAGCAGTTCTTTCCACTTTACAAAGTCGAACTATGACATTTCTTAATTTTCCAATATATGCCATCCTCAGTTATACCGCACACTTTGGCCATCTCACTTTGTGTAATATAAGGATTCTTTGTTATAATAGTAGTTAGATTTTTTTCCGTAGTTTTCTCCGTACTACTTTCTGGTCTACTTTTTGGTCCACCCGCATGGTCACTTGCATAGTCAACTTGCATAGACACTTGCATAGTCAACCTGAACACTGATATATGTTTTTTTCCAGTAATTACCAGTATTATTATTCACCTCTCAAATATTTTTCAGTCTCTCTGTCAAAATCAGATATATATTCGCGGTCCTGGCGGACACGGAATATCTCGTATTCTTTGGTAGCTTTGTCAACGGCCTGGTCGTGAGAAACGGTACCTTTGTCGGCAAGGATATTGCGGCGATTGGTGGAGAGAAACACATCGGTCTGCTTTAGCCAGTCGGCCATGCTCATTAATATCTCATCCTCGGCCATCAACTCGGCATAATCGATAAACATTGTCACTAAGCGGTTGAGCCGCGACAGTTCTTTCTCGTTCAGATAATTCTTGGCGATGGTGACGTCGCGTTTCAGTATCTTCCCATCGGGTGCTGCGCTCCATGTGGTCAGTCCCATAGTGGGTTGGGCAGAATCGGCACGCTCGTAGATGAGTTCTGCAGCAGTCTTTCCCGTCACAGCAAAATGCAGCTTGTTCTGCACGAAAGAGTAGAATGCTTTGGTTGTCTCACTTTTCTTGTCGTAGTCGTAACTGCATTGTTCAAACACATCGGCAATCTTCTGATAAGCTCGGCGTTCGCTGGCGCGAATCTCACGGATACGTTCCAACAACTCGTCGAAGTAGTCTTTACCAAAAGGCTGTCCATTCTTGAGCATATCGTCATTCAGCACAAAACCTTTTGTAATGTATTCTTTCAGTGTCTTGGTCGCCCAAATTCGAAAAGCCGTAGCCTGATGGGAGTTGACGCGATAGCCGACAGCGATAACAGCATCAAGATTATAGAAAGTTGTTAGGTAGTTCTTGCCATCGGAAGCAGTTGCCGAGTTTTTCTCGGTAACTGAATCCTTATCCAGTTCTCCTTCGGAAAAGATTTTCTTCAAGTGGAGAGAAATGTTGTCGGTCGAACAACCGAATAGTTCAGCCATGGACTTCTGTGTCAGCCAGAAAGTCTCATTGTTGTAGTAAACGCTGACACATACATTGCTATCGTCGTTCTGATAGAGGACGATGCTGTGCTGGGTTTGTTGTATTTCGGCTTTCATCATGTTTCAAAATAAACCCAAATGGATTGCTTAATATCTAATGACATTGGGTGCTTCTGTCAGTTTGCAATAATTTTCGAAGGCAATTGAGAGTAGTTGGAAGAATGGGATCATTGTTCTCTCACTCCCGTCATACTTTGATATGGTTTGTACATCAGCATAGATTTCCCTATGGTAAGGCGCACAATTGTAGTGCATTTTCAGATCCAGTTCTTGGTTCTCATAGATGAAGCCATCCCCTTTAGTAAGTGGTTGGTCGGGGTCTAGGAAGGGAATAAGTAAATCGGTAAGTCCATATCCAGATTCATTGAGAAGTTCAATGGATATTTCTTCGTTGTGCTTTTTAATTGCCGCAAGCGCATCTTCTTTTGTGCCATACAGGAACAGGACGAAGTCCAATAATCCAACAGACAGAATATTGCTTCTTCGATTTAATGTAGAAAACTTATGTAAAGGGTATTCCCAATGGGCAGATTCTTTTTCTTTTAGTTTTCGTAATGTAATAACATCATGAAACAGCAGCATTCTGACAAGCGAAGAGAAATGACCCCTGCTTAACTCTTGCCATTCAGTTTTAACAGAATCCACTAAACGGTGTGCTTCTCGTGCAACCATATCGTTGATATTGAAGAAATAGGGCTCAATGCTGTAAAATTTATCAATATACCCAGCGAAGTCAACGCCGTCACCATATTTGGCGCGGAAGATATTGCGGATATTGTTTATGTCGCAGACAAAGATGATTTTGTCGAAACCATAGCGATTTTCATTTTGGCCAGTCGTCCAATGAGCGGAGAAGTAATTGGATGTCTGTGCAGAGAAGAGGTTGAGCAATCTGAAAATGTGCTCGGGGTCTATTCTGTCGAGGTCATCTACAATAAGAACCTTTTGCTTGTCAATCGTGGAGTTGACCATCTCTATTAACTCCGTAGTGGCATTATATTCAACCTCATTCATCAGGTTGTAGAATGCTTCTCGTGCTCTATCTTCTTCACTCTGGTTAACTCCTTTGTCGAAGTCTTCATATTTTGCAGCCCATTTGGTATAGGTATCAAATACATCTGACAGTTTCTTGCCGATTTTGCCACAATGGGAAACAACATCCTTAATGATTTTGGGCAAGTTGCTCTGCACAAAGCCGGCTATAGTCTCTTTTGTGGAGAACATCTTCTCCGAAGGAGCCAGATAACCTTTTATCAGAAGTTCATATAAGATATCAAACTGGAGTAGTTTGACGACATCCTCGTTTTGCGCTATTGCATAGTTTGTCGGGAAAAGGTGGAAAAACTCATATTCATCTTTTTTCCGTATAGTGAAGAATTCATGTAAGAAATAAGTTTTTCCACTCCCATATTTCCCAGAGAATAGGATTCTGTGATTGTCGGGCAAGGCAAGGAATGTTTCAAATCTTTCAGCCTCGTATTGGGTTGTGATGAGTATAGGTGCTTGTTCCATACTATATTATGTTCACAAATCAAACGCAAAAACTTTATTAATTACAACTTATCTCTCAATACAACACCATGATCATAAATAATATCCAGCAAATTATCCATGTGAGTTATTGCGTATTCTCTACAAAATTCTTCATGGGCTGTATATATAGAATCAAAGACTCGAATTTCAGGCAATGTTATAGGTGTACCAGCTACAATGATTTTCTTAATGTAGCATTTTACATAATATGAGATTCTATTGTTACCCATAAAATTAAGAACTGATAGTTTATCCCTTTTTATATCAATACAGATGGTTATTGGAGTTCCGTCAGGTTTTATCAGTTCTATACCCATCTCGTGGTTAACCTTAATATCTTTTCTGTTTTCAAGAATATCGTTTAGCGCACCGAGAACCCTCATTATTTTCAAGATCTCTATCTTATATATTGGCGATTCTATGTCATAGTGAGAAACAGCATTTAGAATGTTATCTTTATAGATTTTTAAATCCTTATATTTAGAGAAATCTATTGATTCCTTTTCACAATACAGTTCAAGACTATTAATTCTGTCGTTCAAGGATGTTGCTATGGTGTTTCCTGTGGTTGGATCAATACGTTTCTTTAACGAGTCAGGATATAGGTTTTCTAACAATTCTTCACACCATTTTCTTAGTTTTTGACCACATGCGGGATAATCATGCTTTGCATAGTATTCCATCATCTCCAAAGGCATGTCTTTGTCTTTAATAAATATTGGGAAAGGCATGCATGGCTTATATTCATCATTTTCGTCAACGTCATGCATATACAATCCTCCCATTACCCAATCGTCTTTTTTCTTATTGATGGCGATTCTTTTTTTTATTGTATAATAAAACATTTTATCATGAGTAAACAAATATATTTTGTATTTATCAGCGACGAAATCGAGTAAAAAATCAATTACTTTCATTCGATTACTCATGTCAAGGCTGATGAGCATGTCATCAAGAGCTAAGAAACGACCGTCGGCAGGGCTGTCTAAATTGAGTAAAGAAAAACGAATGGATAATGCTATGGCAGTTAGTTTTGCCTCATTAAAATGTGATTGTGGTTTTGGAATTCTTCGGGGTTCACCATCAATAATCTCCGATATTTCAAGGCCAATAAATGGAGAGTTTAGTTTTTTATATGAGGATTTTCTCTCAATAATGTGATCATTTTCCTTTACTCGTTCTATGATATTGTCATATTTTAACCAATACTCATTAGAGTCGTTTTCTGGTTTGTCCAAATTTGAATCATAGCGTAATCTTATCTGTAGTTCAGGGTCTCCCTCGTTCTTGAAAAATCTTTTGAATATATCAGAAGCATATATGTTAATATTCTCAACTACTTGTTTTACGACTGTGTTAAAATATTCGATATTGTCCAAATAACGAGAATCTATATGCCTTCCTCGTTTTATAATCGAAGATGTTATTTGGTCATACATTTGGCCAATATGAAATCCTGACTGCTCGTCTTTACAAAACGGAAGAATGTCTTTTATAAATACTGGGAAGAGGTTGACACTTTGCGAATTCCTAAAGTTGAAAAAGTGGAAAAGAAATTGATGATTAATGAAACATCCGTTGATGTTTGCTGGCAAAGGATGAGTCCCATCGATGAGGGTGGACGAATATCCGTTTTTATCCAGTTTATAAATAAACGGGTGCCTACCTTCAAAATCTATCCATATCTTAGAATCAACTGATAGATTGTTCAGATTTTTTAGATGTTGCTTATTCTCTTCGTCAAAATACTTCTTTCCTGCATCGGGTTTTAGTGGTGCTTGAAAAAGGCAATGCAGTGCATAATATATTGATGACTTGCCACTTCCGTTTTCACCATACATCAGTAGATTTTTACCTCCCAATTCCAGTTCGAAATCATTTGGGAAGGCTTTAAAGCCAGTAATATGAATTTTGTTTATTGCAGGCATGGTTAACTTTCGATTATATGTTTAAGAATGTCAGGGCTGCGGAGAGTAAACATATCTAATCTGTTTCGTATTTCATTATCTGTTTTTTTTATGGTTGAAAATGTGTCCCATATTTTTTTTATTTTTTCTTCAGGATTAGTAGCTTTATCTAATGGTGTTATGAGATTCAATGCAGAGTCAATAATATTAATATTACGTTCCTTCATGTGTTTTGGGAAATAAATCTCATACACGCATCCATCAATGATTTTTTCAAAATATTCCGATATCAGTGTATTTGAAACTAAATTGGAAATTAGAATTTTCGTCGATTTTATTGTGATAATGTATTCTACAATACGAGAAACTAGATGCTGAATGTCCCTTGCTGGTTGCGCAATAGGTATTTGCTGCAAAGGTTCTTTGTCCAACTGATAATTAGAGCCTTGCATTTTCCCTTTGTTCTTAAGCCAAAACTCAATTAATTTCGAGTTAAGTAACCCCGTAAGATATTTGACATCCACTCTATCGGTTTTTATTACATTGATGGATAACATCACATAAGCCTCATCTTTGTAATATGAAAAGATTGGTTTTATAGATTTTCGAGGGACCAAAATCTTTTCTCCTTTTGTGAAAAATCTTTCATCCCTTGGCCAATGTAAATGATAGTATTCTAATCGCCCATTCTGATTTTCTCTACGTTGTTCCATTATTGATCGATATTTCCATAAATGAGACAGTAATCCTGGTGCATCATTGTTGTAATTTTGTTTTGTTATATAGAGTATCTTTTTATCATCTGAAGTGCCTTCAAGATAATATCTTCTGCATGATGTTGGTTCAAAGAGTGGCTTTACATATTTTTGTTCAGATGCACTCACATTCTTTATTGATTCACTGGAAACAACAAAAACGCCATCACCAATCTGAATGTTATATGATTTAATATCATTTTCTGGTATGTTTTTTATATTTCGAGCATTAACAATGTCTGGGTTTGGCACAATCCCTTGTGCGATTTCATTCTCGTCCAATAGAATATGGTTACATGATGTTATCATATTTAGTAACTCTTCATTTTTGCTAAATGTGAATATGTTATCGTACAAGAGACTCCTTTTGATGGTTGGCAAAAAACAATCAATGTTTTGTGATGTCTTCCGAGTATGCAATATTGTCATGTCTTTCTCCGTGGATTTTCCTGTAGTAATTCTACGATAGTCAAATTGATAATTGTCAGTTAGCTTATCTTTCTTGAAAAGCATCACCATAGTTTGAATACTTGCACTTTCAAAAACCATTAAGTCTCCAAAATCAATCAAAGAACAAATTCGTGCTTCTTTCATAACTTTGTTGCGCATTTTTTGAGCCCCATGATTTGTTCCCCAATTGTTTGTTGCAATGTAGCATAGTACACCATTCTCATTAAGCAAATCAAGGCTTATACACGCAAACATATACCACAGGTCCATTTTCCCCATATAATAAGGAGAGTCTTTATATTGTTCGAAAACGGTCTTAGAAATTCTGCCTTCTTTTAGGTATGGAGGATTCGCTATAATTACATCAAAACCACCTTTTTCAAAAACATCTTTATACCATGTATGCCATAGGAAGAATTTTGAATTGGCGGAAATGTCTATACTGTCAAGGATTGCATTGGTTCGAGAGTTTGTACCAAGGCTATTTATGATAAGCAGCTTTACTTCGTCATTAATCTGTTTGCGTAGATTGTTTTTCTCTTTATGGTCAGTAGCTTTGAAATATTCATTTGTTTGACGATGAAGATTACGTTGATTGGCATGAGTGTCGATACCCAGAACTAATTGGGCAGTTGTTGATGGGCGACCAACAGGTCGACTGGCAATACGGCTTAAATTAATTCCCTCAAAACTTTCAAGCAGGCTATTGCCCTGCATAAACTTGTAATCAAAATTGGGCAGTGCCTCGGGGCTGTCACTATCCACCACGATGCTGAGCCAGAAACGGAGGCGGGCAATGTCAATAGCACCTTTCTCAATATCCACACCATAGATGTTGTTTTGGATAATGTCACGTTTGACAGATGACGGAGAAAACTCTTTGGATGGATTCGTAAAGCCATACAGCAATAGACGTGAGTGATACAGCACATTCAGTATTCCCATTGGGAAAGCGCCAGAACCTATTGCTGGGTCGCAGACTTTCACATCATCCAACAATTGATATACTTTCAATGCTGCATTTTTGTCCTGAAGAGCTTCTGGCACCTTTCGTTTTTTGATCAACTCATCAATGGCAGGATGCAAAGATTCATCAGTATGAGTTTTAAGGTATTGAGCAATACTCTCTTGACTCATATACTGCACTATTTCTTTGGGCGTATAGAATGCGCCCTTGTCTTTATTGTCTTCCAGGAGGTTCTCAAAGATATGTCCGAGCATTTCCGGGTCAACACCAATCTCGGCATCGTCAGGGTCATTCTCGTCGATGGTGAAGTTGTACATACCAAAGAACTCCATCAGTTCAAGAAAGTAGGCATAAGGAAAATCGACATCTTTTTTATCGATCTCATCTCTGTCGAAAAGTCCACCGTTGAGGTAAGGTATCTTGATATTATCACCTAGTATTGGATCTGCAATGCCGTCAGTCCTAGGCTCATTTAGGGTTTCGAAAAAAAGAGTTTCCAATACATCACTCAACAGATGGTCATTGCCATTGTGGTGTTTCACAAGATTGTATAAATAGTTTCTATCGCCATTCTCCCACCTGCCATTTATTGCAGGTACTCCCATCCAGCCCTTCTTTTGAAGAAAATGAAGGAAAACAAGTCGTCCAAGTAGTTTCTTTACATAGTCGCGATTGTCTTTGGTGTCGTCATTGAGGTAAGCAAGGAATTTCTTGTAACGGTCTTTATAACCATTGAAGAAGTCTTTGTTCAAACGCTCCACGGAGAAGGCTTCTTCCACATCGGTTAAAAACAGAGACCCCTTCTGCTTCTTGTCAATAAGCTCAAACAAGCGGTTGGTCGCTGTTGTGCAGGGCTCGTTGTTGCCAAGCAGGAATGTGTAACGTTTAGGTGCTGTGGTTTTTGTTTCGATTGCACCATCTTCATTGATGGTTGTCTGTTTGGAAACGAATGTCAGGCGGTAGTCCGGCTGGTTGTCAGAATGGTATAGGACAAGGGCACCGTGAATGATGTCTTGGTCAACGTATCGAATAGCAATGTCGCGTAAGCCCTTTCGGTTGCGGGCAATGATGATATTTTCGGCCACCTCGAACAAGAACAATCCGAGAGAACGGCCGTCGTCAAGTCGAATAGTGCCCACCTGTCCTCCATCCTTGGCAAGGCCGGTATCGACTGGGATTGCCTTTGTAAAAAAATCAACTTTAGGAAACATCAATCCGAGTAGTTCTTTCCACTTTGCGAAGTCGAACTTTGACGATAGTATCTGTTTTAAGTCTTGGCGGTTCATATTATGTGCTGTTTATATTCTAATTTTGTTATTTAACGTCATTATTTATAATCTCCCAGTGTCCACCTTTGTCAGGTCCAACACGGCGAATGATTCCACCTTCTTTTAATTTCTTAATATTCCAATAAATGCCATCCTCAGTTATACCGCACACTTTGGCTAGCTCACTTTGTGTAATATAAGGATTTGTTGTTATGGTGGTTAGAATCTTTTCCGTAGTTTTCTCCGTAGTTTTCTCCGTAGTTTTCTCCGTAGTTTTTTCCGTAGTTTTTTCCGTAGTTTTTTCCGTAGTTTTCTCCGTAGTTTCTTCTGGTCCACTTGCTATACTTGCGGGGAAAGTGATTCGAATAAAGTTGTCGGTGAATTTGAAACAATCTTCGCCGTAGGCGCGAAGGATGCGGGGGATGCCAGACCCTAATGATTCCACTATGTCGAGATCGCGATAGATACGCATCAATTCCTTGTTGCGTGGGATGGAAATGCCCGTGAAAAATTCCTCGCGACTGAGAGATTCCGGGAGTCGGCCGGCTGATGTGATTTCGAGTCGGTCAGGGAATATCTCGAATTTAGGTGGAACTTCGAAGGAATAGTCGTTGTGTACGATGGCGTTGATGACAGCCTCACGGACTGCCACCTTGTCCCACAGAGGTGTTTCGATTCGCTCCATGGGAGTGATTTTTGCAGCTGTCTTGTTTTCTATCTCCAGTTTTGTCAGTACGCTTTTGGTGGCCTTGATAAGTGAGCAATAGCCATATTCGTTGTTTTCAATCAGGTCGCATCTATCGAGGCTGGAATATTTTGCCACCTTGATAGAGTTGTTGTTCTCGTCGGCCAACAAATAAGCCACATAGTTGTATTCTCCATCTTTTGTAACCAGTTCGAGACTGCGCTTGAAATTGTCGTTCAAACGCTTGCCACGCTCGTCATAGTATATGCGTAGTTGCTCAAAAGTCAGATCCTGACGGTTTGAGACTATCTTACTGATGGAATTGCGTGTGCGCATGGCAAAAAGACGGTCAATCTGCGATTGAGGCATAGACTCAACAGATGTCCCGACACGCACGAATGCCCCACGCGGAGTCATTCCATATTTAGACTTGAAATAAGGTTTGTCTATTCCGCTGGCCACAGTGATTTTTATCACCGTGCGCCCCTCGCGTGACTCGCTTGCGATGTCGAACAGACCCATTGCCGATGGCAAGATATTGTTTTTAATTCGGTCTTTCAGTTTCAGCATGCACTCGTCGACATCATCAATCCCAACAACAGAACCATCATCGTCGATGCCAATATAAACGTAGCCTCCTTCTTTGTAGTTCAAGAAGGCAATAACCTCTTTTTCAATGTCGAGGTCGGGCGTCAATGCCCTTTTGTATTCTATGCGGTTGGTTTCGCTCATGGTGCAAAGTCACGAATTAAAACTTTCGGAGATGATGATTTCCGGTGAGTTACCTTTCTGTACTTTGTTTACCGAGAGGGTCGGCAAAGGTGTGTCTGTTGAGATATTTTGTAATGGGTAAGAGGAAATGATTGCAATGACTTTCTCTATCTGAATTGCGGGTTTTACGGGCGTTTTCTTGGTGGCGGACTGTAGCTTGTTTATGTCGCGCTGAAGCTGTTGGAATTTCCCCGTGGTAATAGCTCGCTTGGCCAGACGTATCAAACCGGATTCTTCGTCCGTCAGATTGTCGATATGCAGACAGGCATCAAGATATGCTATTGCACGTTTTTCATTAGGACCTTGGGCGACATTCACCTTCATCGTTATGGCTTTGCTATCCTCATCCTTTTCGGCAAAGAGACTGATGGCTTGTGATACCTGCTGATGGTGTAAATCGTGCAAAGGGATGGATTTTTCGTCAATCTTGGCCTCAAAAGCTTTGGCCGCCTCGAGGAAAGTCAAGTCTTCGTGCGAGCCGTCCTCCCGGATGAAGGTGAATGCATCGCGACGATTGTTGCGAATGAACACCAGCGTGCTCCCTCGCATCACCTTGTTTTTGCGTCCGACACGCGAGCGCATAGGCAAACGGGCAATACGCTTTATCAAGTCGGGATCTTCCTCCTTAAGCTTACGCAATCGCATAAGGTAAACCAACTTCTCATCGCGTTCTTCGTCTATATCCTTGTCGAAAAGGCCAAATGTCTCTGGGCTTTCATCGGTGGAATAGATTTGGCTGTCTTCGCCAAGCGCGGCGTGGAAAGCAAAGAGTTTCATCTTGGCTTTCTTTTCTAAATCAATGTCTTTATCCACTTTTTCGGTGGGGAAGAAATTGTAGATATAGATATCCTGCGCGGTGGAGCCGATGCGGTTCACGCGACCGATACGCTGCATGAGGCGGGTGGAGTTCCATGGAGTATCATAGTTAACAATGACGTTAGCACGATGCAGGTTAACACCTTCAGCCAACACTTCAGTGGAAATGATGATGTCTATGTCATTCTTTTGACCTTCAGTATAGTTAGCATCGAAGTTGGCCTTGACGATGGGCATCATTTCATTGCGATTGCTGCTTTTGACGGCAATTGTGCGAGGATAGCCGTGCTGCTTCAAAGCATTCAGCAGATAGTCGGTAGTCTCTTTACTCTCAGAGAAAACGACCAGTTTGCCCTCGTTATTCTTTGCTTTGTCAAAAAGCTTGTCGTCCAAATATTCAAAGAACATGTCCAATTTGGGGTCGTAATCTATCTTATCCCACCCATCCACAAGTTGATTGAGGATGTCCTCGTCGTGCTTGATTCCGTCTAGAAATCCATCTTCAAAGTCATCGGGAACACAGATTTCGATGGTGGGGTCGGCATAAATGGACTCGTTGATAAGTTTGATGAGTTCGTCCTCTTTCCCATCATTTAGGAGTTCATTGACCTTAAGGTTAGGAGCGATATAAATAGTTCCTTTGTCGAACATCTCCCGCATCACGCGGTTGGCATCCCTATAGCGTTTTAGAGACTGTTTGAAAGCGTAAAAACTGCTGTCGATACGTTTGACAAGAAGAGTTTTCATGATTTTGGCCAACTGTGTGGAAATCATATCAGCCTTCTTGTATTTTTTCTTTTTCTCAGGACGCAAATATTTGATGGCCTGGTATCGATTATAGGTTAATCCCTCATTGGGGTCGCTGAGCATCTTGATTGTCCAGTCATAGAGTTCGTTGAGCTGGTCATCGAGGGGATAGTATATCTTCTCTGGCGCATGAACATCGGGGAAAACGACCACTTGCTCCAGAAGGTCTTTCTTATAGGCTTCGTTAGACAATAGGTCTGTTCTGGTGCGTCGTACCGTAAGCGGCTCTACAACCTTTGTCCTGATTCGTTCATATATTCGCTTTATGCCTTCGGAAATCAAGGCTATATCTTTTTGATCTTTCAGTTTGCGGTATTTGTCAATTTGCTCGCGGAAAAAGCGTTGAAGATTGCCCTCCTCTAAGGTGCTGTCTTTCGAGTCTTGGAACAGGTAAACGAGATTGGCAATATCTTCTGGTTTATTGTTCAGCGGAGTAGCGGATACCAATATGACCTTCTTGTTGTAATAGCTGCCATCAGGTTTTTGTCTGCGCGTAGGTGTTTTGCAAATCTTTTGCAACTCGGTGTACATTGAGGCAGTATCTGTGCGGAATTTGTGAGCCTCATCCACAATCACCAAATCATATAGTCCTGCATCCTTGATTTTATGTAGACTACCATTGGTTACTATCTTGTAATTGTCTATTTTGAATTTGTCCAAGGTTTCATCCCAAGAATCTTGCAAGGCCGGTGGTACAATCACTAACGTGTGTGAACGATATGTGGGGAATCCATTGGAGAAGAAAAATTTCTTTGCGATGAGTGCAGCGACAACTGTTTTTCCCAATCCGACAACATCTGAGAGAAAGAATCCATTGTGCTTTATCATTTTTGCATAACCATCATTGACAGCATCAATTTGATAGGATAGTTTCTTGTATCCTTCGGGTAAGTCGGAGACAGTATTAGGGTCAAAATCTATACTTTTGCCAAAATACTCCAATAGGAACTTGAGATAGACTTCGTACGGTGTCAGTTCTGTGTTAAGATAAGACTCTTTTTTTATCTTCTCCACGTGCTGCATAGTAATAGGTACAGACTCATCCCATAGTTTTTCGAACGTTTCCGTGGCAAAGAGAATATCATCGTCATTACGGAGCTCTACATTAAACTCAAAGTTTGTTTCCAAACCAGCTTCCGTCAAGTTGCTTGAACCGGTAATTACAGATCCAAATCCATGGGGGTGGTATATTTCCTCTCGAAAAATGTAAATCTTTGCATGGATATTCTGTCGTGGATGTATCCTCATCTCGACCCGTCCAGTTGCAATATCTTCGATAAACTGATACATGCCTTCCTCCACATCCTTGTCGTATTGGGCATCTTGTATATTATGCTTTATGTCGTCAAAAAATTCATCTAAAGTCTTGTCAGTATTGGGCGAGAAAAGCAGCCCTTGTTGTGAGGCGAGATATGTTAGCTTGTCAACGTTGATTCCCACAAGAAATCGTATTTTGGGTGTTTGCTGAACAAACTTTCTTATTCTAAAATAGCCGGATGCACGGAAATAGCCAACAAGTGCATCAAAAAAATGCACTTTTTTAAACTGAAACACTCCCTCTATCTTATTCAGAAGCGTGTTTTGGTCTTCATTAGTAAAGAAGTTGCTGCCCATTTATTGACATTTTTCGGTTGCAAAGATACTCATTTTTTCCGAACTGGCAAAATATAAATGTACAAGGGAATGCTGGAATGTATTAAGACGACCTCCAATAATTAATCAAAAAAATTGCTTTGCAATAAGAATTCAATGACTTCCTGAATGCTTGAATGTGTGAATGTGTTAGTCCTTGGTGCATCAAAGTCTCACGATTTTACGAATCAACACATTTACGCAATCAAAATCCAATCAAGCAATCAGACAATCGAGCTATCAATAGACATTAATTGTCATGAATATATGGCCATAACACTGCAATTCGAGTTTAACCCAAATCGGGTTCCCTGCGGCTGCAGGGAGGTATTATCTTACGACGCGTTACAGCGTTACAGTGTCACAGTTCGGAATAGCCCTCTTCTCTTTCTTCTGATGGGGTCGGGAAGTTGGAACTTGGGCTGGGAGTTATGCTTTTCAGGAGTAGAAGACTTTCTTTATTAGGAGTACTATGCAGAGGATGCCTGCTAGGGCGCCTAGGGCGAAGCTGGGGCCGGGGCCGTGGGGATGCTGCGCCACATAGCGTTGCCAGCCCACATAGGGGTCGATCACGTCCATCCTGTAGGCCTTTATCCTATGCCGCTCGTCGCTGGCTTCGGCCTTGGCCTGCTGCAGCCTGTCGCAGTCCCTTTGCCTTATCCACACTCGCACGCTGTCCTCTTCCCACAAATGCGGCATCTGAAAATCGGTGTAGACTTCAACGGGCGGCATACCGCTAACAACCTTAATATCCATACAACTGTAGCTCATGCCAAGCAGCCACCCCGACAGGGGAAAGACTTCCCTTTTGCCTGTCCACTCGCAGCGGTTGCCCGGCTCCTGAAGGGCCACCAAATCTTGCGGCTGGGGCGGAAAATAGAATAGCGAAAGGCTCGCAGCAGAAAAGGCCGCCAGCAACACCACCGGCCACCAGCCACGGAACCATGTGTTTTTTGTTTCTTGTTTCATAGAGGAGGAACTAGTTTTTCTAGGAAACTCTATAGATTCTATGAACGACTATGGGGTCTATGACTTCTTCGGTTTTTTGAATCTTATGCCGGGGAACCAACTCTTCACGGGCTGGTCGAGGCCGAGGCCGTTCATATAGTTGTAGGTGGCCACACGCAGGCCGCGTCCCACCTCGTCGATGTCGTAGTCGAACTGCTCGCCCCCATGCATGGGTTCCCAGTCCACCTCGTTATTACAGAATGTATTAGGCACATCAGTGCAACGCCGTGCGCCGTACCGCTCGGGATGCTGTCCCGAAGGGCTGTGGCAGGTCATGGCGTAGCGGTGCCAGAAAGCGCTCTGCACAATGCCCTCGTCGAACATACGCCGCACGGTGTCCAACGCGCCGAGGGTCTCCTGCAGCGTCTCGGTCGGGAATCCGTACATGAGATAGGTATGCACCATGATGCCCGCGTCGCGGAAATGGCGGCAGGCCTGCATGGTCTGCTCGATAGTCACCCCCTTGTCCATCAGCTGCAGCAGCCTGTCCGAAGCCACCTCCAGCCCACCGCTCACGGCCACACAGCCCGCTTGCGACAGGAGGTCGCACATCTCGGCCGTGTAGGCCTTCTCGAAGCGGATATTGCCCCAGAAAGTCACCATCAGTCCACGCTTGACAATCTCCTCGCACACCTCCCTCAACAGCTTGGGCGGCAGTGCCTCGTCGACAAAGTGGAAGCCGCTGACCCCCGTCTGCGCCATCACCCGCTCCATCATGTCCACCACCTTCGCGGCCTTGGGGGGCGCAAACCGCCCGATATAATCCAGCGTCGTGTCGCAGAAAGCACAGCGGTGCCAATAGCAGCCGTGGGCCATCATCACCTTGTTCCACCTCCCGTCGCTCCACATGCGGTGCATGGCGTTGGTCATGTCCGCCGTGGAGAGATACTTGTCCAACGGCAATCCGCTGAAATCGGGCTCACCATTCTCCACCACGGCCTCCTCATTGAGCCGTTGCCACACCACGGTGCCGTCATCCTGCCGCCACATCGTCCGCACCAACTCACGCTCCGTGCAGCGGTCCTGCAACCATTCGGCGATGCGCTGCAGCGGCAGCTCGCCGTCGTCCAGGGTGATGAAATGGCAATAGTCGAACAGCCGCTCGTCGTGCAGCTGGCGCCATTCGGTATTCACAAACCCGCCGCCGATGCAGACCTTCACCCCCGGCCACTCGCGCCGCAGCCACTGACCGCAGCGCAACGCGCCATAGAGGCATCCCGGGAAAGGCACCGAGAGGCAGACCACCTCGGGCCGTTCCCGCTCCATACAGCCCTCGAGCAAATCGAGCATCAGCGCATCCACCTCGGAGGGCTGCCGTTGCAAGGCCGCCGCCAGCTCGTCGAACGTAGGGGCATAGGTCGCCAGATGCTCGGCATAATTCACCAGCCCGAAATGGCCGTCAACCTCCTCGCGGATGGCGTCCGCCACATCCTCCAGAAACAGCGTGGCAAGATACCTTGCCCTGTCCGCCACACCGGCGGTGCCGAAAGCCCATTCCATGTCCTCGATGTTGTCGAACCGCGGACCCTCGGGCAGCAACGACCCGTTCACGATGCGCCAAGCCACGGTGGCATCCTCACCCCGCAGAAAACGCATCACGGGCTCCACCACCTCGGCCGCCGCCAGCATATACTCCCTGTGCCGTCCGCGGGCAGCAGCACGCAGCCACGCGGCAGTGAACAGACGGTCCACCGTCTCGATGCCCAGATCGGCCTGCACGGCTTCATATCCCTGCGCCTGCAGCCAGCCCTTCAGCACCGCCGTGGCAGGGTACGGGGTGTTGAGCTGCGTGAGCGGAGGCGTTATCAAAAGAAACTTCATACTCGTCATCATTATCTGCGGCGGGAACCAATCCCGCCACCATTAATTCCTAAATAGCGGAAGAATGATACCTTAAAACGTCGAAAACTGAAAAATATTGTGTATCTTTGCAGCGTCAAAACCCAATGAACCCCCAGGCCCGTGCCTGCCCAAAAAACACCTGTTGCAATGAAACGAAACACCATCCTCGCCCTGCTGCTGGCCCTTGCGGCCACCGCCACCGCCCAATCCTGGTCCGACGCCTTCTACGACGCCCTCAACGCCGACGACTACGCCCGCCAACGCACCATCCTGGCGCAGTGGCAGCGCGAAACGCCCGACGACATCGACCTGCACATCGCCCGCTTCAACCACTATATCAACAGCACCATGCTGGCCGAAGGTGCCGCCGCCGCCCGACTGGCGGACAGCGCCATCACCGTCATCGACACCGCCATCAGCCACTATCCCGACCGCCTCGACCTGCGGTTTGGCAAAATCTACTTCCTCGGCCAAATCATGCGCTGGCAGTCCTTTGGCGACGAGATACTGCTCACCCTCGACCGTTCGGAGCACACAGGCCACCGCTGGCAGTTCCCCAATTTCGACCAAGGCGGACGCATCCTTATCGTTGAAGGGGTGCAGGACTACCTCTACACCCTCTTCAACTCCGGCCAGCCTGCCGACGACGGCACCGGCAAAGCCGCCGCAGCCGCCACGACGGCTCCCGCCCCCGACGCGATGCCACAGATACGCCGCATCGCCCACCGCGCCGCTCAGCTCTTCCCCTCCGAACCCGCGTTCCTCTCGGCCCTGGCCTATACCTACATTGCCGAAGCCGACTACAAGACCGCCCTCCACCATCTGAAACGGGCAGAGCAGCTGGCGCCCAACGACCCCGCCATACTGCAGCAGCTGGTGGACGTATACACCCGAATGAAGGACAAGAAATCCGCCGCCCAATACCGCGAACGCCTGCAGAACCTCTGAGGCAGTGACGCCCTTCAATCCTGCATCGTTACAGCATCGTTATAGCATCGTTATCCGTCATCATGACCTGTAACGAGGCAGTAACGTGGCTATAAGAATCCTAGATTGAAGGGAGTTTCATCCGACATTGGGGCTACCACTCGCGGGTGATGCCGCGGCGGACGATGGCGGCGGGGTTGCCGGCGAGGACGGTATGCTCCTCGGTGTAGGTGCCGTGGGGGCAGCTCATCGCCCCGACGGTGGTGTGGGGCGGGAGGACGGTGCCCTTGGCCACAACGACATGGCAGCCTAGCCACACATGATGGCCGAAGCTGACGGGGCGGTCGGGGTTGCACCACTGGCCTTGGCTGTCGAATAGGCGGTGCTGGTCGGTGTCCATAACGGTGCAGCACCAGGAGGTCTGCACATGGTCGCCGAAGGTGATTTGGTGGTTGCAGACAATCAGCGACGAGGGGCCTAGGTTGAAGCAGTCGCCGAGGGTGAGGGTGCCGCTTTCGGAGACTTCGACGCTCGAGCCTGTGCCGATGGCACACTCGCCCATGATGAGGAGGGTGCCGCGGAGGTTGAGGAGGGTGCGATGGTGGCGGAAGTCGGTCATCTGGCAGGTGTTGAACCCTATCTTGACGAGGCCGACACGAAGGCTGTCGGCATGGAGGATGATTTGTCCTGAGAGGTTGTGGAGCTTGGTGCGGTGGGAGACGAGCAGGGGCAGACGGCGCGCCTGGCGGAAGGGTAGCAGGCGGAAATTGAGCCACACGCTGCGCGGAAAAGCGAGCGCGTAGCGCAGGAAGTTGAGCCGTTTGACGCGATGCCGTTCGTTCATGCCCTGAAGTGCTATTGTTTTCCTGCGTCCTTCACCTTTTCGAGATTGAGGGTGACGGCGGTCTTGATGTTGTGGCCCTCGCCGTTCTCATCCTCGTCGTAGACTTCCTGCGAGAAGGTGAAGGTGAGGTTCTTGCTGTCGAGATGATTGATTTGGGCCATGATGGCTTCCTCACTCCCCCGGATAACGATGCCCAGCTTGTCGCCATCGATGGTGTAGTACCCGTAGCTTGTCTCGGTGGGGTGCGCGACAGCAAAGTATTTCTCGGCCGTGAAGAGGTACTTGGCGGAGGTGTATAAGGCGACGACCCTCTCCGCTTCGGTGAAATCGTCGGGGTTGAGGGTGGCGGAAGTGCACCGCCAAGTGCCCACGATAAGGTCTTCGTTGGTCTTCTTGCATGAGGCGAGGGCAAAGATGGCAGCAACGATGCTTACAAGTATCAGAAAATTGTATATATTCTTCATGATGAGGGACAATGAGGTTAAGCCTTTTGTTGAAAAAAAGCCCTGCACAGGGGCAGGGCTTTAGTTGTTACATCTTTGTCGTGATTAGCCTTCAACGATTGCACCGGTCAGATGTCAGTGATTTTGTAAGCCATTTTATTCTTTTTTTAGGGTTAATAACGTGGTGCAAAAGTACAACTTTTTTCGGACATAGAGAGTTTTTTTTATCAGCAAGGATGGGAAAGCGTGTTTAGTGCCTGATAGTCTGACAGGTGTAGGGTAATAAAAAACAATATCCGACAACGGTGTGCACAATACTAAAGCGTGGGTTGTTGTCTTCTTTTGGCCGTTTTCCTGCTGATGAAGTAGGCAATGGAAAGTGGTATAGCTACCAGCACTGCCGTGCCTAAAGTCAACATGAAGGCACCATAGATAGTGGCGCGTACAGGATTCTCCAATTCATTTTGGCGTACCGATACCACCAATACCAAGACAATGAGATAGAATGCAAGAATGGACCACACAAAGAAACAGACGGCAAGGCGCCATGTTGTAGCCCAAAACTTGTAGCCGAACAGCTGCCGATAGCAGATGTAATAATAGAGCGGGATGAGAAATACGGTAATCCCGTTGCTGACACGGATGGTGAAGGCGACAACCAGCATCAATGTGCTCATGAAAACCTGAACGAAGATGTTTTCGGGAAAGGTCAGGTGCGGATGCTGCGGGGCAAAACGGAACACAATGAAGGTGGGCAATATCATTATCATGGTCAATACCATCATGGCCCATCCAGGATGAGCCACCATCCAATGATAGCAGGTATTGAATACATTGAAGTATCCAGTCCGGTCGTCGCCTGCAATTTCGATTTCGCTAATGTTGACATCCTGACCGATTATCTGCATGAGGATGACATAGGCCAGTGCCACAATAAAGAGCATGTTGACGGGTTTGTAGCACACCTGCCGGTGGCCTCCAATATAGTCGCCTATCATGTGGCCGGGTCGCCAAAGGAGCTGCAGTAGCGTGTTGGGAAGTGAGCGGGTGTCCATTCCCCATACGTCGAGGATGCTTTTTCCGACCCACTTCCATGTGATGCGTCCGTCGCCGACCTCCTGACGGCACACAGGGCAGTAGTTGCCCCTGAACACGTGACCGCAGTTGGCACAACGGCACTCCTCCAGCTCCTCGTCGGAATATAGAGCGAGTTTGTTCTGCCGAGCGGGAAAACGTCTGAGTGATTCTTTGAGTTTCATGTCTTGGATTGTGCGGTTTTTTTACTGACAAAATAGCCAAAGGCGAGGATGCCTGCAAGAGCGACAAGGTAAAGCAAAAGGCCTATTGCGACTCGCGGAAGTTTTTCGGGGTGGGTTGTGACGATATATAACAAGTTAATAAAGATGACAAAGAAGATGCCCCAGACCGCGAAGCACAAAAGAATACGCCAGATAGTGCCCCAAGGCCGGTAGCCGAAAAGCTGGCGGTAAGCGATGTAGTAGTAAACTGGTATCAGAAGCGAGAGCAATATAAAGAAATCGGAAAGGAAAACAATGACGAGGATGAGGATGTTCATGAAGAGCTGGATGAAGATGCCTTCGGGGAGTGTGTGGCGTGTATGGCGTGGGGCAAAATGGAAGAATAGCCATGTAGGGATAATCATTGCCACGGAGATAAGCATGGCGTTCCATGCGGGGTGTTCGGAAACCCATTCAAAGACCATTTGAACGACTTTGCCTCCCTTGTCTTCAGGAGTGGCCGCATAGTTCCAACCAAGAAGTTGCTGCACCACGACGTAAAAGATGGCAAGAATGAAGAGCATATTGAAAGGCTTGTAGCATATCTGATGTTGGCCGTCGAGATATGCACCGATAATGCGTCCGGGACGTATGAAAAGCTGGAGGAGGGTGTTCGGCAGAGAACGGGAATCCAAGCCCCACACATCGAGGATGCTTTTGCCCACCCACTTCCACGTGATGCGGCCGTCCTTGGCATCCTGACGGCATACAGGGCAGTAGTTTCCCCTGAACACGTTACCGCAGTTGGCACAACGATGCTCCTCCTGTTCCTCGTCGGAATTGTGATAGGGTTTGTTCTGCCAAGTGCGGAAACGTCCGAGTGTTTCTTTCAGGTTCATGCCTTAGAAAATAAGACTGAACAGAACCCAGAGCCAGTGGGCGGCGATGCCGGCGCAGAGGCCTCCGATGGTGTGGGCTCCGATGGCTTTGCCGATGAGGTTGCGGTAGCCGAGGCTGTCGAGCATGGCGGTGTGGGTGGAGAGGTAGCCGCTCCAGCACATGCCCATGGCGGTGAAGACGGCTATGGCGTTGTTGTCGATAATGCCTTCAGAGATGAAGCGGGGGACAAGACCAAGGGCAGCACCCACGGCGCCGAGAGCGGTGATGGGGAAAGAGATGAGGGCACCGAACTTGAAGCCGAAGAGCCAGTCGAAGACCACGTTGATTTTGTCGGCCAGCATGGTGATGACGGGGACACCCTCGTAGGCGGCACCGGTATATTCGCCATGTTCGCCCGAAGGACCAAAGGTGAGCATCATGACCACGGTGGAGATACAGAGCACGCCGGGGATGATGGCGAGGCCGATGTTGACGCCCTCCTTGCCACCGTCGAGCACACCGTTGAGGAAACGTTGCAGCACACTGCCTTCGCTCTTGTAGGAAATATTCTGCTCGTTGCCTTCGGTGGCGCCTTCCACCACAGGGGCATCCATCTCGGGGTAGCTCTTGAGGGTGAAACGCTGCATGAGGCGGGTAGAGACGATGCTGCCGATAAAGGCGCCAAGGATACCCACAGCGGCACCGCTACCGAAGCCCTTGCCTATCATGAAGGCCAGCACCACGAGGCCCATGCCAAAGGCAGTGCCGAAATTGGTGAGGGAGACGAGTTGGTACTTCTTGAAATACTGGGAGAAGTTCTTGTCGTGAGCCAGGGAGATGATGGCGGGATTGTCGGAGAGGAAAGTCATGACTGCGCCCAAAGCCGCCACACCGGGCAGATTGTAAAGGGGTTTCATGAGGGGACGCAGGATGTTCTCCATGAGTCGCACAACACCGAACTCGATAAGCAGTTTGCTGATACCACCCATCAGGACGCAGATGGCCATGATGTAGAAGACGGTCTCGAGCAGGAGCTGGTAGGCTGTCTGCATAAAGGTGTTGAGCATGTGGGGCAGCGTCATGTAGTAGGCGAGTATCCAGAAGAAGCCTACAAACAGTATCAAGAACAGGATGGCCTCGATGGAGCGTTTGCTGGTGAACTTGAGGGGGTTCTTGATGTTGAAACGACGCTGAATGCCGCCAAAGAATTTCTCGGCCCAGTTGGCATACTGGGTGGTTTTGTTTTTACGATGGTCGTGAAGTGCCATGGTGATAAATATTGGGGGTTCTGATGGAAAAGCCAGGAATTCCTAGCACAGGCCAGGAACTCCTGGTATTTTACGTTTTATTCTCTAGCGATTTTGGCCATACGCTCCTTGAGCATGCGGTAGACCTCCATGCTCCAGGTGATGCCGACATTGGCGCGGAGGGAATTGCTGACCACAGGGATGGCCATGCTGTAATCGGTAGTACGGCGGTTGGCCACAAAGGCGTGGAGACGGAAGTCGGGACAGGACTTGGGGTGATATTCCATGCCGAGGCCATAGGTGAGATGGCTGTGGGCGGTCTCGCAGAAGATGTCGTAGAAGCCGGTGCTGATATTGCCGAAACCGGGCAGGGCGTCTTCGGAGCGGTTCTGCTCGTAGGCCCCTTTGACAAAGATGTTGAACTCCTTGTTGAAATAGACATTGGCGCAGCTGACAACGGCGAAATTGTTGCCCCAGTCCTTAAGGCCGTTGGCGTGGTGGATGAGGTCGAGGTAGATGTCCCAGTGCTCATACTCCAGCTCGTGGCCGATGGCGATATAGTTCATATATTTGCGGTCGGGACGCTGGAACATGTTAACGGAATGGAGCAGCTTGAGGTGGCCCACCTTGCCGCTGTAGAAGAGGTTGTAGGACATGAGGCCGGATTTCCACTCCTGTCCGGGAGCGAAGCCGAGGCCGGCGCCGTAGTGGACATAAGGCGAGTTGCCCACCTGGAGAAGGAGCATGTGGTTGGCGTCGTCGCTCCTGTAGGCGGCTGCCACGGAAGGCTGGAAGCAATAGAAATTGTCCCAATAATTGGTGCTGAAGAGGACGTTGATGGGAGGAGCGTCGTACTCGAAACCACCAACGGCGAGAGCGTCCTTACCGAAACGGAACATCCAGTTGGACGTAGGGGCATAGTTGATGTAGAGGAAGTCGGTGTTGTCGAAGAGGCTTACATCGCCCGGGGAGGCAATGATGCGCTGTCGGAAGAAATAGCTGAACTTCTCACCAATCGGGCCGCCGATGACGAAGTTGAAATAACGGCCGTGAAAGCCATAGGGGTTCTCCTGCAGGGTGTCGCCCTTGACAGTGTTGTGGTAATAATCGAAGTCGGCACGAGCCTCAAGTTTAATCTGTGTAAAGATGGGGGTGAAGTCGACCTGTGCCGTCGCCACTTGGGATATTGCAACGAGCGAGAGCAGCGAGAATACTCTTAATGTTTTTTGTTTCAGTGTCATATAAAATTGAGTTTTATGTCGTGATATTTGCAAATATACAAAATATTATTGAAAACAGCGTTTTTGAGAATGATTTTGTTGCCAGAGAAAAATATTTTGTAGCAATGCCTGCCGGGGGCAATAATTAAGCAAAGCGTGCGTTAATGGGTGATAAAAATAACGAAGAAGGTATGTCGTCGCTACCCCCCATATTTGTCGATTTGGCTGTTATCCTGATAACGGCAGGAGTGATTACGGTGGTGTTCAAATGGCTGAAACAGCCGCTGGTGCTGGGCTACATCGTGGCAGGGTTCTTTATCGGGCCCTACTTCCAGTGGTTCCCGGCCATCACCGACGAGGAGAGCGTGCATGTGTGGAGCGACATCGGCATCGTGTTCCTGATGTTTGCCTTGGGACTGGAATTCAGCATCAAGAAATTGAAACGAGTGGGCTCGACAGGAGCCATCACCGCGTTGACGGAGCTGGCAATCATGTTCGTGGCGGGCAACACCGTGGGACACCTGCTGGGCATGGGGACAATGGACTGCATCTTCCTGGGCTGCATGCTCTCCATCTCGTCCACCACCATCATCATCAAATCTTTCGACGACCTGAAGCTGAAACAGCAACGTTTCACCGGGACGGTGACTGCCGTGCTGGTGGTGGAGGACCTGGTGGCGGTGCTGCTGCTGGTGGTGCTGAGCACGCTGAGCGTGGGTAAGAGTTTCAACGGAGGCCAGCTGGCACTGAGCATGGTGAAGCTGGTGTTCTTCCTGATAGTGTGGTTCTCCTTCGGCATATTCCTAGTGCCCACCTTCCTACGGTGGATGCGCCGTTGGATGACCGAGGAGACACTTTGCATCGTGGCCGTGGGACTGTGTTTCGGCATGGTGGTCATGGCCGATTTTGCGGGATTCTCGACTGCACTGGGTGCCTTTGTGATGGGTGCCATCCTGAGCGAGACCATCGAGGCGGATGTCATTCACCGCATCATCACCCCGTTGAAGAACCTTTTCGGCGCGGTGTTTTTCGTGTCGGTGGGCATGCTGGTCAACCCCGAGGTGCTGGTGAAGCACTGGGTTCCCATTCTGGTGATTGCCGCCGTGGTGGTGATTATCAAGTCGAGCGCCGCCACACTGGGCATCCTGCTGAGCGGCCGCCCGCTGCGCAGTGCCATGCAGGGAGGCTTCTGCTTCTGCCAGATAGGTGAGTTCAGCTTTATCATTGCCGGGCTTGGCCTCAGCTTCAAGGTTATCCACCCGTCGCTTTACCCCATTATCGTCTCCGTCTCCATCCTCACGACATTCATCACCCCCTACATGATCAAGGCAGGGTTGCCGGCCTACGAGTGGGTGTGGCCGCGGCTGCCGAACAAACTGAAGCAGGCCCTGGAGCGGTACAGCACCAGCGGTCGCGTTACCATCCATGAGAAGAAGCTGGGCACCTTTGTCCGCAAGCAGCTGACCTCCATCCTGTTCTACAGTGCCATACTGGCAGCCTTGGGTTTGCTGAGTTTCCTGTTGCTGCGGCCGCTGCTTGACGGACTCTTTGCCGGATGGGGCATTCCCCAAGTGTGGGGACGCATTGTGGGCATGATTGTCACGCTGGTGTGCATGGCCCCGTTCCTGTGGGCACTGGCCGTGAAGAACGTCAGCCGCGAGCGCATCCGCAAAATGCTCCACACCTACAACCACAGCCAGGTGGCAGTGATCCCCCTGCTGGCCCTGCGCTATTTTGTGGCCCTGTTCATGGTGGGATGGGTCATCTCGCGCTACGTCCATCTGGCGGTGGGTCTCGTGGTGGTGGTGGCCATCGTGGTGGTGGCCGTGGTGCTGCTGTCGCGCCGTGCCACCGATTTCTACAACCGCATAGAGGGCCACTTTGTGACCAACTTCTATCAACGCCAAGCCCAGAACTCGTTCAAGATACCCGAATCGCTGGAGAAGAACTTCATCATGGAGCGCATGACCGTCACCCCCTATTCGCCGCTCTCCGGATTGCGGCTGATGGACTCGAACTTGAGGAAAGACTACGGGGTGAACGTCGTGACGATTGAGCGTGCGGGGAAAGTGTATGACCTGCCCGACAAAGAGATGCTCATCATGCCCGGCGACCGGCTCACCTTCCTCGGCAGCGAGGAGCAGCTGTCGCGAGTGAGAAGCGCCGTAGACGTGGAGCCCGACATGCTTATCCACGACCATTCCGACAACGAGATAAACACCTACCGCCTCGAGGTGGGCACCGACAGCAAGCTGACGGGAAAGTCCATCCTGAACTCGCACCTCATGGACGACTACCAGTCGATGGTCATCGCCATCGAGCGCGGCAAAGACTATATGATCAACCCGCCCGCCGACACCGTGTTCCACTTGGGCGACGTGGTGTGGATGGTGTCGCCCCTCGAGCTGAAGATTAACGACCTCCGCGTCGAGAGTATCCCCTCGTGACGCCTCACCGACAATCACACGTATAAAATACAACACAGATACATGAAAAAAAGACTGTCACTGCTACTGTTCATCGGACTGGCCTTTGGCACCACGGCCCAGAACGACAAAGGTTTTGAAATCTCAAAGAATCTGGAGATTTTCGCCAATGTATACAAGAACCTGCACACCAACTACGTCGACGATGTGGACCCGGGCAAGACCATGAAGGTGGCCATCGATGCCATGCTTGCCTCCATGGACCCCTACACCAACTACTATGCCGAGAGCGACATGGAGGACGTGAAGATGCAGGTGCTGGGCCAGTATGGCGGCATAGGTTCGCTCATCCATCAGGAGGGCACCAATATCTATGTCGCTGAGCCATACGAGGGTCTGCCCGCCGACAAGGCAGGACTGAAGATTGGCGACCGCATCCTTGCCGTGAACGGCGAGAGCACCGAGGGCAAGAACAACGCCGAGGTGAGTGCCGCCATGCGCGGACAGGCTGGCACCAAGGTCACCCTCCGCCTCGAGCGCGAGGGGAAAACCTTTGACGTCACCATCACCCGTGCCGAAATCCGCCTGCCCAACGTCTCCTACAGCGGGATTGTCAACGGCAACATCGGATACATCCGCCTAGATGAATTCACCCAGAACGCCGCGAAGAACGTGCGCGAAGCCTTCAAGCGGCTGAAACGCGACAACCCCGGCCTCAAAGGGGTCATCCTCGACCTCCGTGGCAACGGCGGCGGACTGATGGGCGAGGCCGTGGACATTGTCAACATCTGGGTGCCGCAAAACGAGCTGGTGGTGGAGACCAAAGGAAAAGTGGCCTCCAAGAACATCAAGTCGCGCACACGCATGCCCGCCGAGGATGTCGATATCCCTGTGGCCGTACTCATCAACGGCCAGAGCGCCTCGGCCAGCGAGATTGTCAGCGGCAGCCTGCAAGACCTGGACCGCGCCGTGATCATCGGTGAGCGGTCATACGGCAAAGGGCTTGTGCAGAACATCCTCCCCATGCCCTACAACAGCCAGATGAAAGTCACGGTGTCCAAATACTTTATCCCCTCGGGCCGCTGCATCCAGGCCATCGACTACAAGCATCGCGACGAGAACGGACGCGCCATCAAGGTGCCCGACTCGCTCAAAACAGCCTTCTCCACCCGCCATGGGCGCACCGTGTACGACGGCTTCGGCATCGAACCCGACATCGAAGTGGAGCACCCCACCTCTTCGCTCCTCTCGGTGGCATTGTACAACCGCTTCCACTTCTTCAACTACGCACTCAAGTTCCACCGCGAACACGACACTATCCCCTCACCCAAAGAGTTTGTCATCACTGAAGAGATATACCAGGACTTTATCAATTACCTCTCCGACAAGACATACGACTACACCACCTACACCGAGAACATCCTCTCCGACCTCCGCAAGGTGGCCGAAGAGGAGGACTACATGGACAACCTGAAGCAACAGATAGACCAACTGGAAAAGACCTACAAGGAGGCCAAGAAGGACGACCTGATGCGCCACCGCGACGAGGTAAGCCAGCTGCTGAAAGATGCCATATTGGTCCACTACTATTACCGTAAAGGCTGTATCGAGGGCGCACTGAGCGACGACCCCGACGTGAAGAAAGCCGTCGAGATACTCTCCTCCACAGCCGAATACAACCGCATTCTGAACAAATAACACCACCAACCCGCCTCCGCTATCCGCGCAACAGTTCATAGAACGCTCTACATCACCCTGCTCATGGGGTTGGTAGTCAGCATGACCACCTCGGTCTTTGCCACCAATCTCCTGTGGGTGTTGCTGCTGGCCAACTGGGTGGTCGAATGGAACTGGAAAGAGAAATTCAGCCAATTCCGCCAATACCACCTGCTGCATGCGTTCCTCGTCATGGCAGCCGTGCATATCGTGTGGCTTCTCGGCACCAGCAACCTCTCCTACGGTCTCTTCGACCTGCAGAAGAAACTCCCCCTGTTGGCCATTCCGCTGGTGGTGCTCACCTCCAAGCCCCTGGGGCGCAAAGAGCTGTTCCCTGTGGCTGTGGCCTACTGCCTCACGGTGATAACGGTCTCCTTTGTCGCACTGGGGCGCTACCTCACCATCCCCGACCTGCCTTACCGCAACCTCGTGCCGCACATCTCCCACATCCGCTTCAGCCTCAACGTCTGCCTCGTCGTCTTCATCATCCTCTACGCCATGTTCCGGCACCGCCGCCCGTGGCTCTATGCTGTCGGCATTGCAGTCATCCTGTGGTTCCTATTCTTCCTCATGCTCATCCATTCCTACACCGCCTACATCATTCTGGTCGTCACCTCCGTGGTGCTCCTCGTCGCCTACGGTCGGCGGATGCCGCGCCGCCTGCGTCGCACCGCCACTGCCGCCCTGACTGTTATCCTCCTGTCGGTGGGAGCTCTCGCGGCATACTACCTCCACGACTACTACCGTCTCCGTCCCCTCTCCGCCGGTCCGCTGCCGGCGACCACCGCCAACGGAAACCCCTACCTCCACCGTCACGACGGCCTTATCGAGAACGGCAACTACGTCCATCTGTATGTATGTGAAAAAGAGTTGCGCCAAGAGTGGAGCAAAGTCAGCGACTATCCCTTCGACTCCGTCACCCCCACGGGCTACACCGTCTACCCTGCCCTGCTGCGCTACCTCGGTGCCATGGGGTATACCAAAGACAGTCTCGGCATGACCCACCTCGGAGCCACCGACATCGCCGCCATCGAGAAAGGCATCGCCAATCCCGTCTACCTCCATGCCGGCCCCCGAAAGCTCTTCTACGTCCTCTTCTACGAGTTCGAGAACTTCCGCTGCTACCGCAGTGTGAGCAACTTCTCCGTCCTCCAGCGGCTGGAGCTGTGGCGCAACGCCTGGCAGGTCTTCCTGCGCCATCCCCTCTTCGGAGTGGGCACCGGCGATGTGGCCGACCAATGCCGCCTGGAGATGGAAGCCACCCACTCCCCCTTGGCCGACAGCGGCATGCACACCCACTGCCAGTACCTTAACTTCCTGCTAGCCTTCGGCCTCGTGGGCTTCCTCCTCATCCTGCTGTCTTTCGTCTGCGCCATCCGCCTGGAGCGGCTCTGCCGGAGCGTCCTCTTTACCGCGCTGCTCTGTATTGTCCTCATCTCCTTCATATCCGAGGACACCCTCGAGACCCTCGCGGGCATCACCTTCGTGGCCCTCGGTCTCTCCATCTTTAAACCTTGCAATAATTCATGTACCAATACCATACCTTAGACAACGGCATCCGCATCGTCTTCCGTCAAACAGACTCCATCGTCACCCACGCCGGTGTATATATCGGTGTCGGCTCGCGCCACGAACAGGGGAGCGAGGAGGGCATTGCCCACTTCATCGAGCACTCCATCTTCAAAGGCACCGAACGCCGCCGCTCTTGGCACATCCGCAACCGCATCGACGGCGTAGGCGGCGAACTCGACGCCTTCACCACCAAGGAGGAGACCTGTGTCTATGCCTCCGCCCTCTCGCAGCACCTAGACCGCAGCCTCGAGCTCTTTGCCGACATCCTCTTCCATTCCACCTTCCCTGCCCGCGAGATTGAGAAGGAGAAAGACGTCGTGGTCGAAGAAATCAACCTCTACCGCGACAGTCCCGCCGAGCTCATCTTCGACGAATTCGAAGAGCGCTACTTCGGCTCCCATCCCCTAGCCCACAACATCCTGGGCAGCAAGCGGAACGTCCGCCATTTCACCCCCGAGCAGCTCAAAGCCTTCATGGCCTCCCGCTACACCCCCGACCGCATGGTAGTCAGTGTTGTCGGCAATGTCGAGTTCAAAAAACTGATACACCTCTGCCAAAAACACTTTGAAAGCCAAGGAAATGCAGAACAGGTAAATGTCGAGTTTCAATCCTCAACTCTCAATTCGCAACTCTCAATTCGCAATTCTCAATTCAACCACACCATCCACAAGCACACCCACCAGGTGCACATGCTCGTCGGTGGTGCCGCCCCCACACTCTACGACAGCGACAAAACCGCCTTCACCCTCCTCAACAACATCATCGGAGGTCCCGCCATGAACTCACGCCTCAATGTCGCCGTGCGCGAACGCGAAGGCTTCTGCTACTCCATCGAGTCGCAATACGTCCCCTTCACCGATGCCGGCCTCTTCTACATCTACGCCGGTGTCGACAGCAATGCCGCCGACCGCAGCACCGAGCTTATCCTTTCCGAACTGCGCCGTCTGCGCGACATCCCCCTCACCCCGCGGCAGCTACGCGCAGCACAGGAGCAGCTCATCGGACAGATGGCCATCAACAACGACTCCGGACTTAACGAGATGCAGAGTATCGGCAAGGCCTGTCTTAACTTCGAGCATGTCGACACCCTCGACGAGATGAACCGCGACATCCTCGCCCTCACCCCAGCCGACCTCCAAGAGGCCGCCCGGCACTACCTCCACCCCGACAACCTCAGTTTCCTCTACTACGTGTAATATCCTGAATTCGTTATTTCGATAATATCGTTGATATGTTGATACGTTGATATGTTTATACGACTCGCAACATATCAACATATCAACATCCAACGCATTAACACGTTAACACATTATCAGATTTCCACCACGATGGCGTGACTTTGGGGTGTGGAGAGGCTGATTTCGAGGCGGGAGCCCCCGTCGGTGGGCGTACACTTCACCTTGCTTCCCTTCAGGGGAGCAACAAAACGTGCTTTTTTCACTTTAAAGGGAAGTTCGAAGACAATACTTTTGGCAGGCTCGTCGAGCAGGCAGATGGCGTAGCGGTGCTTACCGTCTTTGCTTTGGGTGAAGCGGACACTTCCGAAGCAATAGGGATAGAGAGGACGGGTGGCGTAGATGGCCTTGCCGTTCTGATTCATCCAGAGGCCTATCTGCTCCATGCGCTCCAAGGCTTCGGGCGGCAGGTTGCCCTGCGCGTCGGGGCCCACGTTGAGGAGCAGATTACCACCTTTGGCCACGATGTCGACCAGCATGTGGATGAGTTGGGTGGTGCTCTTGTAGTGGTCACCGGGGACGTACGACCAGCTGTCGCCCATGGTCATGCAGGTCTCCCAAGGGTAGGGCAGCAGGGTGTCCGGCACCTGCTTCTCGGGGGTGCGGTAGTTCTCGTAGCGGCCGCCCACCGAGCGGTCGACAATAATCAGGTCGGGGTTACCATCGCGGGCGATGGCGGCGAGGGCATCCATGTCGATGTCTTGCACACGGCGGTAGCAGCCCAGCCAGGGTTCCGTCTCCTCGTTGATGCTCCACTCCGGGCGCACCCAGCCGCCGTCGAGCCACAGGATGTCAATGTCGCCGTAGTTGTGTGTAAGCTCGCGCACCTGGTTGTGGGTAAACCGCTTGAAGTTCTCCCAGCGGTCGCGGTGAGCGTCGATGTCGTAGTTCACATTGCGGTCCGGCGTGGCCCATTCGGGGGCCCAGTAGTCCTTGTGGTGCCAGTCGGGCTTAGAGAAGTAGAGACCGGTCCACATTCCCTGAGCGCGGAAAGCGTTGACAATGTCGAGCGTGATGTCCGGCTGCGGGTTGCGGCTGTAGGGGCAGTCCACCCCTGCCACGCTGTAGTTGGTCTCCGCGCTGCGGAACATGCAGAAACCGTCGTGGTGCTTGGTGGTGAAGACCACATACCTCATGCCAGCATTTTTCGCGGCCTCGGCCATGGCGGCGGGGTTGAAACGGGTGGGGTTGAAAGTCTTGTTGAGGGCCTGATAGCGTTGTTTGTACTCGATATAAGGCATGCCCTTGCGGTCGATCCACGGCTCGTTGCAGATGCTCCACGACTCCACCACGCCCCACTGGGCATAGATGCCCCAGTGCATCATAAAGCCGAATTTAAGGTCCTGCCACTGGTCGATGCGGTCGAGGATGACGGGGTCCGTCTCAGGGTCGCGGGCGGTCTGGGCAGCGGCGGTGCCGCACAGCAGGCAAAAGATTGCCACAAACAGTAAACGATTCTTCATAGTATATATTCTTTTAAAATTGGCGTCGTTGCGTTAATCCGTAAACACAGGTCAGTACACTCTGCACACTGCCGTTCTCAAGTTGCAAAGGTACGATTTTTTTTCGATACGACAGGAAAATACCTAATTTTGGGTATTCCCCCGATGGCGGAAAAGAAATACCTTTGCCGTAGAAAAAACAACGGCAAACAATGAACAAAACCATTTGTAAAGCATTCTGCACCGCGCTGTTACTGGCCGCAATCCCTGTTGCCGGAGCAGCGCAGGACGACAGCACATCAAACACTTCGCGACTCACTATTGGTGGGTATGGCGAGGCTGTCTACAATTACAATTTCTATAGCGACAACGTTTTTCGCTACTCGCACAGCGACCGCTATACCCAAAGCAAGGGACATGGACGCGTGGACCTCCCCCACGCCGTCATCATGCTTGGCTACGACTTCGGCCACGGATGGAGTATCGGTACCGAAGTCGAGTTTGAACATGGGGGCACCGAAGTCGCCGTGGAGAAAGAAACCGAGGAGACCGGCGAGTTCGAACAAGAGATTGAACGCGGCGGCGAGGTGGCATTGGAGCAGTTCTGGGTGCAGAAGCGTTTCTCGAAGGGGCTGAACCTGCGCATGGGACACATCGTTGTGCCCGTAGGCATGACGAACAACAACCACACCCCCGACCAATTCTTCACCGTCTACCGTCCCGAAGGCGAGAACACCATCATGCCCTGCACATGGCACGAGACGGGCATCAGCCTGTGGGGCCGTGCAGGCAACTGGCGTTACGAAGTGCAGCTGCTGCCAGGGCTGAACAGCAACCTGTTCAACGAGTCGGGCTGGATACACAACGGCTCGGCATCGCCCTACGAGTTCCGGCCGGCCAACAGCGTGGCAGGCGCCGCTCGTGTGGACTTCACCGGGGTGGAAAACCTGCGGCTGAGCCTCAGCGGCTATGTGGGCAACAGCTTCAACAACGACATCACCCGCGCAGTCTACAGCGAAGACTCGCGCTACTACGGGGCTACCGGCACGGTGGTAATCGGGGCTTTCGACTTTGCCTACCGCGACCGCTTTGTGACCGTAAGAGGCAACGCGGACTACGGCTACTTGAGTGATGCAGGACTGATTTCGACACGCAACAAGAACCAGACCACCATGACGGGCAACCCTTATCCCCACACGGCTGTGGGACGGAACGCCTGGGACGCATCGATGGAAGCAGGTGTGAACCTGCTGGCCTGGAGCAAGTCCCGCACAGGAGACCCAAGGCTCTATCTGTTTGGACGCTATGACCGCTACGACAGCTTTGTACCGGCAGCAGGGTTCAGCGACACCCCGTGGGCAGAGCGGCAGGTGGTGACCGCAGGCGTGAACTACTACCCCCTGCCACAGATTGCCCTGAAAGCCGAAGCCGGAATGAGAATACTGAAAGCACATTACAACAACGAGCCCTACGTGGCCGTGGGCATCACCTGGTGTGGCTTTTTCAAAAGATAAGGCACCGACACACCTATAAGGACAACAATAACTAAAAAACTAACATACAATGAAAAGAACAACCATCAAGATGAGCATCACTGCTCTGCTGGCCGTAGCCACCATCGGATTTACTGCCTGCAAAAAAGAAACTAACATTGCCGTCGAGGACACCGCTGCCCAGGCTGTAAACGAACAATTTGTGAACCACACCGTCGTGCCGACCTACACCCTACTGGCCACCAAGGCCGAACAGTTGGCCAACCAACTGGCCGCACTGAAACAGTCACCCTCCGACGAAGGTGTCCGTCAGGCATGCGCCACCTTCCTCGAAGCCCGCGAACAGTGGGAGATGAGCGAAGCCTTCCTTTTTGGTGCCGCAGGCGACTTCGGCATCGACCCACACATCGACAGCTGGCCCCTGGATGAGGACGCTTTCAACACCCTGATGAACAGCCCCGCCATGATTGGAGCTCTGGACAGCCCCGAGGGCGACGTGGTTGCCGGCGAGCGGCTGGGCAACGCCCTGTTGGGATTCCACGCCATTGAATACATCCTTTTCGCCAACGGCCAACCCAAGGCAGCCAGCAGCATCAGCGCCAACGAATGGATTTACGCCGTCGGCGTTGCGGGCGACCTGCGCAACCGCTGCTACCAGCTGGAAGTGGGCTGGATGGGGTCGAAGGCACCTAAAAGCCACATCGAAAAACTGGACGACCTTGAGCTTGCCTACACCGTTGCAGGCAGCGGCCAATGCTATGGCGACAACATGAATAACGCCGGCAAAGCTGGCAGCACCTACTCCAGCCCGCTGGCCGCATTGATGGCCATCGTGCAAGGCTGCATCGACATAGCCGACGAGGTGGGTTCCTCCAAAATCGCCTCTGCATTCAGCCAGTCCGACATCACCTACATCGAATCGCCCTACAGCCACATGTCCATCACCGACTTCCACAACAACGTCATCAGCATCCGCAACGTCTACATGGGCGGCGTCGAAGGTCAACGCAACGAGAGCAACTCCCTGCACACCTTTGTCAAGGAACGCGATGCCGCACTGGATGCCGAAGTGCTCGACGCCATACAGAATGCACTGAACAAGATTGATGCCATGCCCGCACCCTTTGTGTTGCACTACAGCGAGCCCGCCAACGGTGTTGCCGCCGAGGCTTGCACCGAACTCAGCGGAAAGCTGGACAAGGTGGCCAGCCTGATTAAGAGATATGAATAATAACTAACAAAACAATCACTTACTATGACTAAGAAACAGATTATACCTTCTCTTTTGGCTGTTGCAATGCTCAGCCTTGCAGGTTGCCAAAGCGACCCTGTAACGCCTCCGCTGCCCGAAGGCGTTGACGAAGAGACGTATGCCGGCGGACAGCTGGGCACCACGTTCAACCAGTCCGCCTCGGCATTCGAAGACCCCACCCCCGCGGTAGAGTATGCCGGCATGACTAACGCCTTCAAATACGGCGAGTTCTTCTTCGAGCACACCATCACACAGAACAACCCACCCTTCAACGGTCTGGGACCACTCTACGTCCGCTCTTCATGCGAAGCATGCCATCCCGGCTACGGCCACGGCCGCCGCATGGAACGCTACCGTGCCGACGACTGGGCCAACGGCTACCTGCTGGTAGTGTACAATAAGACTACCGACGCCTACGAGCCCTCTGTGGCCGGCATGCCGCAGACCAAGGCCGTGCCCCCCTTCAAGCCCTCCATCGACGAGGAGAAAATCGACATCGCATGGCTCAGCTACACCGACGAATGGGGCAACCGTTTCCCCGACGGCGAGACCTACAGCCTCATCTATCCAGAGGTGACCATCCCCGAGGATGCCTTCTATGCCCCCCTTTCGGCACCCTACAGCCAGATGGCTTTCCGACTGGAAAGCACCATCGGCATTTACGGTACCGGACTGCTCGACGCCATCCCCGACGACTCGCTGAAAGCCCAGTACCAGAAAGAATTTGATGCCGGTGCAGAGCTCAATCCCGCCATCTGGGCAGGACACGACTGGGCCTCGCTCTACGGCAAGACCAGTCACCCCAAACGCTTCACCTACGCCCTCAGCCGCGGTCCCCTGCAGGATGCCGCCGGAGCCAATGCCATCTGGAACATCCCCAACGTCACACGCAGCGACCGACGCAGCCACTACCTCAGCCTGAACAAGAGCATCTACGCCAACACTGCCGCCGACGACCCAGAGGTGCAGGCGCAATTTTACCACTACTTCCCTCAATGGAACAAGACCGGTGACCCCCGCACCGACATCTACAACTACCTGATGTGCGACACCCTGCCCATCGAGATGACCGACAAGGACTACATCAACTTCATGGTGTGGCATCGTGGTCTGGCTGTCCCCGCAGCACGCAACTTGAAGGATTCCACCATCCAGCGCGGACGCAAGCTGTTCCGCGACATGGGTTGCGCCACCTGCCACCGCCCCAGCTGGACCACCGGTCCCGACGACTTTACCGACCCCAACGGCTTCTTCACCGATGCCGACAACCGCTTGCCGCGCTACCCGTTCCAAAAGATATGGCCATACACCGACATGGTTCAGCACCGTCTGCGCATGGTCAACGACATTCGCACCGGTTGGTGCCGAACCACACCGTTGTGGGGCCGCGGTCTGTCGCCCATCTGTAGCGGCCACAGCGACCGTCTGCACGACTGCCGCGCACGCAACGTCGTCGAGGCCATCATGTGGCATGGCAGCAAAAACAGCGATGCCCGCTGGACAGTGGAGAACTTCCGCAAACTCTCCAAGAGCGACCGCGACGCTGTGGTGAAATTCATCAACGCCATTTAACTTATTCCCAGGTAATCCTAAGTCCTCTTAGGATTACCTCATATCTTGCAATGAAAAGAATCTTAACCCTGCTCATGGTGCCGGTAGTGATTATCCTCGCTGTCGGCACCATTATAGAAAAATACCACGGCAACGCTTTTGCTGTGGACCACGTCTACAATTCCTGGTGGTTTATCCTGTTGCTTGCCGTCATAGGCGTAGCCTGTATTGTCACCATTGTGCGCAACAAACTGTGGCACACCCGTCACCAACTGATGCTCTATAGTTCGGCAGTAGTCATTCTGTTGGGAGGCGGGCTCACCACATGGACAGGTCAGCACGGCAACCTGGTACTGACCGAGGGGACCCCCAACCACCTCTGCACCATGGACGACGGCGACTCCTTCGCCCTCCCCTTCGACGTGACACTCCAGCACTTCGAACTGATGACCTATCCCGGCTCCAAAGCCCCGATGGACTTCATCAGCCACGTGACGGTGGAGGGAGACGAGGCCGTCATCTCCATGAACAACATCTACCGCCACAAAGGCTACCGCTTCTACCAAGCCGACTACGACATGCAGGGTGGATCCACCCTGAGTGTGGCTCACGACCCCCTCGGCATCGCGGTGACCTATTTGGGTTATCTGCTTGCCATAGCAGGACTGGTGTGGATGTTTCTCACCCCCAAGTCGCATTTCCGTCGGCTGCTGCGTGCACTGCCCCTTGTGCTGATGCTGATGGCCAGCACTGCCCAAGCCGCCCCTACCACCCTGCCTCGCCAAAGTGCGGAGAAGTTGGGACAGATGTATGTACTCTACAAAGGACGTATCTGCCCCCTGCAGACCCTTGCCAAGGATTTCTCCACCAAACTCTGTGGCAATGCCACATACCAAGGTCTCACACCCGAACAGGTGCTCAGTGGATGGCTCTTCTACTCGACCGAATGGTTTGATGAGCCCATGATTAAGATTAAGGGCAGCGAACTGCGCCACCAGCTGGGCATGGAGGGTCGCTATACCTCTTTCGCCAACCTGCTTGCGCATCAGGACCTCTTCGGAGAACACATGCTTTCCAAAGACCTGCGCGCTGCCGATGAGAAATACAACCTCATCAAGATGGTGACAGGCAGCGAACTGCTGAAACTGTACCCCCTCACCGACTCGACGGGCAAACTCAGTTGGTATTCCCAAAACGACCCACTGCCCCTCGACGTGAACGACGACGAATACATCTTCATCCGCAAACAACTCAGCTATTGCCAGGAGCTGGTAGTGACGGGCGACTTTACCACACTCGACCAAGTATTTGAAAAGACAGCGGAATATCAGCGGAAACAGGCTGCCGCAGTGTTGCCTTCGCCCACACGCATCCGTGCCGAACGCATCTACAATGCACTCACCACTGGGCGCTGGCTTGCCCTGCTCAGCATCACCCTGGGACTCCTCAGCTTTGCCATTGCCCTCTACTCCTCTCCACGGGATAAATCAACCGGTGCTTCGCGTCTCTCTATTGTAGGCAGCAAGGTGTCGACCCTCATCGTGGCACTGCTTACGCTCTTCCTGCTTGTGATAATGCTGTTGCGATGGATTGCCGGAGGCCATGCCCCCATGGCTGGAGGATTCGACAGCATGCACCTCATGACCATTGCCATTGGCATCGTGGCCCTCTGCACCGCCCGACGCTACCATATCGCACCTTCCATTGCCCTTATGGCCATGGGATTCTGCCTGATGGTGGCCATGATGAGTGGCTCGAATCCACCCATCACCCACCTTATGCCTGTCCTCAGTTCGCCGCTGCTGACCCTCCACGTCATGGTCATCATGATTGCCTACGCTCTGTTCATCTTTGCCATGCTGGGCAGTGTGGCGGCACTGCTGCGCCCCACGTTACGTTCCTCTATGGAACGCACCAACCTCCTGCTGCTCTATCCCGCCGTGGCGTTGCTGGCTGTGGGCATCATCATCGGTGCTGTATGGGCCAACATCTCGTGGGGCAACTATTGGTCGTGGGACCCGAAGGAGGTGTGGGCACTTATCACACTGCTCCTTTACCTCTACCCCCTACACCTCTCCGCACAGCAAGGCCACTCCACTCTCCGCTTCCACATCTGGTGCATAGCGGCGTTTCTCAGTGTGGTGGTCACTTATTTCGGTGTCAACTTGCTGCTCGGCGGCATGCATGCCTATAACTAGTAGTCAATCGTCGGTCGAAGGGATGATGGGTTAAAGTGAAAAGTGAAAAGTGAAACCTCGCGGGGGCGGGTTGAGGGTTGCTTTTACCCTCCACTACTATGACCTGCCACTGGAATTAGCGACTGGCATAACGAATTCTGCTGGGGTGGACACTCGCCCCAGCAGAGGATAGCATACAAAAGACAATAATTGCGCAATAGCCGTGCCGCCTGTCGGTGGCATGCTGTTGCGCTTTGGCACACTTGCCGCGGAGGGGTGGACTATTCTTCCTCGACGCAGTTCTTGGAGAGGAGGTCGCCAGTGCTGTCGGAGGCCATCCACTCTTTGTCCAGCTCGGAGCAGTTCTTGTGGCTGCCAAGAGGTTCAAGTGCTATGGCGGGGAGCTGGCCTGCCCGTCGAGTGGTGCATCTGCAACGTTTCTCTTTGCAACCGGCAAGCATGCACAGAGCCATTGCCGCCAAACAAACAAAAACAAATTTCTTCTTCATTATCTTCAGTTTTGCCCGTTGTCCGGGCTGTCATTTAGGTGGGTTAATATTATCGTGTGAATGTGTAAATCGATTTTGAATGTGTTAACGTGTTAATGTGTTATTGTGTTAGTCGATTTACGAAATAACGAATTAACGAATTAACGAATTCAATTTTCAACATCTTGCTTATCTCTTCATGAAGGTGTACCCCTTCATCAGCCCCGTGTTGGCACTGCCGATGAAACTCAGCACCTGTTTGCCCTCGTCGGTCTGGCCGTAATGCTCTTTTATCAGCTCCACGGCATGGCTGATGGAGTAGCCCTTCAGGAAGATGTAGCGATAGATGTCGGTGATGTTGTTGATGGCCTCGCGGCTGAAACCCCTGCGCTGAAGTCCCAGCGAGTTGACGCCGGCGTAGGAGATGGGGTAACGTGCTGCCTTGACAAAGGGCGGGATGTCCTTGTCCACCAGCGAGCCGCCGGAGGTGATGGCGTGCGAGCCGATGTGGATGAACTGCAGGCAGGCCGTCTTGCCGCCCAGAATCACATAGTCGCCCACCACGATGTGGCCGGCCAATGTGGCGTTGTTGGCAAACACGCAGTTGTTGCCCACCACGCAGTCGTGGGCCACATGCACGTAGGCCATCAGCAGGTTGCCGTTGCCCACCACGGTGCGGCCGGAGGCCGAGGTGCCGCGGTTGATGGTGCAGCACTCGCGTATCACGTTTTTCTCACCAATCTCGCACGTGGTATACTCGCCCGTGAACTTCAAATCCTGTGGAACGGCGGAAATCACCGCTCCGGGAAAGATGTGGCATCCCCTGCCGATGCGGGCACCGGGATAGATAGTCACATTGGGTTCGATGATACAGTTGTCCCCAATCTCCACATCGTCGTATATCGTAGTGAAGTTTCCTATCTGCACATTGCTCCCAATCTTGGCGTTGGGATGAACATCATACATTTGCATAACCTTCTTATATTCGTTTTCAAAAAAAAATAGTCACTCAATCGTCGCCGTCCCCCTTGTCACTCCACCGTCAGGTGTTGCGAAAGGAAAGCGGCAAAAGCCACATTGGCCTTGTGTCCGGGTTTATAGATGGAGAAACGGCCCTGCAACGGATACCCCGCCAGCCGCACATCGCCGATAAAATCCAGCAGCTTGTGCCTTGCGGGCTCGTTGGGGTAGTAGGGGTCGGTGGTGTTCAGCACACCGTCGTGGACCCTGAACTGCGACGCATCCTTGTGGAAAGTCCGTTCAAGCCTCCTCAGCTGTCGCGACCCGAGCTCCTTGTTGACATACACCAGCGCGTTGTCGAGACTGCCGCCCTTGATCAGGTTAAGGTGCAGCAGCGGCTCAATCTCGTGCAGGAACACGAAGGTGCGGCAAGGGGCAATCCCCGCTGCATACTCGTTCAAGCTCTCAATCTTGGCACTCTGCCGCCCGATGACGCTTCCGGGGAAATCAATCACACACTCCACCGAGAAGCCGTCGGCGGGCTCCACCTCATAGACACTCCCTGTCGAGGGGTGCTCGAAGTGCAGCTTCTCCGTCACCTTGCCCACGCGGCGTTCGGCAGGCTGTTCCACGGTGCCCACACGCGTGAGCTGCATCATCCACGGGCGTGCCGAGCCGTCGAGGATGGGCACCTCGCCTCCGTCCAGCTCCACCAGCACATTGTCCACCTCGCAGCCGTGCAGAGCGGACATCAGGTGCTCGATGGTGGCCACGCTGTGCCTGCCCGACCCGAGGGTGGTGCCGCGCTTGGTTTCACTCACATTTTCGGCCAAAGCCTTTTGGGTCACAATATTGAAACGGTCCGTCCTGCGGAAGGCAATGCCCGAATCGGGCGGAGCCGGACGCACCGTGACGGTCACCGTGCGGCCAGTGTGCAGGCCCATGCCCGTCAAGCGGAATTCCTTGCCTATGGTTCTCTGCTTCATTTCACAACAATGAATTGATAGTCCGACATACGGTGCAGCAGAGCCTCACCGTTCTCAAAGCCCCAGTCCTGTCTGGCACGACTGAAGCGTATCGGGTACATCACCCCTGCCGGCTGCGGGATGGCAGGCGACTCGAAGAATGCCGTGCCCCGCTGCTGGAGTCCACACACAAAATATATTATTATGTCGTTGGCCATACCCGCATAGGCGTTGGTAGGCTCGGTCTTATACTCCTCGCGGAAGCGGTCGACAAAGGCCCGCTGTCGTTCGTCCGTCAACAGCCAGTCGGCGTAGAAGGTGTGGTAGTTCAGATTCTGCAACTGGCCGAAATCGACATCGGCATACTGTGTTGTCCAGTCGTCGAAAGTGTAGAGGTAAGGGGTATCCTTCTTTATCGACGACAGCTTGTTGAGCAACTGCGACACATAGATTCGGTTCTTGGCCTTGTCCTGGTCGTAGACGCTCACCACCGCGGCGCGTCCGTGCTCCTTCAGCATCGTGGTGAGGCGCTGGGCTTTTGCCCAATCCACCAGGGTGTAGTGCATATTTCCCTCCGCCTCCATTGCCGACGTCAACGCCTGGATGGCATTCTTCTCGCCCTTGGCGCCGGAATGCAGGATGAACACCTCGGAACCGGGCAGCGTGGAACGGATGGAGCCGACAATCTCCCTTGCGCGAGCCTCGACAGAAGGCAGGCACTTGAAGACGTAAGGGTTGCCGCGCACTATCTCCTGACGGTCCGACACGGGGTTCACCACAAACAGACGGGCCTCGCGAGCCAGTTCGCTCACCCGCTCGAAAGGCTGGCGCGTGAGCAGGGCAATCAGCAGGTCGCTCTCCGCCACCTTGTGGCTGTAGAAAGCGCGGTCCACGGCTTCGTTGGTGTTCTCTTCCACGTCCACGACGTTCAGCACCATGTTGTAACCCATCTTCTCCAACTGTTCCAGTCCCAGAAGTAAGCCCTCGTAGAACTGGATAAATTCCAAACTCTTATATACGGTCTTCCCGCGTTGCTCGACATCGAACTTGGAGGTCGATATTTTGTCCATCTGACTAAGATTGAAAGGCATCATCAGCGACACCACCACACTCTGCGGATTCACACGCTGGCGGATCTCAGCCGTCGGACCCAGCGGGGTTTCAGGCTGCGCGGGTTCGCGCCGCTCGGCCTGCTGCTGCCGCACATCGGTGTTGACAGCGGTATGCTGCTGCGACGTGGCCTGGCCATTTCTCATGCCGGCGTCGGTGGCAGGTTCCGCGCTGCCTGTGGCCGGAGGAGCCACAGTGCCGTCGGGCAGCCTCTGCCCCTTGCAGGGCAGCCACACCGTGTCGCCAATCTGCAGGAAATGAATATCCTTCTTGGTGATGGCCTCCACCTCCTTCAGCCCATAGGCACGCGAGATGGCGTACACCGTCTGACCCTGGTCCACGACATGGACGTAGTAGCGCTTGCCGTTGACCATCTGTGTCTTGTTCGACACTTTCACAGGCACACCGCCTTTCATCTGCGCCCATGCTGAATTGAAGATTGAGAATTGAAAATTGAAAAGCAGACTCACAACAAGGAGTTCCTTCAATATCTGTGCCAGCCGACTGGACTGATGTTTCTGTTTCATGATTTTCAATCTTTAATCTATTATCGATTACGTTTTATTCCCACTCGATGGTTGCAGGGGGCTTGGAGCTGATGTCGTAGACCACCCGGTTGACACCCTTCACGCGGTTGATGATGTCGTTCGACACCTTGGCCAGGAAGTCGTAAGGCAGATGGCACCAGTCGGCAGTCATGCCGTCGACCGACTCCACAGCCCTCAACGCGACGACGCTCTCGTAGGTACGCTCGTCACCCATCACGCCGACCGACTGCACGGGCAGCAACATACATCCTGCCTGCCAAACCTGGTCGTACAGACCGTGGTCGCGCAGGCCTTGGATGAAGATGTCGTCCACCTCCTGCAGGATGTGCACCTTCTCGGGCGTCACATCGCTCAATATGCGGATGGCCAACCCGGGACCGGGGAAAGGATGACGGCCAATCAACTCGTTCTTGATGCCCAGCTGACGGCCCACGCGGCGCACCTCGTCCTTGAAGAGGCTCCGCAGCGGCTCGACAAGCTGCAGCTTCATATAATCGGGCAAGCCGCCCACATTGTGGTGCGACTTGATTGTCTGCGAAGGTCCTTTCACCGAACTCGACTCAATCACATCGGGATAAATGGTGCCTTGACCCAGCCACTTGGCATCGGTAATCAACTTGGCCTCAGCGTCGAACACATCAATGAAGGTCTTGCCGATAGCCTTGCGCTTCTTCTCGGGGTCGGTCACTCCGGCCAACACACTGTAGAAGCGCTCCTTGGCGTCCACGCCTTTCACATTCAGACCCATGTCGCGGTATGACTCCAGCACTCCCTCGAACTCGTTCTTGCGCAGCAGGCCGTTGTCGACAAAGATACAATGCAGCTGATGGCCGATGGCGCGGTTGAGCAGCACAGCTGCCACCGTTGAATCGACGCCGCCGCTGAGTCCCAGCACCACCTTGTCGCCACCCACCTTGGCACGCAGCTCGGCCACAGTGGTCTCGATAAACGACTCGGGCGTCCACGACTGGGCACAGCCGCAGATTCCGACAACGAAATTCTTCAGAATGGTCAGCCCGTCCACCGAGTGGTGAACCTCGGGGTGGAACTGGATGGCATAGGTCTGTTCGCCCTCAATCTGGTAACCGGCATACTTCACGCTGTCGGTGGAGCAGATAACACGGTAATTGTCAGGCAGACGCTCGATGGTGTCGCCGTGGCTCATCCACACCTGGCTGCCCACCGGCACATCCTTCATCAAGGGGTTGCCGTTGTCGATAAACTGCAAGTTGGCGCGGCCATACTCCCTCACCTTCGACTGCTGCACACTGCCGCCGCCGTATTTGGCCAGATACTGAGCTCCGTAGCACACTGCCAGCAGAGGCAGCTTGCCTTTGATACCGCTCATATCCGGCACTGGCGCATCGGGGGCGTTGCAACTATACGGGCTACCCGAAAAAACAACACCTTTCACATCCGACGTCAAAGCAGGAATCTTGTTGTATGGATGTATTTCACAATAAATATTCAGTTCGCGTATCTTACGGGCAATAAGCTGAGTGTACTGAGAACCAAAATCTAAGACAATAATTGTATCCATGTTTCAATTCACTTTAATAAAAGCAAAGATACAAATAAAAATTGGAATAATAAACATAAACCGCACTCGAATGCCCATTTTTAAGACTTTTTCCCCTCAATCACGCCCCGAAAAGCACACTCCGGCTCCATTGTATCTCCACCCTAACTCCACCCAAACTCCATCCCGGCGCTTACTCTTTTGCTCCATCTGGAAGCCTCTTCCTCCCTTCAATCCAGGATACTTGCTGCATCGTTACAGCCTCGTTACCCTTTATAGGAACCTAAAACGAGGCTATAACAATGCTCGAAGGATGGGAGATTGAAGGGAGTTCCGACGGAAAAAACGGCCCGGAACGAGTGTGTCCGGGAGGGTGAAGCGGGCGTTGCCGCCGGAGAGGGCAGGCAGCGCGAACGGGGAGCGGCGGAGCTGACGATAAGATTAATTTCTATTAAATAGGCGATGAATGCAAAAAAAAGCGTATCTTTGCAAGTTATGAAAACTGCATTGAAAATAGCGATTATCGCCGCAACAGCTTTGATACTAACCTCTTGCGGCAACGTTGAAAAGTTGCTGAAAGGTAACGATTTCGAAGCACAGTATACCGCGGCCGTAGATTATTATAACCAAAAGAACTACACCAAGGCTATCCAGCTCTTCGAGAATCTTATTATGCACTATCACGACAAGACGCACGCCGAGGACATCTCGTGGTACTACGGCATGTGTCTGATGGGCGAGCAGGACTACTACTCCGCCGGTTACCAGTTCAAGAACTTTTTCAAGCGTTTCCCCTACAGCGAACGTGCCGAGGAGGCACTGTATCAGGCCGCCACGTGCAAGTATAACGAGTCGCCCGAATACTTCCTCGACCAAAGGCTGACGAAAGAGGCCATCCAGGAGTACGAGTCGTATGTGGACCGTTATCCCACCAGCATACATATTCCCGAGATAAACGCCCGCCTCGACGAGCTGAGGGGCAAGCTGATGCAGAAGGACTACGAGATAGCCTACGGCTATTATCTGACGGAGAACTACAGCGCGGCGTATGTGTCGCTGCAGGCCTTCCTGAACAATTACCCCGAATCCGTCCACCGCGAGGACGCCATGTTCTACATGCTGGCCAGCGGCTATGAATACGGCATCAACAGCCGCGAGGACCGCATGCGCGAGAGGCTTCAGCAGGTGGTGAACGACTTCGACCGTTTCTCGGCGCTGTTCTCCAACTCGCAATACCTGGCCAAGGCACAGCAGTACTACACCAAAGCCCGTGCAGCCATTGCCGCTTTGGAGACTGCCCAGCAGCAGGAGGCAAAATAAGCGCTGGTAGCAGGACCTGTGTCTCCAGCCCCTCCCGGCAGTGACGCAGCCCCACACCCGCAAACGCAAAATAGTTTGACAACAATACATGTATTAACAAAATATCACTATGGAAGAGAAGAAAAAGAAGATGCCCAACACGACGATTACCCGCAATACGGCCGAGTTCAGCCAGATGACGGGCAACATCTACGAGACCGTTGCTGTACTGACCAAGCGCGCCAACCAGATTGCCGCCGAGGAGAAAAGAGAGCTGCACCGCAAGATTGAGGAGTTCTCGAACAGCAACGACGGCATCGACGAGTATTACGAGAACCGCGAGCAGATAGAAGTGGTGCGCCGTTTCGAGCAGATGCCCAAACCCGCACTGGTGGCCACAGAGGAGTATCTTAACCATGAGCTGTACTACCGCAACCCCGCCAAGGAGGACCTCGAGCAGCAGCGCATGGAAGAGATGGAAGAAGCCGTGATTGCCAATCAGGAAGTCGCCGCCGAATAAACACCGGCCGAGGCGCGTGGGAGACGGTTTCACGTCGGGTGCGCGGAAGTGTGCGGACACTCCCTCACCCTCACGACAGCACCGCCATGCACCCGGCATACGGTGCGACGGCACCCCCTCCCCGCCACACATCGACCCATCGAACATCAAACATTAGCGGAAATGAATGTAATAGTAGGCATAACGGGCGGAATAGCGGCATACAAGTCGCCGATGCTGGTACGCCTGCTGGTGAAGGCCGGACACACCGTGCGGTGTGTGGCGACCGAGCATGCGCTGGAGTTCGTCACCCGGGTGACGCTGGAGACGGTGTCGGGCAACAGCCTGTACAGCGACCTCTTTGCACCGGCCAACGCCCATTCGACAGAGCATATCTCGCTGAAGGACTGGGGCGACGCCATGGTTGTGGCCCCCGCCACGGCCAACATTATAGGCAAGATGGCCTCGGGCATAGGCGACGATGCGCTGAGCACGCTGCTCCTGTCGTTCAGTCGCAAACCGCTGCTGATGGCTCCCGCCATGAACACACAGATGTGGGAATGTCCCGCCGTGCAACGGAATGTGGCTACCTTGAAGGCTGACGGCGTCCGTTTTGTGGAGCCCGCAGCCGGCGAGCTGGCCTGTGGCAGCACGGGTACAGGACGCATGGCCGAACCCGAAGAGATAGCCCAGGCATTGGAGAACATGCTGGCCGCAGCTCAGGGACAATGGCTTGCAGGATGCCGCGTGCTGGTGACGGCAGGCCCTACCTACGAGCGCATCGACTCGGTGCGGTTTATCGGCAACTATTCGTCGGGCAAGATGGGTTTTGCCCTGGCCGAGGCGTTGGCGTCACATGGTGCCGAAGTGGAGCTGGTGACAGGTCCCACAGCGTTGAAGACCAATGCACGCGGTGTGCATCGCATTGATGTTGAGAGTGCCCGCGAGATGTATGCCGCCGCCACCGAGCGGTTCCCTTCGTGCACGGCAGCCATTCTTTCGGCCGCTGTGGCCGACTACCGACCGGAGCATACCGCCGACCACAAACTGAAGAAACAGGGCGACGAGGGCATGACCCTGACGCTGGTGCAGAACCCCGACATACTGGCGACACTGGGCCAGATGAAACAGCAGGAACAGACGCTGGTGGGGTTTGCCTTGGAGACGGACAACGAGGCCGCCAACGCCCGTCGGAAACTGGAGCGCAAGAATTTGGACTATATAGTGCTGAACTCGCTACGCGATGCGGGAGCGGGATTCGGCGTCGACACGAACCGTGTGACGATCATGAGCCGTGAGGGCAACACCTATTCCACCCCGCTGCTGAGCAAGCGCGAGGTGGCCGAGGAGATTGTGCGCCACTGCCTCGCCCCCAGCTGCAGCTAGCGACAGGCCAATCCGGGTTGTGGGGATGAACGAGCAGCTGCAGACGGCAGCGCTCTCGCATCGACGCAACAGTGCGCGGCACAACCAGAAGCATCCTCAACGCTTTCCGCCCAACAACTATCGCCACACTACCATATAACGATACTGACAGATGAAAAGAAGCAACAGGTTTTTGATATTGTGCATGATACTTGCAGCAGGGGCACTGACTGCAGGGGTGCTGATATGCAGTTCGCAGAAAGAGGATGCCGAAGAGATGTACCGCAAGGCGGTGGCAAGGGACTACCGGGTGTATTCGCCTGTGATACCGGACACACTGACCTTTGCCGGCGAGGCGGTGCCGCTGAACACATACTATGTCCGCGAAGGCCTGGACAACGAGTTGATTGTAAACATGTACCGCCAGTCGAGCACGGTGCTGTACTTCAAGCGAGCCAACCGCTACTTCCCAGTGATAGAGCCGATACTGAAACGCAACGGGATACCGCTGGATTTCAAATACCTGTGTGTGATTGAGAGCGGATTGACCAACGCCACGTCGCCCGCCAAGGCGCAAGGGTTCTGGCAGTTCATTCCCTCGACGGGTAGCAAGTACGGCCTGGAGATCAACGACGAGGTGGACATGCGCGACGACCTGGTGTCGTCGACCGAGGCGGCCTGCAAATATCTGCGTTCCCTCTACACCCGAACCGGCAGCTGGACGGCGGCAGCAGCAGCCTACAACTGCGGCGAGAACGGGTTGGGCCGCCGCATGGACAAGCAGCAGACAAAGAATTATTACGACCTGTGGCTCAACAGCGAGACATCGCGCTACGTGTACCGTATACTGGCCGTGAAGTTAATCATGCAGAATCCCCGCCAATATGGATATATGATGCGGCGTTGCGACCTGTACCCGCCGGTGCCGACACGCGCGGTGGTGCTGAGCGGACAGAATGTAGACATCTACCAGTTTGCCCGCAACCACGGGACAACCTATAAGGTGTTAAGGCTGTTGAACCCCTGGCTGAAAACCGACCAGCTGAAGAACAAGAATAACCGGAGCTACATGGTACAACTGCCCTCGGAGGGGATACAGTACTCGAAATTAGCCAAGGGGAAACGGAACACCGAAATGATATCCCATATCTAACTAACGCCACGAACCATTGTAACCATGGATGAGATTGAAATATTAGGAGCCCGTGAACACAATCTGCAGAATGTCGACGTCGATATTCCGCGCAACGCCTTTGTGGTATTCACCGGCCTGAGCGGCAGCGGCAAATCAAGCCTGGCCTTCGACACTATCCATGCCGAGGGACAACGCCGCTACATGGAGACCTTTTCGGCTTATGCCCGGCACTTTGTGGGCAATATCGAACGGCCCGACGTGGACAGCATCAACGGTCTGAGCCCGGTAATCTCCATCGAGCAGAAGACCACCAACAAAAATCCCCGCTCCACCGTGGGTACGGTGACGGAGATATACGACTTTGTACGTCTGCTGTATGCCCGAGTGGGGATTGCCTACTCGCACGTGAGCGGCGAACGGATGGTGAAATACTCGGAGGAGCGCATCCTCCAGCTGATCGAAGAGCAGTATCAAGGCAAGGACATCTACATCCTCGCCCCGCTGGTGAAAGCCCGTAAAGGCCACTACCGCGAACTGTTCACCCAACTGGGGAAAAAAGGATTCCTGCGGGTGAGAGTGGACGGCGAGGTGAAGGAGCTGACATACAACATGCAGGTGGACCGCTACAAGACCCACGACATCGAGCTGGTGGTTGACCGGCTGCGAGTGGGTCGCAGCACCGACCGCCTGAAGGAGGCCGTGCGGACGGCGTTCAAGCAAGGCAAAGGGGTGCTGATGGTGCTGGAATATGAGCCCCCTTCGCCCATTCCAAAGGCCGGCCCCAAACCGGCATACTACAGCCGGCTGCTGATGGACCCCGCCACAGGCATCTCATACCCCGAACCCGAACCCAATACCTTCTCGTTCAACTCGCCCTATGGCGCCTGTCCGAAATGCAACGGATTGGGACGCGTGGCCCAGATTGATTTCTCGAAACTGATTCCCGACCCGAAGAAGAGCATCCGCGAAGGAGCCTTCGAGGTGCTGGGCAAATACAGCCCCACGAACTATTTCTACCGCAAGCTGGAGAATCTGGGGCGCTACTACCACTTTACGGTCGACGACCCCGTGGAGACCTTCTCGGAAGATGCCATGAACACCATCCTCTACGGCACGAGCGACTTCACCGGGATGGAAGACGCCTACGAGATGAACCACGGGAACAGTTTCCAAGGCATAGTGAACTACATCATGCAGATGGCTGGCGACGAGAGCTCGACGGCTTTGCAGAAATGGGCTGCATCGTTTATGAACACCGTCACCTGCCCCGAGTGCCACGGCCACCGCTTGAAGCCTGAGAGCCTCGCCTTCAGAGTGGACGGCATGCATATAGGCGAGATGGCGGAGATGGACCTCACCGAGCTATACGAGCGGCTGGAACACCTTGAGGAGCGACTGGAGCCGCAGCAGCGGCCTGTGGCCCACGAGATACTGCACGAGATACTCACCCGCATCAAATTCATCATCGACGTGGGTGTGGGTTACCTCTCGCTGAACCGCAACAGCAGCAGTCTCTCGGGCGGCGAGTCGCAACGCATCCGCCTTGCAACGCAGATAGGGTCGCGGCTGGTGAACGTGCTGTATATCCTCGACGAGCCGAGCATCGGGCTCCACCAGCGCGACAACCGGCGTCTCATCAACTCGCTGAAAGAGCTGCGCGACATGGGCAATAGCGTCATCGTGGTGGAACACGACCGCGACATGATACTGAGTGCCGACCATGTGGTGGACATCGGACCCGGCGCAGGGGTGCATGGCGGCAAGGTTATCTTCAGCGGCACAGGGCGCCAACTGCTCTCGTCGAAGAAGAAGACCCTCACACTGCAATACCTCCGCCGCGAGCGGGACATCCTGCTGCCTCAACGCCGCCCGATAGAGGGGTGCGACCACATCGTGCTCACAGGTGCCACGGGCAACAACCTCAAAGGGGTGACCCTCGACCTGCCCTTACGACGCTTTGTCTGCATCACCGGTGTTAGCGGCAGCGGCAAGTCCACCCTTGTCAACGACACGCTCCACCCTATCCTCAACAGCCATTTCTACCATTCCACACGGCAGCCCCTCCCCTACCAAAGCATTACAGGCATAGAGCACATCGACAAAGTCATCGAGATTGACCAGGCGCCCATCGGACGCACACCGCGCAGCAATCCCGCCACCTACGTGGGTGTGTTTGACGAGATTCGTACCCTCTTCACCCAGCTGCCAGCCGCCCGCATACGCGGATACAAGCCCGGCCGGTTCTCGTTCAACGTCAGCGGGGGCAGGTGCGAGCATTGCAAGGGAGCAGGCGTGAGGACCATCGAGATGAACTTCCTGCCCGATGTATACGTCAACTGCGAAGTGTGCAACGGCAAGCGATACAACCGCGAGACCCTGGAGATACGCTACAAAGGCAAAAGCATAGCCGATGTGCTGGATATGACCATCAACGAGGCGGTCGACTTCTTCGAGTCGTACCCCAAGATTTACCGCAAGCTGAAGACCATCCAGGACGTGGGTCTCGGCTATATCACCCTTGGGCAGCAGTCCACCACCCTCAGCGGCGGCGAGGCCCAGCGCATCAAGCTGGCCACCGAACTGGCACGTCCCGAGACGGGGAACACGCTCTATATATTCGACGAACCCACCACAGGACTCCATTTCGAGGACATCCGCGTATTGCTCGAAGTGCTGCAGAAGTTGGTGGACCGAGGCAACAGCATCCTTGTCATTGAACACAATATGGATGTCATCAAAGTGGCCGACTGGGTGATTGACATGGGGCCAGACGGTGGCCGGAAGGGAGGTAACATCACCTTTGCCGGGACACCGGAACAACTGGCCGCACAGCCCGAAAATATCACTGGGCAGTACCTTAAGGAGGAACTTGAAGAGACAAGGAAACATGCTGCCAAAACGCCACCTGCACAGTCGTAACACCTTCAATACCGCAAGCCTGTGATTCCGTATCTGATATACCTCTTTGCGACTCCCGCGCTGGTGATGCTTCTGGCACGACGCTGGACATGGATTGACAAAGTCAGCCCCATGGCCGTGTTGTATATCATCGGGCTGCTGGTGGCCAACCTTACGCCTTGGATACGTCAGCCGGGCCTGCTGGACACCAACAACCTTATCGGCAGTGTATGCATTCCCCTTTCCATCCCGCTCATGCTGATGTCGTGCAGCCTCTCGCGGGTGTCGTTCGACAACACCTTCAAGGCATTCCTCTGCGGGTTTGGGGCCATCCTGTTGGTCACGGTGGCAGGGTTCTTCCTTTTCCGCCACCACACCGACCCCACACAGTTTGCAAAAATCAGTGCCGTTGCCGTAGGCATCTATACCGGCGGCATCCCCAACATGGGCGCCATAGCCCAGGGGGTGGGCATGGACAACACCACTTACCTTTACATCACATCCTACGACCTTATCGTCACCGGGCTTTATCTGGTCTTCGTCATCTGCTTTGGCAAACAGGTGTTCCGTCGTCTGCTACCCTCCCACCTCGAGAAGCAAAGCCCCGCTGCACCAGCGTCCGAAACAACCCCTTCCGTCACCCCACGTGGCCACATCATCGCCTCACTGCTACTGGCATTGGCCATCGCTGTGGGCTCCTGGCTGCTCTCCACCCTGTTCCCCGAAAGACTCTCCACCCCCATGCTGATTCTGCTGTTGACCACATTCTCCATTGGCGCCAGTTTCCTGCCCTTTGTGCGCCGGGTCAACCGCGAAGCCGAATCGCGACAGGGGCAGCCCGTTGCTTTCCAGGTCGGGCTATACTTTGTTTACCTCTTCTGCTTCTCCATCGCTAATGCGTGCGACATCCGTATGCTCGATCTCAGCGGAAGCCTCAACATCCTTTGGTACATCCTGTTTATCATCTTCGGCTCCCTGTTGATACAAATCCTCCTTGCCCGTCTTTTCCACATCGACGGCGACACAACCCTCGTAGCCTCGGTGGCACTCATCAACTCACCCCCGTTTGTCCCCCTTGTCGCGGCACTTCTCAACAATAAAAACCTAATTGTCTCTGGCATTGCCATCGGACTTATAGGATATATGGTCGGCAACTATATCGGGATGGGCATCTATTTCCTCCTCACGTTGTAAAGCCCTCACACTAGCCTTTTTTCCATACCCTCACCGCCTCCAACCAAGGAAAAATTACATTTTTTACAAAATAATCCAATAAAAAGTTGTATCTTTGCTTTTTGAAAAAGAAATTCATTATTAATAAATAACACTGAAGAACAACATGAAAACCAAAATCTTAACTGTCATCCTCATGGTTGGCGTATTCTTCATTGGCAGTGCAAAAGCCGAGAACATCGACATATTGACTGCCAAACAGATTGGTGCGTACTACTTCACAGTGGCTACAGGAGCGAAAGCCCCCGTATCTGCCGACAATCTTAAACTGGCAATCCAGTACGACAATCCCACACTGTGTATTCCCGCCATGTATGCATTCAACGTGGCTGGCAATGGTTTTGTCATCGTCTCTGCCTCCAACTGCACCGAGCCCGTACTTGCCTACTCCCCTGTAGGCAACCTTGACCCCGAGAATATCAACCCGGCATGCCAATACATGCTCGACAGCTACACCCGTGTCATTGTGGACAAACAGAACAGCAACGCCACTCCCTCCGATGCCATGCTGAGAAGCTGGAAAGAGCTCACCGACCAGACCTTCACCTGCGACCCCGATAGCAAAGCTGTGCTCGTCCAGGCCAAATGGGATCAGGTTGAGCCTTACAACTATTGGGTTCCTAAAAAAGACGGTGTGCGCTGTCTCGCAGGCTGCGTCGCCACTGCCATGGGCATGATTCTCCACTACTGGAAATACCCCGAGGTGGGCGGCAACGACAACAACAGCATCGCCTCCTGCTCCTGGAATGGACAAAACATCAAATACAAATTCAAGGTCGACTCCAACAAGTTTGAATTCGACAAAATGCCCAAAGAGCTCAGCTACACCAGTTCTTACGACGAGATACGTGCCGTAGGCAAACTGCTCTTTGCATGCGGTGTCACCGTCAAAATGCACTGGGACCCCGAAGGCAGCGGTGCCCATAGCGAGGATGTCCCTGCCGCTTTCTCCAACTGGTTCCGCTACTCCACTGACGCCACATACCTCAACCGCGAGGAAATCCGCTGGAACCAATACAATCGTCAGTACGAATTCAGACTGCTTGTCCCCGACGATCAATGGCTCGCCATCCTCCACAGCGAGATTGACGACCATGCCCGTCCCGTCTACTATAGCGGCACCGACCTCGGCGGCACCGGACGCGACGCTGGCGGCCACGCCTTTGTCATTGCAGGTTCCTCTCCCTCCGACTACAAGAAGTTCTATGTCCGTTGGGGCTGGGGCGGCAGTTCAGACGGTTTCTACACGCTTGCCCCCACCGAGTCCACGGGCAGAAGCGGTTCCTATACCTTCAACCATGGTCACGGAATGGTCTACAACATCCACCCCGACAACCTCAGCATCGACGAGAACACTGTCTACAGCACTGCCCTCTGCTACCCCAACCCTGCCACCGACTACCTGATGATTCCCTCCGACCTTCCCCTCAACGCAATGCTCACCGTCTATTCTGTCGACGGCAAGATGATTGACAAACGCATCATCCCCGGAGGCACCAAGGAGTATCGCCTCGACCTGCAAAGCTACGCCCCCGGCGCATACGTCTACAGGCTTAATGGAGAGGTTGTTAAATTCACAGTCAAATAATCACAAATAGTACAGTACATAAAGTCCCCCGACGGCAAAACAGGTCGGGGGACTTTCCTTTCAACAAAAACAGAATATGAAAAGAGCCATCACCCTACTGATTCTCACCTTTGCACTCAGCACCGTGGCTGCTGCCCAGAACATTTCCGCTGCCGACAGCGCCGTGCTCAACCACATACTCACCGCCAACCAACAGTTCCACAGCATACAGAACACTTTCCGCCACGACCTCCTCAAACCCAAAAAGAATATTTCACAGCAACGCTACGGCACCCTCTACTACGAGCAACTGAAGCCTGCCAAACACGGCGACACCGAGGCAAAAATCGCCATGCGCTACAGCAAACCCGAAGGGGAATATTACATCATCACCTCCACCAACCTATACAATGGTATTGACGGACACAAACTCAATTTCAACTACCGTTTCGTCCCCCTCATGAAACTGCTGGGCAACTCGCTGGCCTGGGCTATGAACGGCGACATCTACAGCATCTGCACCGACCTCAACACCAACTTCCAGATGGCCACCACCGCCACACACTACGTCATCACCCTCACCGTTACAAAAGGCCACAACAAGGGCATCACCAAGATGGTGCTTAAATACGACAAGAAGACCTGCCTCATCGACTATATGGAGATAGAGGAAAAACTTGGCATAATACATAAATACACAATGGGACTGGACGAAAAAGGCAAGAAACATCCCCCTCTGCTCAACAATCCCATCGACCAAAGTGTATACAAATTGTAGACACCTTGCACATTCACTCCTTTGCCGATAATAACCAACGGTAACAGGGGCGAGCAAGTTTTACCCGGAAATAAAAGAAGAGGCTTTCTCTACTACGGAAAGCCTCTTCTTTTTGATTGCAAATCTCGGTCTAAAGGCTGGAAGCGTTGGGGATGGGGTTTGAGGAAAGGGAAGGATGGTGAGGGAACGGCATCGCTGAAGAAGATGGTGAGTATTATAGGTGCATCGATGTTTTATAAGGAGCTATAGTGTATATCTTTGCAAACGGAACAGGTACACAAACGTTATGCGTAGACAGTTCTGTTTTGGGTACTAGAAAGAAGGCCAAGCAGTCTTCTTTTTTAATGCCCGGAACAGTCATTTCCAAAGGCAAGGTTGACGGCTTTCGCAGTCGCCTTCGACTCAAGCCTGTTTGGGTGAATCAAGAGAATTATCAGGAACGTGAGAATAACAAGTATTGACTCAACTCCGAGAAGGAGAAGTACATCGCCGAGGGTGGAAAGAACGGTCGAAAGAAAGCATACCAGAAACCCGACGAGAAATTGCAGGATGAATATACAGGGGTCATAAAGCAGTTGAGAAAGGGCTATCTCATCCGAATGATTGCAAAGCCTGAGGGGGTCGGTGTCAGCACGATTCAGAGAATGAAAAAGAAGTTTGTGGATAATGTGGCATAATAGAAAGGAGGGACTTATGGGACGTACCAAGCAGAAATCTGATTACTTGATAGAATACAAGAACGAGATTGGACTGCTTTCGGAAGGTTTATCACATCGTAGAGTTCGGAGTAAAACTGGGAGAGCAATCAACACACGTAGGAAGTTGAGAGCAATATTCAATATTTGAAAGTATATAGGTTTGGAAAGAGGAGCCTCTAATTAGTAAGCACCTCAGAGCTCTTTTTCTTTCAAGATTCAATCCAATAAGACCCCAGCAAATCACTTATTGGGGTTCTTACATTATGGCTCTTCAACTATCTCATTTTCTCAATTATTGTATCCCGTACCTCATTGCAAAGTTCTGCAAATATGGTGATTACACGGTAGCATCGCCTTGGAAAAACCTGAAAATGAAAAAATATTCATATAATTTGCATTATTTTCATTATCTTTGCAAATTATTTAATAGAGATGAATCATGGCAAAAATCAATAGACTTAAGGTTGTTTTAGTGGAAAAGAACAAAACGAGTAAATGGCTCGCAGAAACGTTGGGCAAAGACCCTGCAACAGTTTCCAAATGGTGTACCAACACATCACAGCCCAGTATAGAGACCTTCTTGGAAATTGCTAGGTTGTTGGAAGTAGACATTAAAGATTTGCTTGTTGAATCAAGTGTAAATAGGCATATTTCTCAATTAATTTGATGAAAAAAAGTGGAAAACTCATTTATTAATTACATAATCGAAGGTAGCAATAATCCTCTAGAGGGTTATGTAATATTTGATAGTTCTGACCACATTCGTTTCCAAAACGGAAAGGATGTATCAGGTCACAATTACGGGTGCAATAGACGCTTTGTGATTGAGAAAAACATTCAAGGAGGTGAAGGATATACAGTTACCATGCACAATCTTGATGGACTTCACCCCATTTGGAAGAATAATATTCAGATGGCACCCAAGCGTATGCGCATAGTCTCTTCAAATGAGAATATTGTGGAGCTGCGCGGCTATGGGTATGACGAAAATGCTTTGGCATTTGGTGCACCCTTATCAGATGCATCATTCGATAGTTATGGCATTGTGCTCTTAATAGAAAACGCAGAAATAAGAAGAATACAACTTAATATGTACGATAGAAATATTAGCATCGTATATTTAAAATAAACAAATATGGCAGAATTAGATAGAACCATTACGGAGGAACTATTTACAGAAGTGCTGGAGTCTACACCCTGCATTATTGTATATTCTCAACAAGCCTTTGAGTATAGCAAAAACCATTTAAAATCTATTACTCAGACAGCAAAAGAAATATTTGATAGCATTCTTGGTATTCATGAGTGCAAAATCGTGTATAAGGGAAAGGATAAAAAAGATTTTCGGAAGTATCAATTCATTATTGAAGAATTGAAGTTGTCTATCTATGTAACAACAAGACAAAATCTAACTGAATTTTCCTTGAGTTACATCTCAGATGAAGAAATTGTTGTGCCTACGGATCCTTCTGAATACAAAAGCATGAATCTAAAATTCATGGCAGAAGAGTACATTAACCACAACCTAATGGATTTCCTTGATCGTAATGACCTTATGACCTCATATCGCGAGATAAAGGATTTCTGCACGAGCCTAACATCTTTAAAAGAACCTATACGAGAAATTAACAGAGAGCAATCTCGAAGAATGTGGAAAGCTTATATTGATGGCGAAAGAGCTCTAAATACAGACAAAAAAGAATTGTTTATTGTTGAAGAAGTAGGTACTATAGAGAAGGAACATTATAATAACCGAACTTATAGTACATTGACTATAAAGGTTAAGGCACCTACTCTGCAACAAAGACTAGTTTCTGCTATTAAAGGTGTTCAATCAACAAAATACCGCAATCCTAATGTTGAATTTGTAACAAACAAAAAGGGCGAAATATCTTTTGCAGGATATGTTGATATAACTGAAGAAATATTGGATGAATTGTCAAGTGCTGCAGCTGATAACTGTTATAAGTTAGCTGAAGATGTAAAGCATGTCCTCTCTGGTAGTCTAATACTTCAGTCATCTGAAAATCTTGACGAATTATTGGAAGATATAAATATATCGTTAAAAGATTTTGATGCAAAATTTGATTATGCCGAAGGTGTTTATACCTTTAAGGATGATAGCGAAGCATTATATCTTGACAGATTAGTGCAATCAAAATATCCAGAAACTTTAACAACGGAGCGTCAAACCGTTATCACTACTTCTTTTAAGAGTAATCAGGATATTTCTTCTATTACGTCTGCTATAAAGAAAATGGCAGGTGTAATTGATGTCTTGGATTCTGTTAGTGGTCAACTACTCATCAAAACCCAAGGTAAAACTTATCTAAACTTAAATGAACCAGCACTCCAAAGCATAAGAATTGCAGCGTGTAGAGCAATTTTTACACCTACAGAATTCAGACCAGATGTACAAATTGAGGGCCTTTCTATAAATGGTGCCTCTTATATTTTCAGTACAAATGATTTTTATTCTTTTTTCAAGACTGCGTATGAGATGCATCAGAAGGTCATAGCTGCTTATGGCAATAAGACTTTCATAAAAAAAGAATATGATTATGGATGTTTTGTGATTCCAAATAAAGGTTTGCTGCGTGATATGCAGTTACATTTTGTTTCAAAAAAACAAATCAAAATCAAAGCTGCATCAGGATTAGTTGAGTTCTATCCAACTAATTACGATAATTATGTTGAATTACTTTCTGAGATTCGTCAATATTGTGGTGAGTCTCTTAGCATTCAAGAACAAAAATATCATCCTTCTGTTGTCATTAAGCTCTTGAGTGACAATGTTAATTATTGTAAAAAGGTGTATAAAGAAGTTGCGGAAAAAATCACAGAGATAACACCGTCTTTTACTGCCTCATTTGAAAACGATGAGACATGTAAGATTCTTAATTATACTATAGAATATACAGATATGGAAGAGTTAAATTCTTTCCATAACGCTATAAACTCTAGTATAAGTTTATATCCATCTTTGCTTACTAATGAATTTGAGACTAATGATGAAGGTAAAACCATATTATCTTTTGAGTTTGATCACCAACTCAATATAAGATTTGAAAAGAATCTTAGAAATGGTTATGTAAATGAAGATGTCAATCTTATTAAGGCGAATGAATATGATGCTATAAGCGAAGCAATAGACATGGCATATGAGGAAGAATATCAGGATTATGACGAAATCAATGAATTGAGAAGGAATAGGTCTCAAATACTAAGAAATGCTTTAACATTAGGCAAGTGTATTGGCAGGAAACTCAATAGTATAAAGTTAGAAATCAGTTCAGATTTTATAGATTACATGGAAGATCGCAATGCCAAAGGGCAAGTTGCGATATTTATTCATGTCGGTGACTACTTGCAATTCCCAATGGTTGGCAAATCTTCAGAGTTAAGAAGATTGAGCGATTCTATGTTGCGTATTACTAATCCTAACCAATTCTATCCACGTTCTAAAACAAAAAGAATTCCCGCTCCTGCCAATCCAAGGTTATGTGACTTCTTATTTGACCCCAGGTATGCGGGTGAGTTTGACGAAGATCTTGAAGAGGTAAAGAAACGAATAACAGAAACTAAGATAGAGAATTATCTTAATGAGAAACAATTAGAGGCAGTAGCAAAAGCTGTCACTGCTCCTGATATAGCCATTATTCAAGGTCCTCCTGGCACTGGTAAAACAACTGTTATTGCTGAGATTATATGGCAACAAATCCTTAAGAAACCTGATTCGAAGATTCTTCTAACATCCCAAACAAATCTTGCAGTTGACAATGCACTTGAACGATTGCAGGGACGTAGAGGTATTAGACCTGTTCGAATTCAAAATGCTTCAACAGAAAAAGAAGTTGGAATAGAAGCTAAAAGGTACATGCTTGACTTCATGGAAGATTGGTGTAAAAAAACAAATGCTGAAAATGAAGACAATGGAGTAAACATTTGGATAGACTCAATTCTTCGAGATATGACAGAAGATGAGAAGTATGCGTCCGTTATTGACCAATGGAAGAAAGATCTTATTGTTCGTGACCGAAACACGAGAGAACAATTCTACGAAGCCTATAAGAGTAATGTAAACCTTGTAGCTGCTACATGTAGTATCTGTGGTTCAAAGCAACTACAGGAAATATATGCACTATTGTTTGGTGACAATGAGAATGCTTTTGACGTTGTAATAATGGATGAGGCAAGCAAAGCTACACCATTGGAGATGTCTGTACCTATGGTTTGGGGAAAGAAAATTATAATCATAGGTGATCACAAGCAGCTACCCCCAATGATGAATGAAGACAACATTGTATTATCATTGAAGAAAGCTAATCAGAAGGTGTTGGCGGAGACCATAGAAAGTTTCCAAGAGTCGCAATTTGAATTATTGTTTAGGTCTGCATTTAAACTAAAGCCTTCAATAGTTGCTACCCTTGATACGCAATACCGTATGCATAAGCAGATAATGAATACGGTAAGTCATTTCTACAGTGAAGAACTTGAAGAAGGATTGAAGTGTGGTCTTTCAGATGAAGAAATGGATAATAAAGAATACAATGCAAGAGGAAGTCGATATCATGGTCTTACCCTTCCCGGATTCATTGATCCTCAGACACATGCAATCTGGGTTGATGTAGATACATATGAAAGTCAGCCAAGTGGTTCTACTTCTTTCGTAAATAACGGTGAACTTAATGCTATTAGGACTGTTATTAAGGCTTTACAGAAAGCAGACGGATTCCAGAAGTTTATGGATTCACAAGAGAAACCAGAAGACAAGGAGATTGGTATTATAACGTTCTATGGAGCTCAATACGGCAAGCTTAAAGAGATGTATAAGGATGGGAAAATTGACAAGTCGCTTCCATTCCGAATTAATGTTGTCGACAAATTCCAAGGAATGGAACGTAACATAATCATTATTTCAACGGTAAGAAGCAATAATGAGCATCGCTATGGATTCGCAGAAGATATTAGACGTATTAACGTAGGTTTCTCCCGTGCAAGAAGGCTGTTAATCGTGGTCGGAAACAGACAGTTCTTTAGACAGAATGCTCACTATCAAAGATCAATTGACGAGATGGAACATTTTGACATTAAACAACTTCAAGACTTGGTAAGATGAAACAAAATACAAATAACAAGGGTCGAAACAAAAATTTCAACCCAAAGATTAAGAAATTGAAGTCAAAACCTCAAAAGAAAGGTGTTGATAAAAAGGAAATAATTGAAGAGACGTTAGATCAGCGCCTCAATAGAGTCATTGAAAATAATAAGGCTATATCCGAGCTTATTATTGGGTATATTCCATATACTATAAAGTTCATTGCTCAGTGGTATAAGGGCGTAACTAACAAGCCTGAGAAGATTTCTGCGTTCGAAAAGGCTGTTGTTGGCATAATCAGTATTGATGGACAAACATCCCTTTCCAATATTGGTAAAATATTGGGATTGGATATTGAGCATGACATTGCTGAACAAAAAATGATTCGTAATGCAATCGACACTATGATTCGATACAACCTTGTGCGAGGTGACGAGTCTGCATATTTTATTACGGAACAAGGCAAAGAATTCGCGGCTCATGGTGAGAGAATGAAATCATTTAGTTCTGATTTTGAACTTTGGTATTTGAATAGAAATCATTCTTTTACCGGATTGCGAGATTGTATTTCTGCTGACGATATTCAGCTTGTTGACGAAACCGAATTTTTCAAAGAGAACGAATCGTTATTACCTCTTACTTTTGAGGAAATCAAAGAACTTTCGGAAATCCAAGCATCTAATATGCAGAGTTCAAAAGAAAGATTTATTCTTCAGGAAGCTACGCCACAAAATCATAATTTTTATAAGTACGATTTAACAGTATGTTTTGTTCAGAGTATCAGAACGAAACAAGTAAGGACAATTGTTTATGATGATACGACTCAGGCTGTTTTACATCCATTATCTCTATTAATTGAGGAAGATGAAGATTTAAAGCAGGCATTGTTTTCAAAAATGCTGCAAGCTGCTAGTGAGAGTGAAGACCTTGCTATATATGACGACTTAGAACTTGCGAAGTCGGATCCTTTGGTTAAGGAAGATATTAAAAATATTATTTCCGCAGAGAAGAAACTTATAGAACAAGAGGATAAGCAAGCTGCAGTAGGTGAAGAGAATAAAGAAGAAATTAACCCAGATGACCTATCGGAAAGACTTCATAAGCGGGCATTGTACGACTCTATTGCATTTGAGTCAGAATTGCATAATATTTTCCAAACAGACAAACCTGATGAAATCTGGTTATCTAGCCCTTGGGTGGGAGATGGCACGTTCATGCGTAATCGTCTTCCATTGATTAAGAACTATCTTAAACAAGGAGGCAAGGTGTTTGTCTCTTACTCAGCTCCTGAAGGGGGACTTGACAGCCACAAAGATAAAATGGTTGGAGATCAATCTCAAAAGGCCCTTGAATCTTTAGAGTTCGAATATGTTAAACAATTCTTCCATGTGGAACTTCCTGCATTCCATAAAAAGAATGTTATTGAAGTAAAAAATGGGCAATGTGTTCTTTTCACTGGTAGTTTTAACGTTTTGTCTTTCTCTGTGACATCTAAAAACATCACTCATGTCAGAGCTGAAGAAATGTGTCTTGCACATTATCAAGCAGCAATAAATCAATATCATTTATCAAAGAAACTATTTGCAGAAAAGTATATTGAAAAAGCATTGCAAGAGATTTCTACATTGTCATCTAATGAAATACAAAACTATCATAACGATAAAATTGAGTATTTTAAAAAGGATGAGAATCTAGAGGAGTTGTTTATTGATTACGATAATATGCTAGAGGAGCGCAAAACACAAGCGAAATCAGACATATTAGTGAAAGAATTAGAGTCCTTAAAGAGCGAAATTGAAAGCAAGATTAACGATGGATTGTCTCAGAAAGAAATAAACTCATATAGATCAAAACTGTTTAAGTTATCATCTTTTTGTGATACCTCGCTCATAAACGATGATATTCAAAATGTAATTCTACAATTACAGGACATAATCAATGCGTATATAAAGAAACCAAAGTCCAATGGCAGTGAATCTGGCAGCCAATCTACAGCAAATGCTCAAAGCGTGGATGGAAATCAAACTTTAGCGTTGTCCTTCTATGAACTAAATCCCACTGATTATGCATCCATATTAAAGCATCTGACAGGTTTGTTTTACTTGTCATTATATAACAATGCGTCAAAAGCAAATGTGGGCGATAAATGGAAAGAGAAATTGGTAACATTATTAAGTGACTCAAACCTACTTAAGTTTTTTAAATATAATATTTTGAAGGATAAAGAGGAGGGCACTTCTAGAGTGTTTATTGCTATTGATGGTAAGTTGTTTTCATTTTATAATGTCAAATTGGGCAATAAATTAGTTAGACAGTTAGTCCCTGGCAAAACATTTTTAGATAAAAACGATTACCAAGATCCATCTAAAATTATTGGTAAATTATTACTTTCATTATAAATATGTCAAGATTTGAGTCATCTAGATTCGCTCGGAATCCACAAATTATGAATGCTAATGTCTTGAAAGCTGCGTGTGAAGATTTGGGATGGAAGTATTCTATACAGAATAATATACTATTGGTTACTGAGGTTGGTATTGGTTCCAACTTCTATGGAGAGTTTGCATTAAAACTTAATATGTCAACCAATGAAGTCACCTACAATACTTATTATATGCCAAATGCGCAAGAAAAAGTAGAAGAATTCAAAGTAAAATTTCAAGAGTTAAATGCAGAATACTCAAAGAATGCTTTGATTTCAGAATTTGAAAAAGCTGGTTTTACATACCGCTCGAATTTTACTTTTATCCCAACAAAGGAAGAAAAGTATTGCTTCTTTATGGAGGCAAAATCGTATGATCCTCTAGAAGACGAGCCATTTGCCTCTATTAAGTTTACAATACTTTATGATGGCACTATTGTAACAGATTCTGATTATTTGCCTAATGACGTAAACGAAAAAGCTCATGAAGCAATGGATGTTTTGGAGCATCTTCTTGGTAGCAAAAGAGTAATGACGAAGAAGCCTGTACCTGCAAAATACATTGGCAAAATGAAACCAAGGAGAATTAATAATGTTGATTTAAAGAACAAATAATATGGAAGACATCTTTCAAAAATTGATTTTAATGATACGAGCATACTATCCAGTCTTGTATCTATATAGTTTTGAGTATTATCGTACCAAACAAAAGATTAAGGGTATTGTTGATATATTACGTAGAGAGGGAAAGACCGTAAACCTTTTTCAGTGGGATTGTGTTTATGGTCTAGTACAAATAATGCCTGATAAAACTGAAAAAAATATCGAAAGAATGCAGAATCCCATAGAATTGTTAGGGTATATTCTTAATGCTAAAAAGGCTGGAGAAAAAAACATTTTTATTCTTGATGACATTAACAACTATTTTGAAAGGGATGAAGTCAAATTGTTAATTAGAAAAATAGCGGAAGCAACAAATAATAATACACATGCCATAATTTTATCCTCTAGTTACAATTTACCAGCTGAACTCGAAAAATATGTAACGGTTTTGCAGATACCTCTCCCCAAAAGAAATGAAATAGGAGAAGTCTTGGATGTTGTTGCAAGACAATCAAAAATAGAACTTAACACATCTTTAAGAGATAAGTTGATTGATGCTGCTTTAGGAATGACATCTATGGAAGCAGATTTAGCATATTGTTTAGCCTCTGTTAAGGACAGTTTTGATAAGAATTCTCCATTTACAGTTTCCTCCGAGAAAGAGCAAATCATTCGAAAATCTGGTATCTTAGATTATTTCCCGAAAAATGAAAGTTTATTGGATGTTGGTGGCATGGACAATCTTAAAGACTGGCTCCAAAAAAGACAATTAGCATATGAAAAAAACGCAAGAGAATGGGGATTAAAAGAACCAAAGGGTCTACTTTTGCTTGGTGTTCCAGGTTGTGGCAAAAGCTTGATTGCGAAAAGTATTGCTTCAAATTGGAACATGCCTTTGCTTAGACTGGATGTAGGCAAAGTTTTTCAAGGAATTGTAGGAAGTAGTGAAGACAATATAAGAAAAGCTATCGCCACAGCTGAAGCTGTAGCTCCATGTGTTCTTTGGATTGACGAAATTGAAAAAGGATTAAGTGGTGTTCAATCAAGTGGGGCAACAGACGGAGGCGTGACATCCAGGATATTTTCTACAATACTAACATGGATGCAGGAGAAAACCGCACCTGTATTTGTTGTTGCTACAGCGAACAACATCAATCAACTTCCTCCTGAATTACTAAGGAAAGGGCGATTCGACGAAATCTTTTTTGTTGATTTGCCAGAAAAAGCGGAAAGAGAAAAAATCTTTTTTATTCACCTGAAAAAAAATGGAAAAGACCCGTCTCTGTACGCCTTAGATGTGTTAGCTGAACAAGCAAACAATTTTAATGGTGCTGAAATAGAGGAATGTATCAAGGAAGCTATGTTTTCTGCATATATTGAGAATCCATCATCCCCCAAACTTGAGATGATACATATCCTAAATGCTATAAAAGATACAGTTCCACTTTCAACAACTATGAAAGAACAAATTTCTACATTAAGAAATTGGGCTATAAAAAGAGCTAAAAACGCTTCCAACGTTCCAGTTACGACAAAACAAAAAGAAATGCCAATTCTTCTAACTCGTCCGGAATTAGAACTTGAAAGGTCATTTGACTTGGATACTAATAGGCAGGAACAATAACATGGCAACTGCTCAATTCAACTTGCCTACTCTATATAAGGCGGGATTCCCATCCTTGACCAATGTCTGTAAGCACGACAATAAAAGAGAAAAAATCGTTATTGTGTATAAAACACTGTAAAAGATATGAATGAGAACGGAATAAAAGAAATCCTACTGTATGGAGAGTGTGTAACTTTGGAATGCAAACGGGCAAAATCAGAAGTCCCAAAAACTGTATGGGAAACATACTCAGCATTTGCCAACACCATCGGTGGTGTGATTATACTGGGCATTGAAAACTTTAAAAAAGCTAATTTATGAAGAAATACACCAAAATAAGTGCCCAATGGTTCTACAGTCTTCTGGAAAGAGGAGAGTGTGACATTGTGGATTTCAAAGAGCAACTGGAAGACAAGAAAGTGTTTGGCAAGTCGTTGAGGAACTTTGCACCTAGATACGACGAGATGGCACGTGATGTGGTGGCTTTTGCCAACCTGAAAGGAGGGTTCCTGTTTGTGGGTATTGTTGATGAGACGAAGGAGGTGAATGAGTCTTTCGTGTATGATGACAAGAAGATATTTGAGTTGATAAAGCAAGTGCAGGACAGAACCACACCTACCATTACTCTCATCCCTCATCGGATATGTGTTAATGGTACAGACATTCTGGTGTTGGAGATACCGTTTTCACCACAGATGCACAGAACCTCTAAAGGGGAATACTTAATCCGAAGCAATGACGGCAATCGGGCTATTGAACCTCACGAGATAGCCACTATTCAGGCGGAGAAAGGTCTTATTGTTTATGACCAAAAGACTTGGAATATATCGGGAGAATGGCTGGATGAAAACCGTTTGCAGACATTACGTAGTCTGATTGAGACAAAGAACAATGAGAGTCCATATTTAGACAAGACTGATGCCGACCTGCTCGATTCACTTGGAATGGTCAAAGAAGAGGATGGAAGAATAAAACCTACCACTACGGGTATTCTCTTTGTCGGTAATAACAAAGCACTCAGGGAACTGCCTTACTACGAGGTGAAGTACATACACTACTTTGCAGATGGGACCTATAAGCCATACGAATACAGGGGGAACATCATAGAGGTTGCAAGGGATTGTTTTGCTCAGTTGAAAGCAGAAATCAGGCAAAGAGAATATATCTTCGGCCTGTTCCGTGAATATGTGGAGGACTATTCAGAGATTGTGATTCGAGAGCTACTCATCAATGCATTGGCACATCGGGATATAAGCCGTCAGCAGATAATAGAGATTCGGAAATACGATGACGGTGGCTATCTGGAATTCGAAAGTCCAGGAAGATTCCCCGAAGGTGTGACGGTTGAGAACTATCTACGAAAGACAAATCCTCGTAATCCTAATGTGATGGATATATTACGTGAGATAGGTTTGGCTGAAAAAGCCGGCAGTGGCTTCGACAAGATATTCACAGACCTATTAAAGAAAGGAAAGCCACTGCCAGAGCCAGAGGAGACTGAGACATCGGTTATCTTTCGTATAAAAGCAGAAGTTTCGTCTGAAAAGCTGATTGAGTTGTCTCTTCTTTATGAGAATCAAACAGGGAAGTCTCTAAAACTCGACCAACTGTTTGTATTGTCAGAAATTGTGAGAAGAGGAAAGGTAAAGTTGTCCGAGTTGGCAGAATCGCCCAACATCAGTCCATACCGTCTTCATTCAATTTTGGACAATCTTCAAGACTTGGATTTCATTGAGCCGACGGGGAAGACATCTGGATTGGCGTATATTCTCCATATTTCAAAACGGAAAAGCACGGATGACAAAATAGACTATGTTAAGGCAAAGAAACAAGACAAAGCCCGACAAAAAGAGGCAATACTTCGGTATCTTGACTCAATAGAAACAATCAATAATAGGGAAGCAAGAGCTCTCCTTAAACTGCAGGAGAAAGACAGGTATGCTGTTACTCGTCTGTTTGCAGAGTTGGTTGCTGCAAACGAAATTGTGCAAACAGAGGATAGTGTTCCTAATAATGTAAAATACAGGAGACTAAAGTAATCTTTGTGTGCGGTTTTGTGTGCAACTTGTGTGCAGTTTGTGTGCAATGTCGTTCCTTAAAATCAAGCAAGGAGAAGCCGATGTGTTCGCCAATGCTATCAAACACGATTTCATGAGCAAGATCCCCACGACATGATGGAGTGCTATTATTAGATTGAAATAAGGGCAGGCTGGGATACTCCAGTGCTAAACAACAGGTTTGAATTGGAATGGTTGAATTGGTCTTGCCATTATCTGCCTTCTCTGAGAAATCACCAAGCAGTACGGTTGAAATGACTCCTTCTGCCGAAATTGACGATGTGGAGAAAAGTAGGGAGAAAATCATTAACATTATTCGGGATAATCCAACAGTGATCCAATTGGAGTTGTCAAATATGCTGATAATATCCCCAAAAAGCGAAAACTCCTACGGAGTTGGTGTCTTCAGTGGTGTGGGCAAAGGCAATGCATTTGCCCGCAGACCTGTATTGCGGACAGCGGAATAGCAGCTCCCTCTTCAGAATAGTGAACGGGAAGGGAGATGATAACGGAGGTAGAGGCCGAAGGCGAAATCCATCGCCTGCTCGCGCAAGTCGTAATAGTACTCGGTGTCGAGTCCGAGGGAGAATCGGCTGTTATACCTATTCTCAAAGGCCAGTTTGGCTGTCACCATCCTCCTTTCCGGCTCGGCAAAGTCGGGGCGGTGCCAGCTGACACTTTGGAACAAATAGCTGCCACGCGGGGCAATATATTGGTGGCCGTGCCAGTAGCCCGCCTGCACCAACAGTCGCCAGCTGCCGCGCCAGAAGGGCTGCGGCTCGTCGGGAGGACGAGGGACATCATGTGCAAACTGCCAGTCGAAGGAGAGTTGCGGCCACACTGCCCAGCCATTGCTGTAAGGCAGGCACTTGGTAGGCGACACGTCCTGAAAGAAGAAGAACGGCACATCGAGGGCAACGGCCGAAACCATCCCTGTGGCGAGGTTGACGCGGAGTCCCGCGCTCTCGGTAAAGAGGGACTGGATACAGGTGTCGAGTGTGGAGAACTGTCCTCCACGATGGCTGCCGAGGAAACTGAGGGGAAGGCTGACTGTCATACGCCCGTGACACAAAGGATCGCCGAAGGTGATGAGCTGGGAAGTGCCGAGAGAGAAGCGTTCCTGCTTAGGCTGCCAGGGTTCGAGCAGGTCTTCCCAATGCAGCCAGATGTCCATGCTCCAGCCCAAAAGGGAGCCTATCGAATAGTCGGCGAGGATTTGCACACCCTCCTCCTGGTGGTCGTAGATGTATCGCTCGCGGTCGAGCATCGGCTCGTAGAGGCCGTGGGAGAGTGTCCCATAGAGGGAACCCATAACAAGGCGGAAGTTGGTGAACGGTTCATATTCGAGCCGCACAAGGGGTTGCCACGCCCTTAGGCCGTCATAGCCCGCCGCGCCTGAAAGGAGAAGGCCGAAGGTCATCTGGGCGTCCTGCCCGATGAGGTGCTTGGCATAGGGTTTCACAAAAAAACCGGTGGCGGTGTAGCCGCGCGTGTAGGGCAGAGAGAAGGCTGCATCGCGCAGGAATGTGGTGGCATCGACACCAATGCGCCAGGTATATTGCCGCCCATGGTCGCGGCGCCAGGCATCGGACTGAATCTCGTCGCTGTGCAGTTCGGTTCTCCACTCGTCCGGCACGTCAACCAACAGGCGTAACTCGCGCTGTACCTGATAATGGTCGTAGCGGTAATCGATAAGCAGACCTGCGGTATCGGGCGGAAGCGCAGTGGATAAACGAAGTTCCTGCGGACGCGCAGCAACGGAGAAAGAGCAAATTAACAGTAAAATACAAAAGCGTTTCATGCTGCAAAGATACAACTTTTTTGATGTTCATAAACAAAAATGTCGAGGATTAATCCCGTCGACATAAGTGAAGACTCGGTCTGTCGCACTTCTGCCTCATCTCCGGCCAAGCTCCACGGCGCTGAAGGCACCCTCTATATGCTCAATCCGATAACTGTTTGCAGTCATCACCACCGAGATAATATCAAAACGCACTTCCTCCTCACGCTGATGCTTTATCACATAAGCGTTGGCCATGCGGACATAGGCACGTTGCTTTTCGTGGTCCACAAACTCTTCGGGATTGCCGAATCCAAGATTGCTGCGGGTCTTCACCTCGGCGAAGACTATCAGTCCCTCTTTGTAGGCGATAATGTCCACCTCGTACTTCCCGCGCCGCCAATTAGTCTCCACGATGGCGAAGCCCTGCTCCTCCAAATGACGGCGTGCCAGTTCCTCGCCTCGTTTGCCAGTGTCGTTGTGTTCAGCCATAGCGGCTGCAAAGATACGAAAAAAAAGCCATGCCCCAAAAACTATTTTCTTCCACCCCCCACTTACCTCAGCCTTTATCCATACCTTACCCCGACCCATACCACTTGGGGACAAAGTCCAACGACTGCGTTGGGGTCAGCCAGTCTTTTTGCACATCAAGCATCATGTTTTTTGTCCATGTCGGAAAAAATGTGTATTTTTGCATTCCAAAAAAACACACACATCTTATGGAAGAAAACACCACCATCAATCCTGGCGCCATGCCCTCCAACAGAGAGATTCGCAATGCCGCCTCCCAGCTGCTCAAAGGCAACTGGCTTTTTCCCGTACTCTGTACGATACTCTTCTTCGCTCTGGCCTCCATCACAGGCACAATCCCCCTGGGCGGCCTGCTGGTTTTCTGCCCCCTCGTATTCGGATTCAGCCTTACATTCCTGTTGTTTGTGCGGGGCGAGACAACTGACGACGACCTCGTCACAAAGCCTTTCATGGTCTTCAAAAACTACGGCCGATACCTCGGAGCCTCCATTCTGGTATACATCTTTACCCTCCTTTGGTCGCTTTTGTTCATTATTCCCGGCATAGTGAAGGGCTATTCCTACGCCCTCACTCCCTACATCACCCACGACCAGCCTGCCCTGCCCGTCCGCGAATGCCTGCGCCGCAGCCAGCAGATGATGAAAGGCTACAAGATGAAACTCTTCCTGCTTGACCTCAGCTTTATCGGCTGGATACTGCTGTGCTTGGTCACCTTCTGCATCGGATTTCTGTGGGTAAAACCCTATATTGAGACAGCCCATGCCAAGTTCTACGAAGAGTTGAAGTCACGGCAGAATCTCTAACCCCGATTCGACACACACGCGTTCCGAAACACCCGTTTCGCGCAATAAAGAGACTGGGAGACGGCAATAGTCCGCCCCCTGTCTCTTTCTCATTGCCAACAATTGCACACCGCTCAACACACCACCATGTACGACAACAGAGACAACATTGATTTCGGCAAGACAAGCATTGGGCGTTTGTTTGCCAGCATCTTCTTCCCCACCCTGCTGGGCATGCTTTTCAACATGGCATTCCTGCTTACCGACGGCATTTTTGTCGGACACGGCATCGGCAGCTACGGACTGGCGTCCATCAATCTCATTGCCCCGATTATGATGCTTATCAACGGGCTGGGAATGATGATGGGAGTGGGTGTCAGCGTGGTGGCAGCCATCCACCTCTCCAAAGGCAACAACAAGGCGGCACGCATCAACGTCACCCAGGCCTTCGGCGCAGGCATATTCATCTCCATTGTCATTGGTGCTGTGTGCTACCTTTTCCCCGGCACTGTGCTGAACTTGCTGGGGGTGGAAGGCAGCCTTTATGCCCCCACACGCGAGTACTACCTGTGGTTTCTGCCCACCTGCCTGCTGTTGATGATTGAAACCCTGGGGCTTTTTGTCATCCGTCTCGACGGCTCGCCACGCTTTGCCATGTACTCCAACATCATCCCTGCCATCATCAACGGGGTGCTTGACTATGTGTTCATCTTTCCGTGCCATCTGGGACTGAAAGGAGCGGCCCTCGCCACAGACTGCGGCGGGCTTGTAGGTGCCCTGATGGTGGCGTACTATATGATTTTTCGCACACGGTCGCTGCATCTCTACCGCCTAAAGAGCACATGGACCAGTCTACGCCTCACACTGCGCAACATCGGTTACATGACCAGGGTGGGATTTCCTGGACTGATTGGCGAAACGGCGGTAGCGGTGATGATGCTCAGCGGCAATCTGGCCTTTTCGCACCATATCGGCGACGACGGAGTGGCGGCCTGGAGCATTGCCTGCTACCTCTTCCCCTTGGTATACATGATTTGCAACGCCGTGGCCCAATCCGCCCAACCTATCATCAGTTTCAACCACGGAGCGGGGAAAGGCCATCGTGTTCGCGGCACGGTGCGTTTCAGCGTACTGGTAAGTGTGGCTATCGGCCTGCTGGTAAGCCTGCTATTCCTCTTCTTCTCACCCACCATGGTGCTCGGCTTTCTCAACCCCGATGTGCCGACCTACGGTATCGCCGCCACAGGTCTGCCCTATTATGGCACTGGATTCCTCTTCATGGCGGTCAACATCTGTGCAGTCGGCTATCTGCAGAGTGTGGAGAAGGCGGGGGCTGCCAGTCTGTTCACCATCCTGCGGGGTATCGTGTTCCTTGTGGCCGCTTTTGCTTTGCTGCCCAACCTATGGGGCACTGTAGGGCTGTGGCTCTCTGTACCCTGCGCCGAGATGCTTACCACGCTGGCCGTTGTTGTCTATACCCTAGCCGTCACCCGCCAGCCAGTCGGCCGGGAGAAAAAAAATGCACCCCATGAGCAATAAATCGCCTCTAAGGGAGACAAAATAACATATTCAGCCTTTCGGAGGCCTTTATTGATATAAAAATAATACATTATATGATTCACTCCAAGTCAAGAACCCCCAACCACACGCTATTATCCGTAGTAGCATTGATTTTCCTTCTTTCTGTCGCCACCTTTGCCACCGCCCAGCCCGGCGGCGGTCCTGGAGGCCGTCGACCCATGGGTCCTCCTCCCGGCAGTGGCAACTACCGCCCCACCATGAGCGAACGCGAGCAGTATCGACGCCAGCGCCAACAGGAACAGGCAGCCGAGAAAGCCCAGCAGGTGCGGCAGAAAAAGAGCGTACGCGAGGGCGACGTCTTCAAAGTAGTCGGCACTCTGCAGGACAGTGTCAGCGGCGAAGCCATCCCCTATGTCAACCTTGCCGTGCTCTCTGCTGAAGACTCCACAATGGTGAAAGGCGGCATCACCGACATCAACGGCTACTTCGAACTCACAAATATCCCTCAGGGCAACATGCTGCTACGCGTCTCGGCCATCGGGTATAAGAACATTCTTTTCCCGTTCACCGTCAACAACAATACCGCCCTCGGCACCATCAAGCTAGCTCCCGGCGCCACCACCCTCAAGGAGGTCAAAGTAACCTCTGCCCGCCCGCTCTACGCCATGGACGGCGAGAAACTCATCTACAACGTGGCCGACGACCCCACCATCCAGACCGGCACCACCAGCGACGCCCTACAGAACGCCCCGGGCGTGGAGGTGGACATTGAAGGCAACATCACGCTGCGCGGCGTCTCCAGCGTCGAGATCTGGGTGAACGACAAACCCTCCCGACTGACGGAAGAGAACCTTAAGACCTACCTCGAGACCCTTCCGGCCAATGCCCTCGACCGCATCGAGACCATCACCAATCCCTCGGCCAAATACGCCACCAGCGCCGAGGCCGTCATCAACATCATCACCTCTGCCTACATCAAGAGCAACCACTTCATCAGCTTCGGTATCAATGGGGCCTCACAACCCTCCGTCTCGCCATGGCTCTCCTACACTTGGGCTAACGAACGACTCTCCGTGAACCTCTATGCCAGTGGCCGCTACAACTTCTCCAACAACGAAGGCTGGAACAAAACCACCTACCGCAAAGACCACAACCCCGTGCCCGACAGCACCTACGACACCGTAGCCTACGAAGAGTACAACAGCCAGAGCAACAGCCGCCGCTTGAGCGGCAACCTCTTTGCCCACATCAGCTACGAGATAGACACCATGACCAACATCGAATTCATGGGCAGCTATAATCTAAGCCACTCGAGCAGCAAAAGCCTCTACGACCGCCAGCGCAACGACTGGCTTACCACCAACATGTTCCATTATTTCGACACCAACAGCAGCTCCGCGCTCAACGGGTTTGGCATGGCAGGCATCGACTACACCCACAAGTTCGACAAAAACGGCCACAACATCCGCGCCAGTCTGCACACCAATTTCAGCAATGGAAACAGCCAGAACGACTTTATCCGCCAGTACACCTCCGGCACCACCTACACCATCGGCGAGAACTACGACAAGTGCTACCTTGACAAATACGCCAACCGCAACCTTGACGCCAATGTGCGCTATAACCGCCCATACAGCGAGAATGGCGAACTATCATTCGGCCTTGGCTACGGCCTCAAAAACACCACCCGCAAATATAACGTCATCGACAGCAACTCCACCTCGCCGGTGACCGACCTGCTGCGCAGCTACAACTTCGACGACACTGAGCACTCAGTCGAAGGCGACTTGGAGTGGACCCGCCGTTTCGGCAATTTCACCATGGAACTGGGTATGGGTGCCAACTACGAGCATATCGACTTCCGCTACCTCGGCAGCCCCAAATACCCCTTCACCATCGACAGCATGGCCAAAGGATTCCTCACCTACAACCCCTCCATCCACCTCTCCTACCGTACCGAGGATATGCACAACTTCAAACTTAACTACTCCATGCGTATGCGACGCCCGAGCGAAGAGAACATCACCACCTACAAGCGCTACTCGGTTGACAGCTACTCCACCGGCAACCGCAACGTCACATACTCCTACACCCACAACGCCGAGATAGGCTGGAACAAGTATTTCATGACCTTCGGCAGCGTAGGTCTTGAAGGGTACGCCCGTTTCAGCACCAACGAGATCAGCAGTCTCACCACCTCCACCGACGAGGTTGACCCCATCCTCGACCGCATCGTCCAGTTCACCGTCCCCTACAACATGGGCTCTTCCTACCGAGTGGGCGGCACCGCCTTCGTCACCTTCCGTCCCTCGGGCTTTATCAACGTACGCCTCTACACCAACCTGTACGACTACGGCTACAGTTTCGACCAAGGCGAAAAGGGCATCCTTGCCAACCACAGGGTATCATGGAGTGTGCGACTGAACACTTGGGTGAAACTCTTCAACCAATACCAAGTTTTCGCCTCGGCCAACTACTCCTCGCCCACCATCAGCCTCGCCGCTGAACGCAAGGCACGTTACTACCTCAACTTTGGCGTCCGTGCCGACTTCTTCAAACGCAAACTCTCCGCCTTTATTAATGTGCAAGACATCTTCAACTGGGGCAAGACCATCGGCTCCGGCTCATACAACACCAACCCCTACTTGCTCAGCGAGAGCAGCAACTACACCCTTAACAGCCGCTACATCTCCGCAGGCATCACCCTCCGCTTCGGTAAGATGGAACTCGAGAACCGCTCGAAAGAGGGTTCCGAAGATGGCAGTACCAACACAACTACCGAATAACCACCTATGAGACGAATCCTGTTCATCACCCTGCTGGCTGTTCTGCCCATGACGTCGCACAGCCAGATACAGACACCCGAGGAGCAGCATATTCCCGGACACTATGAGTACACCCACTCGTGGGACTATGCTGCTCCCGACGGCAACGGCACCATCCACTGCGACGAGACCGGCACCTTGGACTTCTATCCCGACGGCACTTTTGCCGACACCGCCTTGCAACACCACACACTCTCTACCAAAATCAGAGAGTCGGAAGGTTGGCGAGCCGAGACCACAGAAACGGAGACCTACTTGTTCAATTTCATGTATTACTGCCAAGGGCAATGGCGCGTGGAGAGAGGCAAATTCCTCTTCTGCGAACATGCCGAAGGTTTCGACATGGTACCACAGAACGAATCACCCGACCAGTGGACTGCCTATTATGCCGACCTGATAGAGAAGAAAACTCTGCCCAACTCCAGCCGCTGGTTTACCTTCGATATTGAAAGGCTGGACAATGAATGGTTCATCTGGACATACACCTACCCCAACGGCCGCAAGGACTCGTGGGAGATGAAACGGGTACAGAAATAAAGCCTGACAAAGAAAAAAGCCCTGCAGAACACGCTGCGGGGCTTTTTTTGTTGTCCATCCAGGACTCGAACCTAGACTGGCTGATCCAGAGTCAGATGTGCTACCATTACACCAATGGACAAGCTCTTTGTTGCTTGTTTGAGACATTGTCTTTCATCTCAAAAGCGGGTGCAAAAGTACTACTTTTTTTTCAAACAGCAAAGATTTTTTTTTCTAACTCCATTTTACAATCTGTATTTCAGCAAAATAATTTTTATATAACCTGCCATTTCATGGGACAAAAACTCACTATTGACAGGTCGGAAAACACATTTTAGGCCCTTCTTGAACAGGGTTTGTTTCGACACAATAAAATGGCGGATGCAGCGTTAATGAGGAATGAGAAAAAAGGTATTTGTAAGCGGCTGCTACGACCTGCTGCACAGCGGACATGTGGAATTCTTCCGACAGGCGGCGGAATATGGCGACCTGTATGTAGGTATCGGCTCGGACGAGACCATCCTGCACTACAAAGGCCACAAGACGCTGTATCCCGAGCAGGAACGCCTGTTTATGGTCAAGGCCATCCGCTATGTGAAAGAGGCCTATATCAACCAAGGAAGCGGCATACTTGATTTTGTGCCGACGCTCGACATCGTAAAACCCGACATGCTGGTGGTGAACACCGACGGGGCTTCGGAAGCCAAAGCGCAACTCTGTCGCGAACGCGGCATGGAGTATGTGGTGCTGGAGCGCACCCCCCACGAGGGAATGGAGGCACGAAGCTCAACAAGCCTCAAAGCCTCCCTCGGCCACAACGAGGAACCTGCCACTGGCCTGCCGACACGGCTGGACCTGGCTGGCACATGGATTGACCAGCCCTACGTGAGCTGCTACGCTCCAGGGTGGGCAATCACTATCTCGCTGCTACCCACGTTCGAAATACGGGAACGCTGCGGCCTGTCAACGTCTACGAGAAATCAGATTAAACGCATCTGGCCGTTCCAACTGCCCAAGATGGACCCCGAAATGCTGGCGCGGCTGGTGTTCTGCTTCGAGAACAGTCCAGAACGTGAGGACGGCATCATCAGCGGTGCTCAGGATGCCATCGGAATCTGCATCCCCGGATTGTGCCGCCATTACTACGACAACCACTTCTGGCCAGAGAAGATCGAGACATGCAACGACGAACGGATACTGACTTGGCTGGAAAGTCATCTGTGCATGATACCCATGGAGCCACGTAAGCCCGACTGCAATGTGACGACGGGCATGGACATCAACAAAGCCAAAGTGCAGGCGTTGGCACAAGCCGCAGACGACTGCTGGCGTGCCATCATGGCCATGGACTTCGACGCTTTTGCCCAAGCATATAAAGCTTCGTTCGAAGCTCAGACCAGCCTCTTCCCTGCCATGATTCAGGGTTGTGTGCTGCCGTGTATCAACCACTATTCGCAATATCCTGACGTACACGCCTGGAAGATGCCGGGTGCAGGCGGCGGCGGATATCTGGCCTTGGTGGTGGATGACGCGACTCAATTCTGCAGCGACCACCCCGAAGCAATCGATATCCATATCAGAAGACAATAAGCCACAAGCCTATGAAAGCCGTAGAAAAACAATACTTGAAACCATTCGTGCTGGTGACCACGCTGTTTCTGCTGTGGGGACTGGCCAACAATATGACCGACACGCTGTTGTCGGCGTTCAAGAAAATCATGTCGATGAGCGACACACAGACATCGCTCATCCAGTTTGCCTTCTATGGGGCCTATTTTTGCCTGGCTCTGCCCGCAGCACTCTTTATCCGCAAACACAGCTACAAGAGCGGGGTGGTGCTGGGACTGAGCCTGTATGCCCTGGGGGCAGTCCTCTTCATGCCTGCAGCCAAGGCAGCCAGCTACGGCTTCTATCTGATAGCCATCTATATCATGGCAGGAGGATGTTCGGTGCTGGAGACCACCGCCAACCCATACATCCTGTCCATGGGCGACCCAAAAACGGCCACACGACGACTGAATATCGCCCAAGCATTCAACCCCATCGGCTCCATCCTCGGTATCTTGATGAGCAAATTTTTCATTCTCAGCGACATTTCGCTGTACTCCATTTCTGGCACCTACCTGACTTTAGGATTGGTGCTGATAGGCATACTGGTAGTGATGCTGGTAATAAAGATGCCTTCCGGCAAACACAGCGAGGAGTCGACAACAGGGCTGAAGGCTGTCTTCGGCCGGTTGTGGGCCAACAAGCGTTATCGCGGTGGTGTGCTGGCTCAATTTTTCTACGTTGGAGCCCAGATAGGCGTGTGGAGTTTCACTATCCGCATTGTGATGCAGGAGCTGTCGCTGACCGAAGCATCGGCATCAACGGTTTATCTTGTCTCCATTATCGGCTTCTGCCTGTCGCGGTTCGTATACACATGGATGATGAAGTATTTCGCGCCACAGCGTCTGCTGGTATTTGGAGCAACGCTGTCGCTCCTCAGCACAGCAGCAGTGATAGGTCTGGCAGGCAGCGGTTGGGTGCTGGTGTGTTTTCTGGTTTCAATCAGCATATTCATGAGCCTGATGTTCCCCACCATCTACGGCCTGGCGCTGGAGAATGTAGAGACAGCTGAATGCGGAGGCCGACAGGGGGATGCCAAAATCGGTGCGTCGGGCTTGATTATGGCCATTCTCGGCGGTGCATTGCTCACTCCGCTACAAGGTTTCCTGAGCGACACTTTTTCTATCTATATCTCATTCTCAGTCCCGCTGGTGTGCTTCGCCGTTGTGCTAGGATATGCCATCTATATCAATAAAAGCCAAAAAAGAGACAACGTATGAAACGATATTGCCAGATGCTGGAGCTTGTTGACGACGACGAGCTGATAAGGAAATATGTCGAGGTACACGCCCACGTGTGGCCGGAGATTATGGCCGGACAAAGAGAGGTGGGCATCTTGGATATGCAGATATACCGTTATGGGAACAAAGTGTTTATGATATGCGACACTGTCGACGAATTCGACTGGGAGCGCGACATGGCACGGCTTGCCACACTGCCTCGCCAAGCCGAATGGGAGGCGTATGTGGCGCGTTATCAAGGATGCGACCCTTCGGCTACGTCGGCAGCCAAATGGCATCTGATGGATAAGATTTTCCAACTGAAATAATACTCGATGAATATGTCGCAATCAATGAAAAACACAATAGCAGTTCTCGCCATGACAACCCTTTTCGCAATCACAGGATGCCAAAACCGCCAAAAGGTTGACTTGATTATTTATAACGCCACAGTTTACACCGTTGACAACGATTTCAGCAAAGCGGAAGCCTTTGCCGTAAAGGATGGCCGGTTTGTGGCCGTGGGCTCGTCGGAGGAGATTATGAAACTTTACCGCGCCGACGACACACGAGACCTACACGGAGCGCCTGTTTACCCAGGATTCATGGATGGGCATTGCCATTTCAACGGCCTAGGGGAATGGAAAGTACGTTATGCCGACCTGGTTGGATGCGAATCGTTTGACGAGGTAATTGAACGGCTGCAAGAGCATGCCCGAAAGTACCCGTCGGAATGGCTGCTGGGACGAGGATGGGACCAGAATCTTTGGGATGGAAAGCAGTTCCCGGACAACAAACGGCTGAACGAGTTGTTCCCAGACAAATATGTGGCGCTCACCCGCATCGACGGCCACATGGGGCTGGTGAACGACCGGCTGCTACGATATATGCATTACGACAGCCCCGACGGATTGCTTCTCGATGCCCCATACGACAGCGTGAAGGCGGCCATCCCGAAACTGTCACCCGATGAACACCGGCGTGCTTTGAAAACAGCTCAAGAAGTCTGCTTTGCCAAAGGACTGACAGGAGTGACGGACGCCGGCCTTTCGCTTGACGACATCCTTTTGATAGACAGTATGCAACAGCAGGGAGAGCTGCTGATAAAGATGAATGTCATGTTGAATCCTGACGAGGCAACCCTACAGCACTTCCTTCCTAACGGACCTTTACACAAAGAGAGGCTGGCAGTATGTTCCATCAAGCTGTATGCCGATGGAGCGCTAGGGTCGCGTGGAGCTTTTCTTATCGACCCCTATAGTGATGACCCGGGGAACAGGGGCATCCAAATGTATCCGACCGAATATTACGACTCCATCTGCCAGTTAGCATACGATGCCGGATTCCAAGTCTGCACACATGCTATCGGCGACGGTGGTGTGCGCATGATGCTACGTGCATACGAGACCGCTTTGAAGGGCAAGAATGACCGGCGCTGGCGCATAGAGCACAGCCAGGTAGTTCATCCGGATGACTTCGTTTTGTACCAAAGAAATAGCATCATCCCCTCAATCCAGAGCACCCATGCCACCTCGGACATGGGCTGGGCAGCGGAACGCCTGGGCGAGCGAGTGCATAATGCCTACGCCTATCGCAGGCTGCTGGAACAGAATGGATGGCTGGTAAACGGAACCGATTTCCCGATAGAGCATGTCAGTCCTCTCTACACCTTCTATGCCGCCGTGGCACGACAAGACCTGAATGGCAACCCAATAGGTGGGTGGCAGATGGAAGATGCCTTTACTCGCGAGGAGGCGCTAAAATCGATTACTTGCTGGGTGGCAAAAGGCTATTTCGAGGAGGGGAACAAAGGCAGCATCGAGCCTGGGAAAGAGGCCGACTTTGTCATTCTGGATCGAGACATCATGACTGTACCCCTCAGCGAGATACCTGTCGCCAACGTCTTGAACCTGTTTGTATCCGGGCAGGAAGTATATATAAAGAAATAGGTCCACCCATCCTTGGACGAGTGGACCTATTCGTGGTCAATCTTGAGGAATCAGTTTTTTAGCTTTTCGTGCTTGCTGGCCACCTTGTTACGAGCGGCTTTCTCCCGTTCAATCCATTCCATCTCGGAGATTTTTAGGGCAGACTCCATAATCTCGGTGTTGGTAGGCCGAGGATGCTGATGCCAACAATGTGACTCGAACTCAGCCACGGCCATCGGGTACCGAAGGTTCAAATCGCGGTAGTTCTGGGTCAGACTATTTTCATATTTGAGTGACTTGTCATAAATCTCATTCATCATGCCACGCCACAAGTTACCGAAATGGACTTTAACACAGATGGCACGGATGGACAGAACAACCCACAACACAGCAATAGCCATATACGACCCACGCAGAAACCATGTACGTTTCTGGAAACGGTAGCCCCACGAGAAAAGCAGCCCTCCAAAGAATGCAATGATGGCAAATAACAGCAATAGAGCCAAAACCTTAGACAAGTTACTTTTGAAGTATTTATTCCAATTCATAATAAGTAGTTATTTATTTAGTCGAGCCTCAAAAACCCCAGACAGGCATGGTCACAACAAGTTTCCATACACGGAGCAGGAGGTTCAGTTTTTTGTAATATGATGTATCGGAAATGAGGAAGCAGCCTTCTCTAAATGGCACAGAGAATCCTCATGGCTCTCTTGAAGTTGAATCCCGCAGCCGCGAGCATCACGTTGATGTTGTCGCCGAAGACTCCGGCATAGAAGTTGCGACAGAGACGGTGGTCTGCTTTGAGATGTCCGGTTATAGGCTCTATGCCCGCCCGTTTGCAGAATAGCTTGTGCTTCTTCTGTTTCTTGTAGTAGGTGTCGCCATCCTTTGGCACATCGGGTATCATTATCTTGGTGGTGCCCGACTGTTTCTGCCCTCTGTAGCCCCTGTCGCTGGCAAGCAGTTTCGGCCTCTGCTCGGCAAGCCTCTCCACCTGCTCAAACGTCCTGTCTATCGTGTGCCCGTCGTACTCGTTGCGGAAGGACAGTGCCCCGATAATCAGTCCGCCCCATGTACGCACTATGGAGACCTTGTTCCCGAATTCGTACTTCTTGTGCTCCTTGCCCTTGCTGATGCACTCCACTTCGGGCTCGTGCAGCGAGTATGTCTTGTCCTTGTCGTCCTTCTTCTGGGAAAGCACCTTGTAGTAAAGAGCTATCTCTTCGGCAAACTCGCCCAGAAGACCCTCCTTCAAAAGGTTGCGCTCCAGCTCCCTCACCAGCCTCCCCGCGATGGTCTTCATCCTGCGGTCCGCCTTCTGTGCCTTCTTTCTGTTCTTCGGGTGGTTGCGAAATCGCTGGTCGCGGGACAGCCTCTTCATCTCCCACTTGTAGCTCTGTCGCAGCGGAAGCCCCAGCTTTGCGTTTATCTTCAGGCAGCGGCTGATGATCTTCTTGGTCAGCTTGGCATCTGTCGGGAAGGTGATGTTCTTCTCCTGCACGGTTGAGTCGATGAATGCCTTGTCGATGTCGTCATGGTCGTCGTTCACCCGGATGCTCTCTTTCAGTATCAGCTCCACGCCTTCCTCCCCGATTCGCTTCCGGAACTCCACGAGCTCGGTCGGGGTGCACGGGGCACTCGTCTGTATCGACTGCTCCCCGCAGAAGTACTGGTAGTAGATGTTCTCCTGCCACTGCTCCACGACACTCTCGTCCGACACGTTGCGCACGTGTTTCAGTATCAGCAGCCCCACCATTCGACGAATCGGCTTGGCTGGCCGTCCATTGTTGGCGCAGTATAGACCCTTGAAGGCCTCTTCAAAGACATTCCAGTCTATCTTGTTGGCCAACAGGTATAACGGATGCTTCTGGTTCAGCTGCGACTCCAGGTCGAAGAACAGCGACTGCTGGTTGGTTCGGGGTGCGGGTTTTGTGTACATCGTTTTGCAAGTTTTTCGATGCAAAGATACGACTTTTTAGCAAACCACACAAGAACTTTAACAATTTATTTTATTAACAATCAGATTGTCGATACTTTTTGAGGCTCGACTAAAAAATCACGGAGTCGAAACTGATTTACCGGGATTCAAAATGCTTCTATACACCTCAATATAACGTATATAATTAATATTTTTATCAAACATTTTTGATGCCCATGCTCTACAACTTTCAGAGGATGGAGGATGTTTTAATACAAGGATAGTAGTCTCAAACAACGGAACATAATCGCCAGACTTTACAGAAAAACCGCACAATCCATCTACAGTCTCCTCTATTCCAGTTCCGTCGTATGTTACAACAGGAGTACCACATGCCTGTGACTCAATATTAATGAACGACAATGAATCTTCAAACGAACAATTCACCATCACATCTGCAGATGAATATATCTCTGCCATCCGTATTCGATCATTTGTATATTTAATGCAATATAATTGGGGATGAGATATTGTTCTTTCTCCAGTCACACCAAATAGAACTAGAATCTGATTCTGAGACAAATGGTCTAAAAAATAATTTAAAGTACTTTCATTATTAGAGGCTAACCATTTTGAAGCCGGTCCTAAAATCACCTCCTTTGATTCCCATCCCATACTCTTTCGGAACCCAATACCTTGTGGCTTAAAAATATCCAAATCAACTCCGTTATATATTACCCTTGCTGTTCGATTTTTAAAAACGACCCTTTGTGCGTCCTGAAGAATCCACTTAGAAACACCAACAACATATAAACGGGGAATAGCACTGAAATATTTTATACGATCTGAAAGTATTTTGGATGAACAATCTCGGAAATATGCAGGTGTATCTTTCAATTTCTTGGGGCACGAACCACAGCCATGCATCCATCGATTGCATTTTACCTCTGTATAATGAAAGCATCCACCCGTATGAAACCAGCAATCGTGTAAAGTGACGACTGTCGCAATATTATTCTTTGCTAAATAGTTTAAAAGAAGATTAAGATGTAAATAATTGTTATGAACATTATGTAGATGGACTACATCAGGTTTGAGTTTTTTTAAATACCTTAGTAAAAATAATGTTTCAAGATATGAAAAATAGGCTTGCTTTCCATCAATCCTACATAGCAACGCATGTATCTTATGCAAGAACTTACAACCAATTTTATAACCTAGAATGACCTGATTTTTTGAGGAAGAAGCATATGCAACATAACAATCAATTTCATTCTTATGACAAATTGACTGAATATCACTGACTATAGTACCTGTACTTCTATAAAAGAAAAGCGCATTTATTTCTAAAACCCTCATACACTATACATTATTTCTTTTCACCATTTCAGCAAAAAAATGCATCTAGTTCAAGTTCTTACTATTATCACAGACGTCTTATCATGCAATTATCATTTATTTATGAATAACTTGCTGATAGAACCAAGAAGCAATTGACATGGAAGCCGGTATTCGAAACATAATTCTGATTATCAATGACAACTTTGCTTTGATAATCATATAATAGCTTAAATATCTTGGAACATAACGCCAAACACAGCGATATTGTTTTTTTAGATTAAACCCGCCCTCTCCCACCTCTATATCTTCATTTTCAAACAAATAAGCATCTCTTATTTGCTCAACATCATCTATGGGGATTTGATGAAAGTGGTATTCTTTCAAATCTATACCTAAAATCTTTTCCGACAAATAGATCAACATTTCACAACCCTTAACTAAATTAAATCTAGACAGAACATCAAAGCATAACGAGGGTTGAAGTTTTCCCATATTATGATAAAGGAACATTCCAAAATCCATAACATTTCTATATTGAACCATCTTTGTTTCTCTAAAATGCTTTAGTGTATGCATGGTAAGAAAAACAAAATCTGCAATTGAAGAAAAAGTATAATATCCTCCCTCGGTTAGACACACATCGTTCAAAGTGGATTCTAGGTACCTGTTAATCGACCTCATCTGATGAGTATTGGGTTCAAGAAAATAATAATGATTTTCAACCAACACGTTATTAAAAACAAATGTTGCATGTTTGTCTATCCTCTCAACATCATGACCTGTAAACACCTTATTCCCTTTGTAATAGTCATCAAATAAATAAATATCAATATCACCACAAGGACGAGATTGCGGCTTTGGGTATAGTTTTGACAAGCCAATCCCTTTAAGTAATAATAGTCGTATATTATTTTCATTACATAAAGTAATCATTGTTTTTAAGACCTCACAGTGTTTCTGGTAATTACTCCATATCTCCTGTGCGGAAAGGCCCCAGTTAATTCGCTGTTGCCTAGGCGGTTGTTGGCTTATTGGCAATTTACAAATACCGTCCCACACCCATCCTATCACCCCTTGCTTGCCCGATTGTACCAAAAGTCTTTCCCAGTCTATACTTTCTATATGTTGAATATTGGGAGACCTGTCCAACACACCTGCCCTTAAAAACTCTAATATAACCTCAGTCTGATTCATTAGTCCAAAGTATAATTTAATACATACTCATTTGTCCACTAAAAAGAGTGGCAAATAATCAACTGCTTTCCGATATTTGATATAAGTCAAAAATCATTCAATAGATTCTTTGATGCATTTAACAATATACCGCACCTCTTCGTCTGAAACATAGGGACCAGCAGGCAGACACATACCCACCTTAAAAAACGACTCACTGACACCGTTTACATAGGCCGGATTGTTCTTGTACACCGGTTGCTTGTGCATCGGTTTCCACAATGGTCGGGCTTCAACTTGAGCAGAATCCATAAACATGCGCAATGCCTCCACATTGTCATTTGGCTGACAATCCGTCGTGGCTGAATCGACAGCATGGATAACTCCTGCAGCACCTCCAACTGCGCCTGTGATTACCTTCTTATAGGCGTTCTCCTGTCCTTTGATACGGAGTTCGGGGTCTATACACATTGTGCAGAGCCAATAGTTGGCGTCATATTTCTCAGATGGTGCCTTCATCATCGAAATGCCATCAACACCTGCGAGCAGCTCCTCATACATCTTTTGCACATGCCTGTGATGACGCAAGTGGTCATCAACCACTGTCATCTGTCCACGTCCAATACCAGCGCATATATTGCTCATGCGATAGTTGTAGCCAATCGCCTCATGTTGATAATAGGGATATGCCTCGCGAGCCTGGGTGGCATACCACATTATCTTGTCAGCAGACTCTTTATCTGGGCAAATCAATGCACCTCCCCCACTGGTGGTAATCATCTTATTGCCATTAAACGACAAAATGCCAAATTCACCAAAGGTGCCGAGTACACGTCCATCGAAACGAGAGCCAAAACCCTCAGCAGCATCCTCTATCACAGGAATGCCATATTTGTTAGCAATTGACATAATTGCCTCAATTTTATACGGCATACCATACAATGCCACCGGGATAATAGCCTTAGGATACTTGCCTGTCTTAGCTTTACGGTCTATAATTGCCTGCTCCATCAGTTCAGGATCCATATTCCAGGTATCCCTCTCAGAATCCACAAACACCGGCGTAGCACCCAAATATGTAATAGGATGTGACGATGCACAAAAGGTAAAACTCTGCACGATTACCTCATCACCAGGCTTCACCCCACAGGCAATAAGTGCTAAATGGACAGCTGCTGTTCCTGACGAAAGAGCCACCACCTTCTTATCTTCACCTACAAATGTTTCCAAATCTGCCTCAAAGCCGTTTACATTGGGTCCCAGAGGTACAACCCAATTGGTGTCAAAAGCCTCCTTAATATACTTCTGTTCCAAACCAGCCTCACTCATATGGGCAAGGCATAAATAAATTCTTTTACGCTCAGACATATAACTGTTCTTTATGTAATTATACTAATGGATAAGTCTATTTTTTGCAATAGTAAAATATAAACTCAATAAACTATCTGAATATACCATTTTATATTTCCAACGATTCTGCCAGAATTGCAGAGATTTTCTAATGCCATACGACAACTTCTTCGATGGTGACGGAAAATCCGACACCCTCTTCCCTAAATAAATATCTTTAACGAAGCGACCACAATCAATAGGTACGTCCACTGTCAACGAAAACAATGAACTATCAAGACCAAATCTTTCTTCACAGAATGCATTAATCAGTTGAAAGAACTGAGACATCCCAGATTTTTCGACAAAAGTATTAATGACCTGCAAGTCCATCTCTGCACCTCGGTTCGCAACCAGTAATGCCCAATCCAATACTTGTCTTAATGAAATGGAATTGGCAGCAAAATCACATGCTGTGTGTCTCAACAAATGAATTGCCATCAAGGTGGGGTTTGGTATCACAAAACATGAATCGCCTATCGTAACCTCTTCCGTTCTTCCTTCTATCAACTCACAAATATAATCATTTACATATTCATTTGAAGGGTGGGAATATATATCAAAGAATGTACCATGATTTTCAATAGTAACACCTTTATATATAAACGACGAATGTTTTTCGTAACTTGTTTTTACATTTATTCCCAATTCTTTCTCTACAAATTCATCAGTTTTCGACTTGTCTCCAAATAAGTATATATCGATATCTCCAGATGGCCTGTGCTCGGGAACAGGATAATTCAAAGATAACCCATAACCCTTCAGCAACATCATTTGTATACCCTGTTGCTGGAACATCTTTGCCAATTCTGCAAGTACATTTTTATGATGAAGATACTTCTGTTCTATCACCATACTCTGACCCATCCACTTAAAACGCAAATCCTCATCTATACAACATTCTTTCGATGCCAAAATCCCGTCACATGCAATAGCACCCACACCTTGCTTTAACGACATGTCGTATACCTCTTCCCAATTAACATCATTAGGCAAAGAGGAATCTCTCTCCTTGCCAAATGATAGTCTGATCAGCTTAAATAATACGTCTACCTCTTTTGCCATTGAAGTTTATTTCTCGTTTCCATCCAGAAAATACTTTTTAAAAACCCTCCTGACATCTATTACTGTACTGGAAGGAAATAAGTATCAGGTTTACCCTGATTTAAGATCTCGTTACAGTACATGAGGAAAGCCAACTGCTCTTGGCTTTCGATAGCGAAGCGGAGAATACTCTGTTTTTAAAATACTATTTTAAAACACTCCTGACAACTATTACTGTACTGGAAGGAAATATGTATCCGGTTTATCCGGATTGAATATTTCATTACAGTACATTACTGTAACAAGATTCTCCGTCTCACTCAAATTAATTATATTATGAGTATATCCTGGCAACATATGAACGCACTGAATATTGTCACCCGACACCTCGAATTCCAATACCTCATCTGAGTCAATTTTTCTCTCCTGAATCAATCCGTGTCCCGCAACAACAATGAAAAACTCCCATTTCGTATTGTGCCAATGCTGTCCTTTGGTAATCCCAGGCTTACTAATATTAATGGAAACCTGTCCGCAATTGAGTGTATGTACCAACTCCGTGAATGAACCTCGAGCATCAACATTCATTTTCAACGGAAATGCCACTTTCTCTTTCGGTAAATACGAGAGATACGTGGAGTACAACTTCTTGGCAAACGACCCCTCAGGAATCTCTGGAATCGTGAGTGTCTTCGGCTGCTCAGCAAATTGTTGCAGCAACTGTACAATAGCACCCAATGTAACCTTATGCGTAATTGGACAACAGCAATACCTTCCCAATTTCTGCGAATTCAGCGATTTCTGCGAGACCCCCACAACATTCAACCCGTCAAATTCACAATGATGTTCCCGCCCCTCCAAACAAGCCATCATCTCATCTACCAAATCATCAATATAGAGCAATTCCAACTCCACAGATGGGTCATTCACCGTATAAGGCAAATCATTCGCAACAGCATTGCAGAATGTCGCAACAGCACTATTATAATTAGGCCGACACCATTTACCAAAAAGATTCGGGAAACGATATACCATCACACTGGCACCAGTCTCCTTGCTATATTCAAAAAACAACTCCTCACCAGCCTTCTTGCTACGTCCATACTCACTATTACCGAAACGACCGGTCAAAGATGCCTGTTGCGAACTACTAAGCATTACAGGACAGCGATTACCATGCTTCCTCAACGTATCCAACAAGGTACTGGCAAAGCCGAAATTCCCTTGCATGAACTCCTCTTGGTTCTGCGGCCTATTTACCCCAGCTAGATTAAACACAAAATCGCAATCCCTGCAAAACCCATCAAGTTCATCTATCGTGTTATCAATGTCATATTCATAAACAGCCTCCATAGACAACCCCGGATGGGTCTTATCCTTTCCCTCCTTAATGTTATTAAGTTGAGCACAAAGGTTCTTCCCAACAAACCCCTTCGCTCCCGTAACTAATATTTTCATGATTCTTTGAATTACGCTGATTGCACTGATTTGACTTGATTTCGCAGATTTATTTGTTTTTGCAGCATAGACGATTCGTTACAGTCCATTGACTCTGCGATATATAGACTTATCTATATTATTTGTCTCAAAATTCACTAATAATCCTAATTTCAATTCTGTCATTTTCAAATAAGTCATCAATTGTTTAAACCATATCTCATTCATGTGCGAAACGGCCTTCAATTCAACAATGACTTTATCCTCTATAAGCATATCAATGCGATAGACTTTCTCAACTCTTACTCCGTCATATATCATTGGGAGATACACTTGCGTTTTAACCATACAACCGGCTTTTTCCAATTCGATTTTCAGTGCTACCTCATATGCACTCTCTAACAATCCTGGACCAAGCTTATTGTATACATTAAAGATGCATCCTCGTATTTTGTATGATATCTCATTCTCCGTCATGCTTCGCATACGCTGATTACGCTGATTTTCATCTGCGTAATTATCATTATCTGCGGTATGTCCTATCTGCGGTATCTGCAAGGTCTGCGGAATCTGCGTATTAATTAAAATTTTCGCCAGACCATCTTATTCACCACCCCCACATAGCTCTGAATAATCTTGACAACCTTAGTACTGACGTTTTCGTCCACATAATCCGGCACGGGTATTCCATCATCATGATTGTTATTCATCTCCACCGCACAGTCCACAGCCTGCAGCAAAGACTTTTCGTCAATACCAGCTATAAAGAAACAGCCCTTATCCAAAGCCTCCGGACGTTCCGTACTGGTACGAATACAAACAGCCGGGAACGGATGACCAACACTTGTGAAGAACGACGACTCTTCAGGCAGGGTCCCACTATCCGAAACTACAGCGTAGGCATTCATCTGAAGGCAATTGTAGTCATGGAAACCAAGTGGCTCATGCTGAATTACACGAGAGTCCAACATAAACCCCGAAGCTTCCAACCGCTTGCGACTCCGTGGATGGCAACTGTACAAGATAGGCATATCGTACTTCTCTGCCATCTTATTAATTGCAGTAAAGAGTGAGAGGAAATTCTTCTCCGTATCAATATTCTCCTCTCGGTGAGCAGAAAGAAGTATATAATGGCCTTTCTGCAGCCCCAGTCGCTGATGAATGTCCGAGGCTTCAATTTCGGCCAGGTTCTGATGCAGCACCTCAGCCATCGGGCTACCCGTGACATAGGTACGTTCCTTCGGCAAACCACAGTCGGCCAGATAGCGACGCGCATGCTCTGAATAGGCCATATTCACATCGCTGATAATATCCACGATACGTCGGTTTGTCTCTTCGGGCAGGCACTCGTCCTTACAGCGATTTCCTGCCTCCATATGGAAGATAGGAATATGCAAACGTTTTGCACCAATAACGCTGAGACATGAATTAGTATCGCCTAGCACCAACACTGCATCGGGTTGCACCTCAACCATCAACTGATAGCTTTTGGCGATGATATTGCCCATCGTTTCTCCAAGGTCGCCGCCCACGGCATCCAAATATACATCGGGATCAGCCAGTTTCAGATCCTTAAAGAAAACCCCATTCAAGTTATAATCATAATTCTGCCCAGTATGTGCCAACAGGCAGTCGAAATACGTACGGCTTTTATTAATCACCGCCGCCAGCCGGATAATCTCCGGCCGAGTTCCCACGATGATTAATAGCTTTAATTTCCCATTATTCTTGAACATAACTTCACTATTTTAATTCAACATCAAAAAAAACGAAAGAAACCAAATTAAACTATCGTTTAATATCTGACTATTCGTTCTGGAGTAACTTACTGTTCTTTGAAATTCACCAATAGCCCTAGTTTAAAACCTGTAATACAAAGATAGTTTATAACTTGTACTCTGTGTATTGGCAGCAAATCCTCAACAGCTTTTAATTCAACATAATCTTATTAAAACACACAAAATCAGCGATGTAATTCTAATCCAATTCGTATCATCTATACACTATAGAGAAGTTCTTCTCGCGCTCGAATGGAATCTTTTGAAGCTTAAACTCTTTTTCCAAGGCTTCTTGATAGACCTTCTCAAGAAGGCCATGACCTAGCAACTTATGAACTTCATAGATGACTCCGTTTATCTTATAAGACTCGAGTAGATAAAGCAAAGCCACTTTTTTGTGTTTTCCGTGTTTTTAGATGTTCTTTTTATTTAACATTATTCCCCACACCCTTCAACTCATTTTGTATATACTCCAGCGAGGCAATCTTCTCCTTAGTCTCCTCTAAGCTCAGCCTCTTAGTATTATTAGAATTAAACTCCTCAATCGTCACCCTCTGCGTATCTCCCTCTTTGAAGAATTTATCGTAATTCAGATCGCGGTTGTCCGCCGGCACCCGGTAGAAATCTCCCATATCCACAGCCTTCGCACACTCCTCCTTGGTAAGGAGCGTCTCATACATCTTCTCCCCATGGCGGATTCCTATAACACGTATCTCCTCTTTCTTACCACCAAACAGTTCACACACGGCCTCCGCCTGCGTCTGGATAGTACAGGCCGGAGCCTTCTGCACCAAGATATCACCATTCTCACCGTGCTCAAAAGCAAACAGAACCAAATCCACCGCCTCGTCAAGCGACATAATAAAACGAGTCATCGACGGCTCTGTCAATGTGATAGGATTTCCACTGCGTATCTGGTCAATCCAAAGAGGAATGACCGATCCCCGCGAGCACATCACGTTACCGTAACGTGTGCAGCAGATTTTCGTCTTGCCGCTATAGCGGCTCTTCGCCACCGCCACCTTCTCCTCGATGGCTTTGGTGATACCCATAGCATTGATAGGGTACGCAGCCTTATCCGTCGAGAGGCAGATAACCGACTTCACTCCGCATTCGATAGCAGCTGTAAGTACGTTATCCGTCCCGATAACGTTAGTGCGTACAGCCTCCATGGGGAAGAACTCACACGACGGCACCTGTTTCAGTGCAGCGGCATGAAAGATATAATCCGTCCCCGGCATAGCCGAACGGCAGCTCTCTAATGAGCGCACATCACCAATGTAGAATTTGATTTTATGTGCCACATCAGGATATCTCACCTGGTATTCGTGACGCATATCATCCTGTTTCTTCTCGTCACGTGAGAAAATACGTACCTCACCTATATCTGTGCGGAGAAACCGTTTTAATACTGCATTACCAAAACTACCTGTGCCGCCCGTAATTAGCAGCGTTTTTCCTTTAAATAAACTCATCGTATTATTTTTTCGTTTTTCTTATCCCACCATTTGCGAAATGATTTTTCTATATCTATCAGTTGTATATATAATCTTACCCTCATCATCAACAACCCTGATACCACCGTTCTTGATGGCCGTATGCCACATTGTAGCCTTCGGGAACTTGTGTTGCTGATCCATCAAGTAGGGTACAGGCAAGAATCCCTCTACAAAAACTTTGTAGAACCCTTCTGGAGTGTAAAGATTCGGTACTGCTCTTTCCAACATGAGGATGGATTCCTTGACTTCGGCGTATAACGCCTCTTCCCTCTCCTTTACATCATTGTCATATTTCATGTTCGGAACCTTACCAAAGGCTCGGGCGGTACGGTACTCATGAAGGGCATTGAGGGTGATACGAATGCTGTCTTTGATGATGGGTGGCGTGGCCAAACGAACCGCTTCACTGTAGTTCACTACATGGATAATTTCAGGGCTGTTGTCGTTTTCTGGCTCCAAATCATCCATCAAACAGGTAACGGCCGCCAACTGAATCTTCGCCTCCTCCAAATCGGGAGAAAAATAGTCCAATCCAGCACGAGTTTGTAGACTAACATGAAATGTGTCGTCTTCCAACTCACGGACAAGTTTGAGCATGGTTCTACCCTTTGCCAAATCCTGCACACCCGTAGTGTACTTGGGGGTGTTGAGCATGTTCTGAAGTATCAAGTGCTTTATTCCCATCTTCTTGCAAGCCTTTGCTGCTAAATAACCAGAAATGATATAAGTAATATCATCAGCACCACGGAAAGCAAAATGATGAGGCACATTTGGTTCTACTGGCTTACCAGTAGTAGCAATCCAACGTACAGCCTCGAAATGTTCTTTTAAGTTGTCCAAAAGGCTGTTGTGGCCACGACCATCTAGCTCGTCAAACCACCAAAACGAAAGGGCGTGCCATGATATATTCAATGAACGTTCGTGAATCTTGGCTAAATCAGGAACATTCTTTGTGCCCGAATATGTACGCACCAGCATCGGACTCGCTTCTTCTTTAATCGTTCGATACTCAATCTCTGAATTCACTGGCACACCGCCACCGTTGGGTTTTCCTTCCCAATCCTCTCCAAAGTTCGATTGCGTAAGTTGTGAACTACCTATTGAAAGCACATCCAATAATTGGCATTGTGCCAAGTCATGACACCATGAGTTGTATTCCTTAAGAGCCTCCAAGCGATTGGGATTATACGGCCCAGAATGAGTACGGATAATTGGCAAGGCATGTTTGCTTTTGGCATATTTGAGTCGTTCTAAATAGCTGTCGGAATCTGTGCCGCAGTTGGCATAGCCATAATGGTCTTGCGGAGGCTCCATTTTGAACATTTCCGACTCAATAAGCTTCTTGGCAAAGTTCCAGCGCATATCATCATATGGATTATTCTGGTTCAACGCCTGAGGCATCAGATATTCCGGCACTTTCAACATAGACAGTGACTCAATGGGGCTTTCGTTGCCCGGAAACACAAGCACTTCTCCATTGGTTTTACCTCGCACCATGTCACAAGTATCAGGCAGCCCTGCAAAGAAAATCTGGGTAAGCTGCCCACCATCTTCCTCAAACATGTTGTCGCCTTTCAAGTGAGCATACAAGCTCATGAAATAGTCACAACCCTCATGGGGGTCGAGGCGATAGCTGAAGCCAAGACGGGTAATCTTGTTCTCAACAATCCACCGTTTCACCAAACTGTAGTTGTTAATTTTATGAATTTGCTCCACTGCCTCGTTGATGTCGTCTTTCGAGACACATACCTTGTAGCCACAGTCACGAAGCAGATTGGCCATTGTATAGACACCCATAGTGTGAACATCCACTAAGGGTTTTATTAGGCCAAAAACATCTTTTATATTAAGCTTCATGAGTGATATAGTTCAAAATTTCCTGTTTGTTCTTTCCCACCAGCCCCAAGTTCTTCAGATTACGGCCGTTAGAACGAAGATCTTGACACAATAAAGCTTCACAAATATGTATCATTGATTCCATTAGCGGTGTTTTCACACCCGCTACACGACCTAATTCCATAATAGGTAACACCCCTGTTGGAATGTCTTCGGTCAGCTGACGAGTAAAAATAGATGATGGCGACTTGATATCGTGATAAGCAGGATTATTACGCATTCGCTCGCACAAGGTTTCACCAACCGTGTCCTTGTAGGCAAACTTTATCCATTCTTTCACTCCTAACAAATCTAACCCATACGCTCTGCCAACAGCAAGACGCTCAGCATCAAAACGCTCAATAAACGAAGCAACCTGCTCTGTCATGTCTCGATAAAACCAAAATACTTCATTGCGCTCAATAGTGGCAGCATTAAACAGTAATACACAAGGATGAAACATTGCACCGATGTTTTCCAATGAAGTACGGAGCACATTCGTAGTCTTCGTAAAGCTTGGGTACAGCGGATTAATTTTACGTAGAACATGGTCTGTATCATGTGACGGCAACGCAGAAAGCAGTACCTCATCCTTAACTCCAATGATGTTCACTGTGCCATTTTGCACAATACGACAAGCGTACACCAAAGTTTGGGCTTCGGCCAAATAAAAGCGGGCTGTGCAGCCAGCCTCTACCAGCGCCTGCTTGAAGACTAAAGCACCACAAGTACGACCAGGATTAAGTATAATAACTTGACCATCTACAACATAAGGGGCTATGCTTTGTGCAACAGTTTTGTGGGCGTTAGCAATGGTGGTAACCATAACAATTTCTGCATCCTGTAACGTTTCTGCAATATCAGTAGTGATGCGGTTTAACCTACCAAAACCATTTATGCAACCTTCCAAACGAATCCCCCCAAATTGTTTCAGCTCGTTGATTTTGCATTCATCAATGTCATACAAAGCCACTTTGTAGTTTTGCATTGCCAAATAACCAGCAATGGCTTGCCCGCCATTACCAGCACCTATTACTGCGATTTTCATATATCTTTTTATGTGCTAAAACGTCCTTTGAAACAAATCGTGACGCATTATATCCTCACCCTTATCGTTCAACACACATAAAGTAGCATTAGCTTCTTCTAGTTTATTTTCTACTTCATCCTTCGAGGCTCCTACCACTAAGAATCCAGCGACACGATCACTGCTAGTATTAGATTTTTCAATTGCAGAATTCGACCCTCTATATATAAAATAATCAAGTATTATTCCTTTTTCTTTGAGTTCTTCCAAACCAACTATTGACTCATAAATACCTGGATAACAATAAACATAGCTCATAATAGCGTTGTTATATTGTTTTTGGGGTTCCACTTTGGGTTTTTGTCCCATCACCATTTCTACATACACCTTCATAATATCAACTCCAGACAACACTTGAATCAATCGATATTTTGAACCTCCACCCATTCGTGCACTGAACTCAAGCACATTATAGCTATCTTCATTTTGGATTAACTGTACTAAAAGCGGAGTATCGTGCAGATGCCATGCGTTAACAATCTTCTGACAGATTTCAAGAACTTGTTCTTCTTTATAATCCGTAGGAGCTGGGTAATAACTCTGAATGATTGTAAAAGAATCCTTATTTTCTTGAATCTTCTTGGATGCTGTTATTGAAAGTAGCTTGGCGGTTGTTCCTTCAACATATACGTCTACCGAAAGTTCTTCGCCTTGCTTGAATTCTTCAATGATTACATCGCCTGAAAGTGAGTATTGAAACGCTTCTTTAAGAGATTTTTCCAAATCAGCTTGAGAAAATACTTTCTTCACTCCTTTTGAGCCGTTGCTATCCACTGGTTTCACGACCAGTGGGAATTCCCAATCGGGCAGTTTCCCATCCCATGTTTTATTAATATAAATGTGTTTGGCCGTAGGTATGCCCACCTGCACCATTTTTTCTTTCATATAACGCTTGTTGGTCAAATCACGTACATCATGCTCTGTAAGGTAGGTCGGCAGCCCCATCTCAGTGGCCACGTAGGCCATAGTCGAAAGAGGTTGGTCGCCGCAAGCTGTCAGAATATAGTCAATCTTTTCTTCACGTGCAGCTTTTAACACAGCAGCCTTGTCCATTGTACTTATCTTCAAAAACTTGTCAGCATACGGAATTGCACGGACTTTTTCAGACATGTCAACCAATATAATTTCCACCTCATTCTTAAAATAGCGGCGGATTTCCTCCATTAAAGCTATCTGGTCGTTGCCCCCAGCTAGAATCATCACTTTCTTCATATCAATTGTCTCCAGTAAAAGGTCCTGTGGTTAATACAATATCCTTTGATACAAGTACATTCTTAATGGTAAGAAAAATCACTTTTATATCAACCCATAACGTAACATTATCAACATACCACACATCCAGCTTGAATTTTTCTGTCCATGTAATATTATTACGGCCATTCACCTGCGCCCATCCTGACATTCCTGGCCTAACTTCGTGACGTCGGTGTTGTTCTTTACTGTATAAAGGTAAATATTTTACGAGCAATGGTCTCGGACCAATGAATGCCATATCTCCTTTAAACACATTAACTAATTGAGGTAGTTCATCTATAGAGAACTTTCTAATAAATGCACCTATTTTTGTCAGTCTTTGCTCTTCTGGTAATAGATTTCCATCCTTATCTCTTTCGTCAGTCATACTTTTAAACTTAATAACCTTGAAAATTTTTTCATCTTTTCCTGGACGCTCTTGATAGAAGAAAGCGCCTGCACCTTTGTTTGCAAAATGTAAGAATATTGCAATTAGAACTAATAGCCAACCAATAGCCAATAAAGCCAATCCTGAGATTGTTATATCTAATAGGCGTTTAAAAAAAAACTTATACATCACATTTGTTTTTAAATATATCATGCTTGCATGATGATTCACAAAATTAATTCATCAGACTTGTACAATTAGTCAAAATAATATTAGTGGTCATCTATAGAGAAAGATAGCATTTTTCAACTCTACACTTTCAACTATCAACTCTCAACTTATTATTATGATTTGTGGTTATTTAGAATAGAGGATGACGTTTTTTCAACTCTACACTTTCAACCCTCAACTTATTATCAACTATTGGAGATTATACTTTATCACGGTATGTACCAAATTGGTTATGTTTAGACTTTCCGCTCCTTCTGTCCATTTATAACAAACAGGTATAGTGTGCAGAGCACCAATTGTATTCCCAAATATCAAAAAATGGTCATTGTCCACACAACTTATTGTGTCTGGATGAAACAGTTCATTCAGTTTGTCAGCAACATTTTTTTTGCAATGATTTGAAAGAACTTTTTCATTTTTTGTTGCCATCATTAAGATTTGAACATCCTTTGTCACTTTTCCTCTGATTCCGACAACAGCAATGGCAAAAGTATCCTGATCATTTACAAATGCATATTCAGGATTTTCTGTAGAAAGGAATCGCCAGCACAAATATTCTGTATCCCATTTCTTTTCTAATTCCGGCTGATTTAATAAAGAACTCTTTATATATGATGATTTATTCCTGTCATCCGATTTCTCATCAAGAGAAGGGTACCTGCAGGGTATAAGTGTTTTCTTTACATCAGACAGTCTGAATATGGAACGTAGTGGTTCTATGAATTTCACTCTATACTTCACTTTAACATCACCTTTCTTCCAACCATCAATTGACACATCTGAACAATAATCCAGCAGCCCCAATATTAAAACAGCTGTCAATTGCTGTCTCTGTACCTCAACTTCTGCCTGCCCTATCAACCTCGTAATTATCTCTGCAAAACCATAGCTCTCCCGTACAAAATAATAGCGAACAAGCCCAAATATGCATTGATTCCCATTAATCTTCTCTGGCACCTTCTCTATGGCAATACATGCAACCAAATGCCCAGAATCAAATGCACAAGACACGATTGCTTCCCCGCATGGATTTTGCTCGAATCTCCACCGAAACCACTTCTCCGACTTTATCACCTCGCGATGTGATATGGCTAACATATCAACTATCTCTTTGATATATACATCATCCACACCATATTGAAAAAAACGATACTCCATATATTACCCTCTTCAATTAATCTATTTGTCTATTTGTGGTGAGTACTAATAACTCTTTATATGCGCTATCATACTTGCATGATGATTTGCAAAATCAATTCTTCAAATCCAAGTAATTCGTGTCTTATGGAAAATATCCAAAATACAGAAAAAAAAAACACTAAAAACAGTATAATATTGATTATCCAACTATTGAAATACTTTATTTTTTTATTCTCAAATACATATTAAGAATAACTATCATTATTTTTTACCACGTATGAATTGACACTTTGTAAATAGCAACCTCAATAGTTCAATTTCATATTGTCACAACTGGTACTTTATCCCATTCAATTTCTTGGTCAGCTTGAAAAACATTCACAAACGAGTTATCATCGAGAAGTCGCATCATTTTCTGAAAAGCGTTCTTTTTACCAAGATTAGACTTAATGAAACGAATATATCGTGCCTTCATAGTACCCTTCTCCTTAAAATAGACTTCATACGCCTCTTTGCTCATCACACCATACGATTCTGGCGCCAAGTCTCCTATATGAAAATAGCACATCGAATAAGGACTTTTCTTCATCTCTTTTTCCACAAAATCCAATGGGAAAAACCTAAAATACCCTCCGCCAGAATATGCCATCTCTTTTCCTAAAAGTTTTGCTGTACAAATAGGGAACTCTTTCAAACGGATTCCATTGTATTGCACAATGCAGGGTGTCTTTTGTCCAAAATTAGGGAAGCCGCCAAAATCTCTTGCTGCCGGGAATACTGAAGCGTCTCGCACAATCCCATTTTCCGCAAGAATCTCAAATACCCACTTGTTATTCTCACCAATGGAAAACGCTGGTGCACGGTAACTTTTCACCTTCACACCTATGCACTGCTCTAAACTGTCCATGGCACGATGTGTATCCTCACGACATTCCGCCTCAGTCATCTTGTTAAGCCAAGTATGAATATTCGAATGGCAACCTATCTCATGGCCTTGAGCCCGTATTTTTCTAATAACTTCTGGAAACAGCCTTCCCATTTCACCCACGCAAAAGAAAGTGGCATTCAATTTTTGTTCATCCAATTTATTCAATATGGCATTAAGATACCGATCATACTCGAAGTGTTTTTCTGGCTCTCTATGGAGAAACCATTCTTCTATGTCAAAGGTGAGAAGATTCATGCTACATCAAAATCAATAAGTTGAAAGAACAGATTTTCTTTCGTTATTGGGGGCAATTGGCCATCCGTCAAATCAAGGAAAATCACATTAAACGGAGAGCGTTTGATGAATTTCGGAACTTTAAGATACAAACTTTTAAATTTTGCACCCATCCCTACGTATAGCCTTGGCCTAAAGCACCAGTGTTTGTTGGCAATATCTATTGAGGATAAAAACTCATCGCTATAGCACCCCATATAAGTTTGAACCATGGAATTGTATTTCCCCAGAACAGCGTTTTTCTCCCTGCTATAATTGGCACGACCGCATCTTAACCTCCATTCAAAAACATCTTTGTCATAATATACCGAATACTCTTTTGAAGCATCTGGAAGAATATTTAAACCTAACCCCATTCTAACCTCCAACTGCCCAACAAAAGTCATTGGGAAATACTTCATGTATCCAGGAAAGCTATTGGCATTAGCGACACCTAGAATGAATTCGTACCCCTGTTTTTTAGCAAAATCATAAGTGGTTTGAGCCAGTTTTTTAAATAAGCCTTTCCCTCTATGGTCAGGATGGGTAACGGTTGCCATATCAAACAATCCGATGCTTTTTCGTCCACCGATATTCATTGCGTATGGGATACAAGCATAATGAGCCACCAATTCCTCCCCATAAAAGGCATTGAATGAAATCACTCTCCCCAATGGGTTCTCCAAATACCTTTTTCGGAAACCTTCAACCCTAAACGTATGTTTTCCCTCATAAACGATATTCTGGAGATCTACCACTTTCTGCAAAGAGACATCTCCATCATCAAAAAAAAGTTGTTTGATTTCGTATATCATATTATTTTTCAAATGATTGATATTCCTTTAATAGTGCACACCATATATCCTGCCTTTTATACCGTTTCGCAATTAAATCACGTGATTTTTCCCCCATTGCTTTCACTTCGTCCTTATGCTCGCAGTAATACTTCATTTGGTTATAAAGAGCAACTGTATCTTTTCTAGGCACAATATTGCCATTTACACCATCTATAATTATCTCATTACTACCATTGATATTAGTAACAATACACGGCCTGTTCAAAGCACCGGCTTGCATGACCACATTGGGCATCCCTTCACGATAGCTAGGCAAGATGAGCGTGTCAGCCGCCAAAATATATGGTCGCACATCAGATTGAAAACCAGCAAATACAATGTTAGGGTTTGTTTCTATTTCGTGGGTGGACTCGGAAGAAATAGGATCCAACTCTTTTTCATAGTGACCCACTATAAGCAATTTGGCATTTTTACATTCTTTATGCACCATGCCAAACGCCTGAATCATTTCATTAACTCCCTTATCTCCAGTAACTCGCCCCACAAACACAAACATAATGGTTTCCTCATCACACCCAAATTGTTCACGAATAGCGGCTATTTCTACTTTTGAAACCTGTTTTTCATCAAAGTAGTCCAAATCAATACCATTAGAACTACCATTGAGTAACACCTTAGCTTTTCGCGCTTTAAACATTCCCTTTTTCAGATAAATATCCATCATGTTTTTTGAATTTGGATAAATACCTGTAGCACAAGCAAAAGTAATCCATTCCGACACATTCAACACAAAACCTCTTATACCTGATAAATCACCCAACCCAGCAATGGTATAAAGACGATGGGGCACCCTACATAGCCACGCGGCAACCATACACAACAATCCGTCCTTTGAAGTGTGGGAATGAACTATAAAAGGCCTTTCTTTCCTAATAATCCTAATTAAATTAAAGAATGCCTTGATGTCAGAACCAATAGAAAAGGTCTTTCTGGTGAAAGGTACTACATAACCTCGAACACATTGTTCTTTTAACATTATTTCGTAATTGGGGCCTCCCGAAGTTACAGCAACCACATCATAATACTGAGACATGAATTTCAGTTGTCCCTTCAACAATCCCCGCATGGAGCCAGGAATTGTCGTAGTCCTAATCAATACTTTCTTCGATTCCATATTAGGGTATTTACAGCCTCCCGTCCACCAATTCCCTATCCAGTGTACATTTCACATCAAACACCACATGCTTATCCTTCAACAGACCAAGCACATCCAAACCTTCAAACTTCTTATGTGCCACAGCTGCAATGCAAGCATCAAACTTTTGGGCAGGAAGTTCGTTATTTACCTTGATGCCATACTCAGGTTCCACTATAGCGGGATTAGCCCAAGGATCATAAACTATTATATTGAGATTGTATTCTTTCAAGGCTTTGTAGATGTCGATGACCTTCGTGTTACGAACATCAGGGCAGTTCTCCTTAAAGGTGAAGCCGAGGATGAGGATGTCGCTATGTAACACCTGGATGCCCTTCTTCAGCATCAGCTTGATGGTCTCGATAGCCACATACTCGCCCATGCCATCGTTCATTCTACGACCTGCAAGAATGATTTCAGGATTGTAACTGTATCTTTTAGCACATTGAGCCAAATAGTATGGGTCTACCCCTATACAGTGACCACCTACCAAACCTGGACGGAACGGCAGAAAGTTCCACTTAGTACCTGCTGCCTCAAGCACGTCAAGGGTGTCGATACCCATCTTGTTGAAAATCTTGCTCAACTCGTTCACAAAAGCGATGTTAATATCACGTTGCGAGTTTTCAATCACTTTGGCAGCCTCGGCGACCTTAATAGTAGGAGCTAAATGTGTACCAGCAGTAATAACACTACTATAGACCTCATTGATATACTTGCCAATTTCTGGTGTTGAACCGGATGTTACTTTCTTAATATGCTCTACCGTGTGCTGCTTGTCACCTGGATTGATGCGCTCAGGGGAATATCCTCCATAAAAATCAACATTCATCTTCAAACCGGACACCTTCTCCACCACGGGGATACACTCGTCTTCAGTAACGCCAGGATAAACAGTGGACTCGTAAACCACAACATCACCCTTACTAATCACTTTACCGACTGTAGTGCTGGCTCCCACGAGCGGAGTAAGGTCTGGGTTATTGTCTTCATCCACTGGTGTTGGAACTGCTACAATGTAGAAATTACAATCACGTATCTTCTCAATGTCACTGGTGCAGACGAAACCATGATTGTTGATGGCATCTTGCAACAGTTCATCGCTTACCTCAAGAGTGGCATCGTGCCCAGCCATGAGGGCGTCACAACGCTTCTGGTTCATGTCGAAACCGACGGTGGAATACTTGGTTGAAAACAGGCGTGCCAAAGGCAGACCAACATAACCTAGACCTATTACACAGATTTTAGTGTCTTTCATTGCATTTATATTTAATTATCAACTATAAATTTGCCTTATACCATTCAATAGCTTCATTTAGACCACGGGCAAAATCATACTGTGGGTCGTATCCCAGCAATCTTTTTGCTTTACTAATGTCGGCATTAGAGTGCTTGATGTCACCGGGACGGTCGGGGCCAAAGATGGGCTCGATATCCTTGCCTAATGCTTTAGTCAGAGAATAGTAAATGTCTATCAGATATTCCCTTCCGCCGTATGCAACATTAAATGCCTCACCACTGGCTTCATCAGGAGCGAGACAAGCCTTCAGGTTGGCCTCAATCACATTCTCGATATATGTGAAGTCGCGACTCTGTTTGCCGTCGCCATTGATTGTGGGTCGTTCATTATTTAGTAATAGCTTGATGAACTTTGGAATCACCGCAGCGTATGCGCCATGTGGATCTTGACGTCGGCCAAAGACATTGAAATAGCGTAGGCCTATTGTCTTCAAGCCGTAATGTCTAGCGTATTGCTTTGCCCATTCCTCATCGCAACGCTTCGAGACGGCATAGGGACTGAGCAGGTTACCTTCCACACCTTCCTGCTTGGGCAGGTGTGCTTCATCACCATAGACAGAAGAGCTCGAGGCATATACGAAAGTTTTTACCTTATTCCGTCGTGCAGCTTCAAGCATATTCAATGTTCCTTGAATATTATTCAAGCTATAGAATAGCGGCATTTCGATACTACGCGGTACACTACCCCAAGCAGCTTCATTCATCACATAATCTATATTTTCACAAGCCTTCATACAGATGTCAAAATCCTTGATATCACCCTTGACGAACTCGTAGTTGGGATTATTAATAAATAAATCAATATTGGATTGTTTCCCCGTGCTTAAATCATCTAAGCAACGTACTTTGTATCCTAATTTAAGTATCGCCTCACAAAGATTAGAGCCGATAAAACCTGCACCTCCTGTTACAAGGAATAGTGAATTCGATGGAAATGTAATTTGATTTAGATATGACATTTTTAATAAATTTTTCTGAGATAATTAAATGCTTTTTATCATATGAGCAGGTACCCCACCAAATATTGAATGTGTTGGCACAATTCCTTTCACCACTGCACCTGCAGCAACAATTGATCTACGATTAATTGTACACTCTCCAATAATTCTGACACCACATGCAATCCAAACATCATCACAGATCACCACCGGCTTAGCATCAACGGGATTATATTTTATTGGAACAGAGTCATCCCCCCAAGTGTGAGATGTTGAGATAATCACAGTCTCTGTTGCTATCGAAACATTGTTTCCAATTTGTACCCCCCCCCCAGCATCAATATAACAATTGGGATTAATGCTTATGTTTGACCCTAATCTTAGTCTTTCAACATTTAAGAGTATTACACCTTGGTCAATTCCAATATTATCTCCAATTGTCGGCAAAATAGATTTCAATAGAACATACCGAATAAAATAACCGGATTTACCCGAAACATTTCTGTTCCAAACTAGAAGTTTCTTCCGAACTCCTTTTGGAAATAGAGACATTATTAAAACCGATACATTAATAATGGGTTTTGCTTTTTTAAAGAGATCTCTGCCACTCATAAAGATAATAATTGCGCATTGTATTATTTACTATTCAAGGAAACCAATTCCCCATACAGCATTTTGACCATCTTATCCTTATTATGATTGTTACAAGCACATTCCCGCGCTTTAACAGCATAATTTTCAATTAGAGAAGGGTCTGTAAGCATTAACATCTTTTCTTGAATCTCATCTTGTGTACTTGCAACAATTGCAGCGTCTTCTTCCATAAAATACTCTATTGGTGCAATGTCCTTGGGGCCGACCGCAAAAATACACTTGCCAGATGAAAGATAATCTGTGATTTTTGTAGAGAATGATAATCGCGCAACTTTAGAATACTTCGGTTCAAAAGATTCCACAAACACTACCACATCATGCTCTGAAATAATTTGTTGAACCTCATCATACTTAACTGGCGGCTTGATAAAGACATTTCCGTTATTTAGCAACTGATCTTTAATATCTGATGAAACGCTATTGGGAGTGTAGATATCAAGTTGAACCATAGTCTCTTCAGAATTCAACCTCCTTAGCGCATCAGCGATGGCAAGCAAAGAATAAATCCTACCATATATGATGTTTCCCATATATACCATCTTGACAGGTTTATGGACATACAAATTTAAGGATGGCAACTTGTCAATATCAATACCTTTTGTCAGTAATATGCTGTTTTTATTAAATATCTCGTCATACTCTCGTTTCATTTTAGGACTAATAACAAACATCCTATCACATTGATCGACAACTCTTTTTATTGTCTTTCTATGATATCGCTTAAACAATCTATATAAAAGATTCTTAGATTGATATGAATAATTATCATCCTGCATATAAGCTACAGAATGAGTATGAGCAATTTGAAGAACAAAATAACACAAATTGCATAAAAATGGCTCTGTTGCTCCATTAATCCAAACCACATCTGGGTCAAAATCCTTTATGAATTGTTTTAATTCTTTAGTTTTCCATCCTTTAAAAGACCACAAAAATTCACGTGCAATTGTGAACCAAATGGAACGATGCCCTCGAACATAATTCATTGTGGCAGCCTCTTGCTTTGCAATCTTGGAATCCAAGGGCATATCGCTCTCTTGACTTGAGTCTATAGAATACCCAGTCTTCGTTCTCCACTTATAAAGTTTATGAACTAAAGAAAACTCGGAAATCTGAAAAAACCTGTGACAACACTTCGTGTTAGGTGCAATTGTTTCGATATATATTTGAGCCAATTTATTTGGATCATACTCCTGAAACAGATTGGTCAAGGTACTTGAAGTGCCATCTGTGTCATCCCAAACGCCTCGGGAGAGGATTAGTATTTTAGGAAACGCTTGAGTCATATGGTTTTATTTTGACAGTATCCCCAACAAGGGATTTATAAACATTATCTTCGATGCTTCAATTTTAAGAACAAAGATTCCACATATTGTTTTTCTTCTTTCCTCATTCCTAACAGCCAAACAATAACTATCACCCAAACTATATCTATAACGCACAATCCAATCGCTCGCCAAAAACCAAGTGAAAACCTTTGCAACCCCCAAGGAAGAAGAGGCGAAATGATACAAATTGGAATAAGTGGCAATATAACTTTTCTCAGATATTCCTTGATGTTCAGGTGGCACAATCGCTTGCAGAAGTATATATAAAACAAATAATGAATACTATGGCTTACAAAAATAAACACGGAAACTATATAAGGTGGCCATTTTGCTCTTAAAGCAAAATAGCTGGCTATCAATTGTAGTACAAAAACCACAGCTATTGATATTTGTAACCCTTTTATGTTGCCATTGGCCACAATAGAAGTACTTAATGGTGCAGCCAAAGCATCTGCCAAATAAGCTAACAATACGTACAGGCAAAACTCCTTGGTATATTGTGGCACGTCAACCAGCCACGCGCTTAATAAAGCATCCAAATTGAAAATGATAGGAACCACCAGAGCCAACAAGAGATAAAACGAGAACTTTGAAGAACGGTATAAAAGCAAATAGTGATTACTCATCTCTCCAGCCGCATAACTCTTTGTTAACTGTGGTCTAAATGCAATTTGAAAATTAGTGAGAAAAGTGTTAATCGCGTTGTACACTTGTGCCGCTACTCCACGTGCTGCATTCACTGAGACCGAATAGTATTGGTTCAGCATAATATTTTCTCCTTGCATGGTAATTGTTCGAGATCCATTGCTAAACAATGACCAACCCGAAAAAGACAACAATTCCTTAAACAGTTTTGAATCCCATAACCACTTGTAATGACATGGAGAAAAATGCTTATTGCAATGTATTTTATACGCCATGTTGATGATGACTGTGGCAATAAAATACAACATTACATAAAGAATCAGTTTATCCATATCAAATAACTGCAAGAGGTACACTATACCAAGCTTTATCAATGCCTCACCAATACTGAGATATGCATAAAATCCCATACGCTCGTATGCAATGATTGTTGCATTGTCGGGGGTCCTAAGCAAATGTACGATGAGCGTCAAAATGGAAAACTGATACACCCAAAAGGCTGCATTTTCCCTTCCATCAGGAATATTAAGTTTACAATTGACAAACCAAAATCCAACAGTTTCACCTACCAATAATAAAAAAAAAAGAAAAAAAGAATAACAGGTTGTATCCCATAACATAAATCCTATGATACCGAGCCTCATCATTTTGACCCAAAGCCACACTGAAAAAACGCTGCATGGCTCCTACAAGGGAATTACTGATAAAGGAAAACAAGGCAATGATACCTCCTATCAAACTATAAATACCATAGTTTTCTACACCCAACGTTGCAAGAATCACCCTAGATGTGTAAAGCGTCACAGCCATCAGGAGAATCATCCTGACATATAGCACAACCGTGTTTTTTGCGATTCGTTTATTGTCAACAAACGACATAATCTAATTAGATTTGGGGCTCTTGCCAGAAGAAATAATAATGGAAAACGCCACTATTAAAATTCAACAATATAAGAATAGTTATAAAACTAATATAAATAACTTTTCTATCCACTTTAAATTTAAACATCGCATCAATAGCCATTGGCACCAATAGCATCATATATAAAGTAAAATATTGCCCTATGCGAATCATGGCTCCATTAACCGAGATTAATGGCACGGTCATTGTTACCCAAGGCAATACAGCATATAACAAACCAATCTCAGGATTATCTTTTATATTTTGTTTTTTTATTGCAATAAAACAAAACAAAGATAAGAGTTCCATCAAAATAATATAGGTGAATGCATCACCTCCAGATTCAGACTCGCCATAAACAGAATAATAATCATTAGCCAAAAAAGAGGCAAAAAAAGAAATAATAGTACTGGCGAAAATTATAGCAAAAGGAATCGTCGCAAAAGAAAACAGATGAATGGCTTTAACCCATCGAGGAAAGACAATTTTAATCAATGGCAAAAGTAAAAAAAACAAAAGAGATATATGTATAAAAGAGCCTAAAAAAATTAACAGGATTGCTCTCCAATGGTGTTTATTTCCAAATTGAAGAAAAGCCATAAACGAAAAACCTGTTGCAACTTGCTGCCTAATACCCGAAAGAGCAACGATATGAAACAAAACCACATATAAAGAGAAGGCAAACACCAATTGTAACATATGGGTAGAATATCGATAAAGAATGAATCCTAAAGGGACAAAAAAAACAAGAGCACAAACAAACAAAAAAACGTTGAAATCCATGGAAATGATTTGAACCAATTTCACGAACACCAAATAACCAATATCTTTCCCTTCACCCTCTAAATAAGCAGTTCTAAACGATGAAAAAACATCAGTCCATGTTAGATATTTTATTCTAAGAAAATCATAAAAATACCCTCTGGTATCTGGTCCAACAGAAATACTTCGCAAGCAAGACTCCAATATTAGTAACGAAATGATAATGAAAACATACCATTTGCGTTTCTGCCCTTTGAGGTCTTCACCGCCACCTAATATAAGCCCTAATAGAACAACGATAAAAAATAAAAATAATTTAACATTCATATGCACAACAAATAATAACGCTATAATCGGCTCTCAAACAATTGTTCTTCTGGAATTGATGTACCGTGCTTATAATTGTCTATGATGGATTTGAAATTCTCAACCAGTCTATGCATATTTCCCAGAGTATCCTGTTTTCGTTTTTGACAAAACTCAAATGAATTCTGACGCAATCGTTCTGCTAAATCAGGATTATCCATCAATAACAGCATTTTTGATGCAAGTTCCTTAATATCATCCATCTCAGCTATCAAAACACATTCTTTATCATTATTCAATGATGGTGTTCCTGTTGTCTTATAGCATACCACTGGCAGTCCATACTTCATACTTTGCAACTGCGTTCCAGAAATATGATCCACCTTACAAGGGAGTATTGCAAACCGCACTTTTTGCAAATGCTGGAATAAATCTTTCCTCTCAGCAAAGAAAGGTGTAAACGTAACGTTATTCTCAAGACCCAACTTTTTTATTAATCGCTTCAATTCTGCCCGAACTATATCATTGCCACCGTCAACCAAATTCAATTTTACATTTGGATATTTTACTTTAACAATAGACAAGGCCTCGATACAATCATGAAATCCTTTCTCCCTGCTCATGTGTAAAGCGAAATTAATAAAATCAAACTGTTTTTCATTACACGGAATTGGAACGAACGTATTTTTATAAGTTGGCCACTGAAAACTAAAAATATAATTTTTGTATCCCAATCCCCTTAATAAATAATAATGTTTGTCTGAATATACCCCCACATAACGTTCCTTCTCAAATATTTTTAATTCAGTAGAAGAGTTTTTCTTATCCAGTTCACAAAACTCAGGATTATTATAAATTGTTTGACATAAAACATAAATAGGAAAACCATTTATGCCTAAAATTGTACTAGATATGTATGCATTCTCAGTACCGACCAATAACACTAAATCTGGCTTAATCCAATTAACGAGTCTTTTGACTTTAGGTGACATAGGATTTAAAGTTCTCCAAAGATTATCGTTGTGGATGATTTTTTTTAGCATAGTAGCGATTTCACATCTAATAAAATGATAATGAATTCCTTCAGAATCAAAAGAGACTATAGACTTTTTTAGACCACCATGGGCTGATATCACAAATAATTCTATGTCGTTTCGTTCCTTTATGGCACCAATTATGCTATTATCCCATGGTGCAATGTCACCATACCATCCACTTTTCCCTGGCATTCCCAATACTTTTCTTGCAAACCGATACAATCTACGATTACTTAATGGCAAATTATCTCGAACTTCTTTATTCGAAAAATGACAAATCATTGCCACTTTCATCTTTCTCTCAACATTCATATTATAATACGTTTATCATTTTCAAATACTCAGGCCATTCCCCCATATCCTTCCACGATTGCTCACTAACAGGAAAACAGCCCACTCTGCCACCCCTAACCTGTACTTTCTCCATCAACTGAGTGATATGGAAAAACTCACCTTCGGGTATTTCGCCTATCAACTCTGGGTTCAAAATATACACTCCTGTATTTACTTGATAGGTTTGCTCTGGTTTTTCTTTCAATGCAACCATGAGTCCATTAGATCCAGTCTCAATTACTCCGTACGGGATATGGAAACTTTTCACCATTGTCACGATGGTCATGTCATTATGGTTATTCACATGATAATCCCACACGTCGCGATAGTCTTGCTCGTTAATACTATCACAATTACTAACAAAGAACGGTGTGTTTATCTTTCCCTTCAACAACGATACACTTCCAATTGTGCCCAGAGGTTTTTCTTCCTGAAAGAATTCTACATCGTAATGGTGTGGCAATTGATTCAGGTAGTATTTCATCAAATCAGCCTTGTAGTTTACACTCATAAAGAACTTATGACAACCTATGCTCTCAAACTGATCCATAATTACCTCCAAGATGGTTTTTTCACCCACAGGTACCAAGGGTTTTGGCAACACATTCGTAATAGGCTTTAGCCGCGTGCCTTTACCTCCTGCCATAATGACCACAGGAAGGTCTAGTTTCAGACGATTATCTTCATTCGTGGTATTCTCTAATGCTTCATCCCAAAAAATGACATCAACTAACCTTCCATCGTCATCTACTACAGGCATAAACTCTGCCCTTTTTTTTCTCATCCAATCCTTGACAGATTCTTTATCATCATTCACAAAAGCATACTTTTTACCATTATTGTTGAGAAGTTTATCTATGGGGGTTTCAAACGGAAAATTGGCAATAATGGCTCTTTGCAAGTCTCCATTGGTAATAATCCCCAAAAAAAGGTCACCAGAAAAAACCAACAAGGATTTAGTCCTTTTCTCATCCATTATTTTCATTGTCTGAATGAGGGTCGTTTCTGCTGGAATTATCTTTCTACGAATCTTTTCTGAGTAATCCATTTTGACAATAATTATATTTCTCTATATCCCAACAATTTAACACGATTGTTTTCATAGCACTTTGAATATTTTTCCTTCCATTGCTCAACAATACTGTCATAAACGGCTTGGTTATGTACCCGTTTGCCAATCCAAAACTCAGTTTTTGTTTTTGAGAAGTTTTGTTTGAAGATCAACAATGAGTCGTTTTCTTCGCCAGTAGTACCGCCCCCAAAATGAAACCATTTACATCCCCGTTCCTTTGCCTTCTGAATACCATACCAAAGAATCAAATTATTAGCAGCATATTTCGAGTATTCCCTATCACGTGCAGAAAGATGATAGTGGGCATATTTTTCACTAAACATGAACATGGATCCAGCTATCACTTTCCCATCAAGCATGGCAAAACAAAGAATACTATTATCTTTAAACGATGCCTTGTACTCATCGTAATAGCTTTGTGGAAAATAATAATAGTTTTCTGCATTGAGGTTGGTCATCGTGCCATCGTAGAGTTTTTTGAAAGACTCATAATCGTCGCTCTCAGCAATGGTAACACCTTCTTTTTCCGCCTTGCGAATCATATTGCGGTTCTTCGAACTGAACTGCTGCGTCCAAATCTCATCCAATGACAGACTCAAATCCAAGGCAACGGTATGCCGACTAAAGAACGTCTTCATTTCGGGAGAAGCCAACCTTTGGTTGTTCAACAATGGGTGGAATCGCATAAACTCTGCTACAATATCATTTTCCTGACAATAGGAATCAAACTCCTTCCAAAAATCAGCAATGAAACCCTCATCATCAGCAGAAGCAATTAAGCCATTATATCCGTAAGCACCTTGGATGTCATAATACTCCTTATCAAGCTGATAACCTAATGATGTAATAGGGTTTCTCAAGAAAGGATATAAAGCAATTTTTCCATCTTTCTCAAAAACAAAGCATTGGGCTTCGCCGTCGCCATAGTTTTGGTAAAGGGAATAGTATTCTGGGGTAAAATAGATATCCTTTTTATCAAATGGGAATCTATTAAGATAAGAATGCCAAAACGCGATATCAGCAAGAGTTATTAACCTATTAAACATATCTTTCAAACATCGTATTACCTATCAGTTACAATACATATTAGATTCACTCTGTGTTTTTAGCTTAAGCTTTCTTTTTCATTTTGTTTCTCTTAAGTTTGGAAAACAGCATTGGAACAAACTCTTTACTATACTGGAATGCTTCAAGTTTGAACAAAACGGAACCACCAACGTAAATCAGGACATATAACAGAAGAACAATTACCGCATTCATATACATTGAAAGCGGGGAAAACAAATTGAAAAGATAGCCAACAATGGCAACCGAAACCGCCAACAACATGATGGGCAATATATCAAGCATTTGTCTCCAAAACTTATAGCCTATATGCTTAGATACAAGCCAAACATTAACAAGGTATGCAAACCATGAGTTAATCACCATACCACACAATAACCCTTTTATACCAAAAAGAAACAATCCCCCGACAATACATGTCATACCAAATATTCTTTTTATCAACGTCCACGTAAACATAATTTTACTCTTCCCAACAGCAGATATAGCCTGCATATTTACAGCTTGCAAACAAATTGCAAGACCCGCAATACATAGTATTTGAAAATAAGGAACACAAGGCAGCCATCTCTCAGAATATAGCAACACAAAAATAGGTTTAGCCAACAAAAGTAAAATGAACATCATGGGAAAAGTTAGATAAGCAAGAGTTGTTGTTAGTCTTTTTATCATGAATATCAATCTATCTCTATCATCTTGAACTTCTGCATACAGAGGATAAGTAACCTGAGTCATCACATCAGAAATGCTCTTTGAAGCGAGCAGTTCTGTTCCATGCGCTTTTGAATAAAAACCCATGGTTGCTGGAGAATAAACCTTTCCTATAAGAAGGCCTTGAATAGAACTGCTAATATTTGTTACAAAATGAGTCATAAACATGTAAAAACCAAACGAGAAAAGTTCCCTAAAAGATTTCTTGGAAAAAAGCAACAAAGGTCGCCATCTGTTGGTCAACCAATATATCACAGAAGGAATAAAAGCTGTAATGATGTTTTGTGTAACCAACGCCCACACCCCCAATCCTTTGTATGCCAAAATGATGGTGACGATCAATGAAATAATAGAAGTAAGAATCGTTACTATAGCTATTTTCTTGAAACGGAACTGTTTGCGAAGCTGGTTGCTTTGAATAATAGTAACAGCATTAATAATTAAAACAAGTCCCTGAACACGTAATACAGAAGATAACAATGGTATTTTGTAAAACCTTGCAATGGCGGGAGCACATAAATAAAGAACAAAATACATTAACAAAGAGACGCTCATATTCCAATAAAAAACGGTCGAATAGTCTTCTTGGGTTGGGCGTTTTTTTTGTATTAATGCCGAAGCAAAACCTCCATCTACAAATGAAGCAGCAATAGTCATGAATATAGTTAGCATGCCAATACATCCATAGTCATATGGGGTTAGCAGTCGAGCCAAGATGATACCTGACACAAATGAAATACCCATAGTGGAATATTTCTGGACGGCAGTCCATATCATTCCGGAAACCGCTTTTGTTTTTAAACTATTCTCGGACATGTTATCGCTTTTTGCTACAAATGCGTGCTTTTGCACTCTTGTAATACTCACACAGAATAAAAACAATTTTGTATATTCCAAACTTAATTGAAAATTCTAATAAACCCAGGATTAATCGCTTACAAAACACTCCCTCTTTCAATAAATCCACACAATTATTCATGTCTGTATAAGTCAACTTATATTTGGAATGTGTGTTTCTATTAATAGTACTCTCAACCATCATTCCTATATATGCAAGTGGACGCCATAATTTAATTGTTGGAGTATCTACTAATGGAATACCAATAGTTTTGGGTAAAGTTTCGACATCTATTGGCTCTGGGGGATACCATGTAAATTTTGGAGTGTTAATGATTCTATTTGAAAACAGAAAATTTCCCATACTATATATTATTGAACCATGACAAATATTTATCACAGGTTGAATTCTATGAGAATGGCCTCCTAAAACAAGACAAGCTCCGGCATGAATCATTTTTTTTGCCAATGGTTCCACTTCAAGTGTCGGAAAATATGTGTTTTCTTTTCCCCAGTGAGGAATTACTATGATATAATCATATAATTGTTTTGCCGCTTTAATCTCTTGTATTACATAGTCCTCACGTAAAGGATTAACACCCGGTTCCGTGTCTGTTGCTTCATACATATAATTCCATCTCGTGTCAGTAAATGCCAAAAAAGCATATGTACAACCATCCTTTTTAACAACAACCGGCCTTCTTGCTTCTTGAAGATTTCTACCTGCACCACAGTGTTTAATGCCCAAACAATCCAGAACTTCTATGGCTTTAAAAGCACCCTCAGGACCTAAATCAAACAAATGATTGTTAGCAATACTAACAATATCTATCCCTAAATCTTTAACACGTTTTGCATCTTGTTCCCTTATAAAAATGGTATTTCCTCCACCCATTATTTTTTTTCCAGAAGGATTGGGGACTTCAACTGCACACTCGAAATTGCCTATTCGTAAATCACCCGAAGACAAGTAATCTCTTACTTCTTTAGTGGCATACTCTGTATTTGTAATTGAGAGGACCCCTCCCGGCATTATATCGCCTACTGCAATTAGTTTCATTTTTTAATCTTATATTTTACTGTATTCTCTAAGCATAGTAGATGATATTCCTTCCGTGCGAGGAATTATCACAACTTGTTTACTATTTTGATTACACCATTTAACAGCTTTTCGAAAACCTAAATGACACTGGTCTGGACCTTTAGCGAAAACGTCAAAGTCAATATTCTGAATATCAATATCCACATCATTATATGTAACAACCTCATCGACCCAACGGACGGAGCTGACCATAAACATCCGCTCTTCCGTGGAATACACCATTTTGGTATCAGGTTTATACTTCATTATACATTCCGCATTCTGAACAGCCACAATCAAGTGGCATTTTTCATCGGGAAAGTGTTCCTTAATGTGCTTGAAAAGTAAGATATGCCCAATATGCAGCATATCATACACACCGAATGTTAATATTGTTTTCAATTGATGCAATAATTAAAAGTATCACCAATTAACTCCTATGTTTGCCAATAAACGGCCTAGTATGGTTTTGGACCCATCGGCCTTGTATGCCACACGAATTTTTCTTCTTGATTTTTTATATTGCTTTTTGCAATAAAGCGGGTCACTCCAACACGATGGTGTCAGTTGCATTCTAAACATATAAGAATAATAGTTCGTTGACCTGAAAGATTTAAGACCAACAATATAATAACCGTTTTTCAAATGGACTCTGATTGCACTTTCAGCATCAACAGCTGTACTACAACCCAAATACTCACAATCTAACTCAATTGCTTTTGCCTTTAATGAATTGATCAACAATGATCCAACTCCCTTCCCCTTATATTCTGGATGTACTGACGTATGTTTTTCCCACCCAAAACGATTACCATCCTTATCACAACGAATCATCAGAACCGAACAACCGCATAAAACATCCGAATCTTCATCCATGGCAATAAGAATCATCGAATCCTTAACTTCTTCTTGAAAACCATCCAACGATAAAGAAAGGCAACCATAATTCAATCCTTGTTCCTTCCGCTCTTGAAAAGCCAACTTGATTAACGTCAACACGCGCTCCAAAGAAACGTTTGTTTTTTCTATTGGGTAAACCTTTATTTTCATTGTGCTATTCTTATGTAGCAAGTCCTTAACTAATTATTTATAATAAGCTCTAAAACCATGTTTTGTTACACGCTTATTCTCGGGAGGAGGTGTCATATAGTCGCCATACATTTGCCGCAAATAGTCATCATAATGCTCTATAGCCATAAAACTTCGGCCTTCAAATTCCAATTCCGTATATCCATTAAAAACATTTGAGGGAAAAACAAACGGCTCATAACGGATGTTCAACTTCAACATCCTTTGGGTCGATTGTCCTTTATAGGCTGTGACCACCTTCTTGAATCGTCTGTCAAACCAATTGATGGGTTTTAATCTGAATAGAACCCGTTCCAAGAGACCTTTGAATCTCCCGTCAATCGGAACTACTCCTTTCTTCTGGCGACATAATTTTACCCAAATAACAATCCTTTTTTTCATTTGACCCCATTTCCTATCGTCATCGGGAATATTGTCCACAGGTGTCAACCCAACCCAAAGCCCATGTATGCTATGGTGGCTGTCACCGAAATAGACTTCCGTACGGGGGTCACATAGACGAGCCACATAGTTCCAGTAGTTTACATTAGGGTTGACATGAAAAATCTCGTATTGTCCATTTTGATGGATTGACAAAAACTTCTCAAATTCAGTGCGGGTCATCAGTATGTCAATATCGTCATCCCAAGGAATGAATCCTTTGTGACGGACAGCACCTAATAGGGTACCTTCTCCAAGAGAATACTGTATCTTATTCTCACGACAGATTTGGTCAAAATAAACTAAAATATCAAACAGAATTTGTTTCTGTTCTTCATCAGTTATTTCTCTCATTTCTTTAACAACGTGTTGCATATCTCATTTCTAAAATCGGCAAAGAATGTACCTGATGCTAGTTGTTCGCCAACCACTCCCGGTCGGCTAATGTTCATTTCCAGTACTCTAGGATTGTTCTGACTATCAACCATAATATCCCATCCTATGACCCCACAATTGGCAAAATAATATTTATGACATTTTTCAACCAAGGCAACCATTTTGTCGAAACAAGGCACCTTCATTCCGCCAAATTTAATGCCACTATCTGTTTTTGCCACCCGATAACATTTTTTATCAAAACCATGGGGTAATACCGTCCCATCATTTGCCATACCAATGAAGTACGAACTATGCCAATTATCTACGTGAGATCCTAACTTACCAACCTTTAATATAGAAGAGTAGCCAAATTTACCATTCATATAAATAGATGTTATTCTACAACAGTTTATAGAAGTTGGATTCAAGGATGATATAACTGGTTCTTGTGTTAAACATTCCTGTGCGATAAAATTTTCACCTCCACGTAGGATAATGTCACACAAAGCCTTTTCTTGTTGCTCAAGTTCTTCAACAACTACTTTTTCAACACCCGCCCCACACAAAGAATCAATGGATGGCTTGATGATGAAAGTTCGTTTTGATGACAAAAGTCTAATGGCTTCATTTAAACTTAGTATGTTCATTTGAGAATCATAGAATAATCCATTCAATGCCCGAACATAAACCTCAGGAAAAGGAATTTCTGGGAAATAGATATCCCCCATAGCTTTATTCTCCAAGGAAATGACTTGATGAAACGGATTAAATTTTTCCACAATATATTTAATGTGCAATGCATCTACAAAATATGGAGAAAAGCCAAACTCCCTCTTATAGATGCGAAACCAAGTAAGGTCATCTTGTCCAAAAAACCTAAAACAAGGCCAAGTTTCTTTAATATGGCGAAATTCTTCATCCGAAATTAACGGAGAATCCTGCTCGTCAAGTAAGAACTTATCTTTTAGATAAAAACCACGATGTAAATTTTCAATCGTTTTTTCTTCTTTATATTGGGAATAATCTCCCTTCAACTTATGAAAACACGATCGTAATATATCTCTCATGATAATGTTCAATTATTAATATATTTCATAAATAATTCTTTAACGCCTACTTTTGTTGCATACTGACCAACCATTTGGCCCCAATTGCCTTCTATCAACACCCAGCCAGTGTCTGTTAACGCAAAATCCCAGCCGATATACTTATGATGTGGTATAGTTTTGTGAGCTTTTTCTGCTACAGCCAACAACTCTTTCCAACGAGGAATCTGCCATCCTTTGAATATTAGTCCTGAATCAGGATGTGTGGGAAAAGTATGACAATACTCATCCACACCATCTGAAATCAACACACCTGTTTGGGGATCAATGGCAGCGAACACGCCGCCTTGTCCAGCATTATCAACGACAGATCCTGCACGTCCCGTACGAAAAAAAGGATCTAATACTTTAAAACCATACTTAGTGAGAAAAGCAGGTAACCTGACTGTATTAACACAAGAGTCATTCCATTGCGCCATTTCTTCATTTTGCTTTATTCTTTCCTCCACAACCCATTCTTCGTCAGCAGACTCTATCAGTTGTGAAAACAGGTGTTCAGCGTCTTCCTTATTTGACACTTCAGCGGGAAAGGCACCGCTTCCTCGCGAGCCTTTGGAAAGTTTGCAGAAAAGTGTTTTAACTTCTGTAGCAAATTGTATAAACCCCTCCTTATCAGCCAACCCATTGACTTTAAACACCTTGCGACCAAAAAACGGCTCCATTAATTGATAGAAAGCATATTTATCACATATTTCTTTCTGATAGGCTTCCAGACTAGAGTACTTAATACAAGCTTGATTCTTTTGAACATCCGTCATGAATGTAGCGCGCTTTTTGTCGTCGCTGTGTCGCAAGTCGTATGAAAAAAACTCATACGGCAACGCCTCGTATTTCACCCAACACTTAATGATATCGTTTGTTAAATCATTTATTAGTTTTGTATCATGCCGTTCTTCTGGAGTAAGGAAAGTGTCAAATGCCTCGTTGAGATAATCACGAAAGGGCTTACCATAACCACAGGGCAAATCCATATTACGACGTTTGAAAATCACCATTTTTTCTGCAACGGGTAACATGGAGTATGTTTTATGATATATTTTTTTTATGATACTCATAGATTATTAATAAAACTTTTAACTAAACCATCTTTGTTGTTTTGGATTAAAGCATCAACTTTTTGCTTGATTTCTTCATGTCTAATCGGATTCTCCGGTTCACCCTTAGGATAGAGAACGGAGTTCTCGTATTTTTTCCCATTTTTCAATCGGATGACCACCCGTGCACCTCGAACCATGGGGGATTGAACGGTAAATTGTTTATCCTCAATGACACTTACCTTTTGTGTCAACTCTAAAATGTCGGGATCAATCAGATTGTCTTCGTTAAAATCCTCATTTCCCGCATTGCCTTTCACTAAGGCCAAAGCTACACTATACGGTGTACTAAGTTTGGCAGAACTGATGCCTTGAATAATCCTATGGCCATGTCCACCAACGGCTAGTTTGTAGGTGTGCACATCCACTTTGTCAATCTGATCTGGTTTGAGTCCAACATCGTTTCGAATGCCAATAGCTGCCTCAATGGCTGGGTGACAATGACGACAAGCAGCATACACCTTTTGATAGATACCTTCGATGCAATAGTCCTCATTACTAAAATCGGTCAAATAGGATGAGGTAGGTGTATCGGTCAACACAGCGAGAAACCCATGCTTGCCGCCCATGATGTCATCGGGACCACACAAGGCCATACGACCCATTTGTGCGGCTACAAGTCCGTCCATGGCAGCACGACCCAAATTGTAGGGCTTTAACTCGGATGCTTCTTCCTGTATTTCCAACACCCCGGCTGCACTAGTAACAGCACAAGCCAAAGTGGATTTAATTTGTTCCCGATTGTATCCGCAAGCGAAAGAAACACCTATCGCTGAGCCAATTGTGCCACAAGTACCTGAAACATGGTAACCTCTTACTTTGTGTCCTGGCTGTAAGGCACAAGCACAACGCACGGCGGCCTCATAGCCCATAATGATACCACACACAAAAGCATCGAATGATATGTTCTCTTTTTCCGAAACAGCGAGAACTGCAGAAATGATGGACGCGCCAAGATGAATCATCCCCTTACGATGACCGTCATCCAGTTCCAACACATGGGCACTGAAACCATTCAACAAGGCCGCGTTTGCCGATGTGGTTTTATAGTCTGTACCAAACACTGAACAATCGCCTGTATCTTTGGTAAAAGATTCAAAAAAATGCAGATGATGTTCCTGCAAATATCTGGCACCCCCCACAGCAACACCAATGTAATCTAACAGGCACTTTTTAGCCTGCTGGATTACCCTATCTGGTATCGCTTGCAACTTGGCAAATAGGCCATCAATAAAGGTTTCTGTCAGACTTTGGTTCATTACAGTATCCTTTTTTCTTCAATATCCGATAACTTTTCCTGCTCAAATGCTTCTATATTCTCCATGGCACCCTCCATCATAGCCTCAAATGCCTCATAAGACAGACCGCCTATATGAGGTGTCAGGATTACATTTTCCAATTCGGCTAGTTTATATCCTTCTTTGATTGGTTCTTCATAATGCGTGTCCAACGCTGCTGCACGGATGTGACCTGATTTGATGGCGTTATACAAATCATCTTGATTAATAAGTTTGCCTCGAGCCGTGTTGATGACAACAGAACCTTCTTTCATTAACTGAAGGGTAGCTCTATTCAGAATCTCAGTATTATCCTTCGTCAGCGGACAATGAAAACTGAGAATGTCTGCTTTTGGCAACAAAGCTTCAAAGTTGGAGTAATAGGTCAAATCCAACAGTGTTTCCACCGCTTCGGTCTGACGGAACACATCGGTATAGATTACCTTTGCGCCAAACGCTTGCAGCATTTGCGCCACCAAACGACCAATATTGCCCATACCGACCAAGGCTACGGTCTTGCTGTACAACTCATGGGTGGTCACTCCTGTCTGTTGCTTTTTCCACACCCCCTGATGAGCCTGTTGGTTAATCTGCGGAAGTCGTTTCAGGCAGGCCAAAATCAATGTAAGCGTATGCTCTGCAACACTTCGAGCATTTACACCATCATTTACATACACGGGGATGCTGTGTTTCTCGATTTCGTCCAAGTTAAGCATCTCTGTGCCGACCCCTGTCCGCTGTATCATCTTCAAATGCGGGGCGTGGTCAAGCACCATCTTATCGATTGGCAGACGACCACTCACAAGAAAATAGTCTGCATCGAAAGATTCCTTTATGAGTTGCTCATAAGTGGCTTCGTCTAAAGTCTTCACCGTGAAACCTTCAGGACAAGATTTTTTAAGGATTTCCAAAGGCAAACCTGTATATCTCGCTGTATGTAATATCTTTGGCATAATCAACTATAACTCTACAGAAGCTCTCCGCGGCTCAAAGCAGCAACACGGCCTTAAGGCTACAATTCTTACACCGCTTGCCCGTTGGGGACCAACCTTGGCGAAAGTGACCAACACGCTATGCTTGCCACCCAATCCAAGTGGACCGATATTAGCTTCATTTACTTTTTCGGTGATTCTGTTCTCAAAGTCAGACTGTTTGCTAAAATCACCATAAACCATGGCCTCCATCATCAAACTAGTTGCTTCGAATTGAGACCGACCGATGCCTACAGCCAAAACACATGGGCTGCAGCCCAATTTGGAAACACCTTCTTTGGCTCGATTAACTATTTCTTCAATCACGACATCCACACTGTGCTTATGAAATACTCGTTGTGTAATCCCACGGATGGCGGGGCCACCACCAAGCATCAGCACGGTGAGTCGTAGCACATCCTCTTTGACGGGTTTTATTAATACTGGTGATGGCATCAATGCGCCACTATCCTCGTTCAAGCCACCACTTTGGTCAATACGGGCATAATCGTCACCCTTGATGGCCATGGGACGACCGGGAAGTTGGCGCAAGCCAAGGGCTACGCCTTCCTTAATTTGTTCAAGCAGTTCGCCTGTAACGCTTCGATTCGGTCCCACCTCAAGGAACAGATGCGGAATGCCTGTGTCATCACATAAAGGGCTTCTCCGTTCTTCGGCAACCATGGCATTATCCAACACTTGTTGCATCACCCAGCACAATTGTGCGTTTGCTTCATCGGCAATGGCCTTACGATAGGCTTCCTTTTGGTCTACACGAAAGGTGGAACCAGCACGGACGAGGCATTCGGCTACTTTTTCTTTGATGTTAGACATAGATGGATTCTCCTTTCGCAGCAGCTATGATAGCCTGATACTTGACGACTTTTAACCTATTGAATGCCTCCATACCCAATTCAGGAAAAGCCACAACTTCTTGTTCCATTGTCTGGCTGCCCAAAAGGGCAGTCACTGGCGGAATGATGGCGAAAACTGCATTTTGTTCCGCCAAGGCTTTTACGGTTTCTTTTGAAATGGCACCCTTGCCGAGATGCATCTTCACGCCGTGTTTCGACAATGGTTCAAAAGTGCATTCTATCTCCATCTTGTTGCTTGAAGTCGGACCGACTCCTGCTGGGCTGACTGCTGTATGGAAAATGACTGCACCCTGCAGGTCGATGCCCAAATCATTCAAAGTCCCGTCTTCTGCAGCTTTCACAATCTTAGGAAGCACTGCATCACGACCAGTATAAATGTTACCTGTGATAGTCACCACATTGCCAACATTAAGTCGGCGGATGACTTCCTCACTCAATGGTGTAGTTAAATCAATCATTGCACGCCAAACAAATTAATGTATTCCGCTTCATTTTCAATCACTCCGTATGCCTCAGCACGCATCATGATGCGCTCAGCCCAAGCTTTGTGAGGCCCTATCTCATTCATACCCTTAGTACCTTTTATCACTCCACCAGAAGTGTGCTGAATCTGATAAGCATCGTCATATTCATCTTTGGTAACCGCCAACATGCCATTGATATAATTAAGGTGCGATGGATGAATGCAGGTCTTGCCCATGAAGCCATTGGCCTGGTCAAGCACCAATTCACGCATCAACCCATCCACAGCATCGTTCACAATGGCCTTGCGTTTCAAAAGTGTCTGTTGAAGGTCGACCTTTGGCAATTCTTCCATGCCTTTCATCCGCTTATTTACGCGGAAGTACTCCCACACAGGGCCGCTAACCGTATAGTCGTTGTTGCGAGTAAACACATTGAGAATGTCCATCAGACAGTTCGATACGGTCATGATGTCGTATATGGTATAGTTGATGCCACGACGTACACCGAAGCAACTGGAGAAGTCGGTACCGCCCACGCGCACGTTCAATACAAGATTCTTGTTTTGATCAAGCACCCGTTTCACAGCAATCAACTCATCCAAGCGGCTCTCCTTGTATGCGACTCGAGCATCTTCGATAATAGGCATACCATACAACACCTCACCAGCTCGCTCATTGATATCCACGAGATGATCCATATATGCTGCAGCATTAAGGCTGTTGAACTTGGGGAAGTTAAAACCTGTGATATACGGTACAGTCTCTATAGGCAATAGTTTAACAAAATGCTTGAACTGCTCCACATTCCTCACTCGGAAAAAGATGAGAGGAATGTCCTTGTAATCCAATTCGCCATCATTTACCTTTTGACGCAAGGTTTCTAAGACACGGAGACAATTCTGCTCTGCAGCAGGAACATCCTCCTCCTTACAAGCATCCTCAAAACACATCACCATAGATGTAAGACCTGGATATTTCTTGTCGATAATGGCTTGTGCGAAGTCTTTAGTGCCAGGCATATACATTGTTGCCCCAAGACAATATTGCAACAGGGTGCGATCGGTGTATTTATTAAAATTCACCGGTTCCTTCACAAACTGATAATCCGGATTATATTGATGATGCTTCATCTCAATTATTTGGGCGAAACTATAGCCTCTGGATAATAGGCGTCAATTACTCTTTTCACAAGCGAAACCTGTTTGGCACGTTGCTTGGCCTCTTTTTCAGTGGTATCATAGCTGTGATTAGCAGCCACGCTACCCCCAGTTTTCAAATAAACAGGCGCTGCTACTCGGATAAAATCCGGCACCTCATAATGGCGGATGAATCCACCGGATGATTTCGGGTTTTCCGTATGCAGATCAATCGGAACATCGATAGCGGCACGCAGGGCAGCAAGCATCTGCACCTGAATGTCGCGAATCGGGTTGATGGAGTCGGCTCCTAAGGTCTCCAACAGATGAGCAGAGCACGGATTACCGTGACCTGTATGGGCACTTACTTTGAAATGACAATCGGCGGGGATGAACCCTTTCTTGCGGGCTTCGCCCAAAGCCCACAGCAAACCTTCGTCGTACACGAGGAAACCACGAACACCGAGACGGGCACCACGGCGGATTTCCTCAATACCACGTACAATCTGTTCCTCTCCACGCAGCCGGTAGCCCATACGCTGACCTTCTTCTGTTTTCACCGAAGCTGATGTGTCGGTTGTGGCGCGCGGACCGCAGGCAAGAATCAATTGTACATTCCATTTTTTGGCATATTCCACCATCTTAGAGATTTCCTCATCGGTGAGGAACATAATGCCTTTGGTTTGGGTCACGCGGTGGATTTGTATGCCGTATTCATCCAAAGCCTCAAGAAGGGCTTTCATCGGCCCAGGACCTTGAATTCCTGGCACCTCGAAACGATATTGTCCCCCATCAGGGAAACGTTTGTCTGATGTTGGCAAATCATACAGGTCGCCACCAGGCATCCCTATACTTTCAAGAAACGCTCTCGTTTCCGGCATAGTGTAGTATTTCATAACAATAGTATTTATTTCATTAATTCAACTGTCAAGTCGTTTCCGTTCTCGTCATAGAGATGGAACTCCCTTTGGATATTCTGCATGATTCGGTCTAAATCATTTCTATGCTTCATTTTTAAATGGATGCCTATCACTTTTTGAGCCGAAGTTCCGTCTGGACCAATTTCATCCCCTTCTTTTTTCTCTTGAGAAAGATGGAAAACTTCCGGTATGCTTTTCAGATAATCCAAACCTTCCATTCGGGCAATTTTGCCTTGCTTTCCAAGAATATACAAATGGCAATATGTATGCTTAAATTTGGCATTGTCTATTTCAGCAATGGAGAAATCGGCCATTTGGCCTGTTACAGCAAAATGGATTAGACAATCAAGTACACTTACCCCATTTTCCATCTGGGTGAACGTGTAATGTTGACCTCCTGTCAGACGGTGTCCCATTTCCATTGCATAAAAATCAACTCCATCTGTAAAGAACTGTACTGCGACCACACCATTTTTCACCCCTGCGTTTTTATACATCTCGCGAACCCTGCCATCCATTTTCTCAACATATACATCGGTATATTTGGATGGATAAAGACTGAGGCAAGTCACTGCACTTCCATTTGATGCTTTATGGACATATCTATCGTCGGTCGTCGACAACGACACTCTTCCATCTTGAAAAGTATATGATATGGAAATACTGTCCAGCTCCATATATTTCTCAATCACCACCTGCTTCTTGGGAGAGAAAGAGAGGGAATAGTCCAAACACTGTTTGAAATCCTCTTGCTTTTCACAAAGGATTACACCGTTTGAACCGCTGTTATCAACAGGTTTTATAATGATTTTGTTCTTTTCAGTTATGGTACTTGGGTCAAAAGAAGCTAATTCATATTCAGGAATCACAGACACACCATTGTCACGGCATAGTTGCTTGAACTTTGCCTTGTCCATCGTTGTCTCAAACACTTCTTTAGTTGCATAGCAAGGCAAACCTGTCAATTCGCATAAATGCTGGTAAGCCAACAAAAAAGTATCCGTAAAACCAGTAAGAATGCCATCTATTTTTTCCTCTTTTATTTTAGGCACCAACTGGTCGTATGCCATAAGACTGATATCCCAATATTCGTCTGCAACGCGTTTGGCTGGTGCTTTCTCTATTCCATGTAAATCTGTCACAATAGTATATATGCCCATACTTTTCGCTTTAAGTACAGGGTCTATCATATATGCAGAGCCACCAAGAACCAGCAACTTTTTTCCTTGTAATGATTTCATTTTATTACTTTTTACAACTCTATCCTTTTGTCCGATTGATAAATGAAGTAACCTCCACGGTCACTGTTGCATTTTACGGGTTGTATTTCTCCCCAAATGTCGGCATCGACAATAAAGGGGTATTTGTCCTTATCCTGAATATACGGCAAAACTTTGTCTTTAGTCACTTCACATAAGAAAAAGACACCAGAGCGTTTTGTCTCGCCGAAAACAGGCTCGACAAAACGTCCCGTAGCCACCTCCAACAAACCTTTCACAAAGTCATATCCTGTAGAAAGCCTTACCAAATCAGAAGAAATGTAGTCGCCACCCATGCGTGGACCCATTTCTATGATGTAAGGTATGCCGTTGGTATCCATCTTAATCTCGGTGTGTCCCGCACTATTTTCAATCTTCAATGCATCCAGCATTTGAAGAGTCAAGTTGGTAATATCCCAACGTTGTTTTTCATTCAAATCGGCAGGCTGGTGATGAGCAAGCTCCACGAAGTAAGGCGCTTCTGTTGTTACCTTATCGGTTATTTGCAACACAAAATGTTTGCCTTTATACGAAATAGACTCGACACTAAACTCTCTTCCAACAATGAATTGCTCTATCATCACTGTCTGATTGGGTGAGTAATCAAAAGCACGGACAAGAGCCATTTCAAGTTCCTCTTTGTTTTTCACAAGGGTAACGCCCCTGCTTCCACCGCTATCCGCCGGTTTCACTATGATGGGGTATGGTATCTCAACTTGCTCCGATTTTGAATGAATTGCCTGATAAGCAGGAATACTCACCCCGCATTTGCGCATTTGTTCGCGCATGGTATATTTGTTTGCAGTAATGGCTTGGCACTCCTTAGAATTGCATGGAGAACCCAAGCCTTCTGCAACGTAATACACACATGGTAGCGGCGACTCAAGCAGGAATGAAGTCACGCCTTGCACACCCTCTTTCTTACAAATCTCTAGAATTTCTTCCTTGTCCGTACTAAAGGCGCAATCATAATGGTGGTCGGCTATCTCCCAGCAAGGGTTATCGTCAATCGCTCTGGCAAAGGAATAAATCTCGTATCCCAATGCCTTCGCCTGTTTATAAAAAGACAAAAACTGATAGTTTGCACCGATGACGGCTATTTTTGTTTTCATTATTTCTTGTTTATTACTTCTACTATGCGTTTCATATCATCTATTCCATATCGTTGGTCAATTGGAATGCAGAGTATCTTATCGTAAATTGTTTGTGAATCATCATCAATATCAGGGCACTGTTCTGCTTTGGGCCATACCACAGGAGCATAAATATCATTGTCGGCCAACAAATTTTGCCATTGCTCCCGGTCCTCGACAAGAACTGGGAAATACAAAGGCGTTACATCACTTGGTAAAACTGTATAAATGATAGACAGTCCAGTAACATTTTGCAACCCCTTCAACAATACGTTGTAGTTCTCCCTTCTTTTTTGTCTTAGCATGTCAACATCCAACTCCGCTTGCATTCTTGCAGACAACTCTCCAATCGAATAATATCCATTCTGATTATCCAACAATTCTTCTGCTTCACGGTATTTGGATTTGAATGTCGGCTTGTCTCCTTTTGCTTCAAATAAGAACTGATATTTCAATTCCGATGCAATACGTTTGGCCTCAACCATCTTCTCATCTGGACAGATAGTCTTATGCTCAAACCTTCCATCCCTGCATATCGCGAACCCACCATCGGGAACTCCACACCATTTCCTAATGCTTCCCACGTAATAATCCGCATCCGACAACTCAAATCCACTATATAAGCATTGAGTGCTATCCTCAATAACAACTACACCTTTGCTTCTCAAAAATTCAACTATATCATTGAATCCCGGCAAGGTATCGAAACCATAATAACGATGTACTAACAAAACCTCAGCCCCTGTCCGTTCAACACTTTGCAGGATTTCTTCTGATGTAGTCTTCAAATCCAACGACAAAGGCAGTGTATGAATTTCGTAACCATAATCAATAAAAGGATCTATCACCGTATAACATGTGAAAGAAGGTATTAATGCCACTTTTCTAATATTGGGATTACGCTCCTCAATTGTCTGCAACACCAAACTGGTTGCAGAACGCCCTGTAGATAACCATACATAATCACTACCCTCGTACCCAAATAAAGAATACGGTGTACCTAGAGTTCGACCACTCAACTTCTCATTTGGATTAATCCAAAAATTACTTCCTATTTCGCTTAACATCGCTTACATTTTTACACTACTGGGGATATTCACCACCCTATCTGCAAACCATACTGTATTCTTCAAACCGTCATGTTCGCAGTTTTCAAACATCGGAAGTCGTGTCATTAATTCCCAAATGGGTCGAGTCATTACCCCGTTATCGTTGGTCTCTTGCAAGAAAACTTGCTGGGCATCACAATCCTTCAAAATCACTACATTGAGCCAATAGTTGGAAAAACTATTTTCTGGCTCAACAAAGAACTCAATGTCGTCCACATACTTGAAATACTCAGCATAGGCTGATGCCGTAGCACGCTTGTCGGCAATAAATTCATCCAAATGCTCCAACTGGGCACAGCCCAAAGCCGCATTGATATTAGGCATACGGTAATTATAACCAATGTGGTCGTGCTTAAACTCCCAACGGTGAGGAACCTTGGCTTGGGTGGTAAGATGCTTGGCCAGAGTGCCCAGTTCCTCGTCCATAAAGAGCAACATGCCTCCGCCTCCGGTAGTAATGGTCTTGTTTCCATTAAAACTCAAGGCACCTATCTTACCAAACAAACCCGTGTGTATGCCTTTATATTTGCTGCCGATGCTCTCGGCGGCATCCTCAACCAACTCTATATGGTTTTCTGCACAGATATTTGCTATCTCATCAATCCGAACAGGATGGCCAAAGGTGTGCATCGGGACACAAGCTTTCACCCTATGGCCAGTATGCTTGTTATAGCATTGACCATTACGGATTTCAGCATTATTTTCCAACCATGCCTTCAAGGCATCAGGAGAAAGTCCCATCGTGCTTTTATCTACATCAATAAAAACAGGATGAGCACCAATGTAACTGATAGCATTGCAGGTGGCAATAAATGTCAGTGCCTGTGTCAGCACCTCATCGCCTCGCTCCACTCCTACCAGCATCATCGCCATGTGCAAGGCATTGGTACCACTCACACAGACCACGGCTTTCTTGGCACCCGTATAAGCAGCCATATCATTCTCAAAGCGGTCAACGAACTTTCCAACACTGCTCACAAAAGTAGTGTCTATACATTCGTTGAGATATTTCTTCTCATTGCCAATGAACTTCGGAACCGATAATGGAGTGAACTCTTGGTTGCCATAAAGCTCTTTAATGAATTTTATTGTCTTTTCGTACATAACAGCTTACATCTTCTGATCCAAATTCCTTCCCTTTTCCTCATGCTCAAAGTTGGGGATAAACTCTTTGATCGCCTTCACAACATCCTCTTTGGTGAAGTCGTCCGCAAACAGTGTTCCCAACTTTTCAAAAAAAGCATTCACCTCATCCATTGGACGGCGCGTTGTCTCCTCTACTACTCCCAAAGCCTTAAATCGTTCCATATTAATCTTCTCTCCAGGGATATAGAACTCTTCATAAGCTTTTTCTCCAGTAGTGTCGCTCTTGAAATAAACAACTGGGTATTCTAATTGAGAATTGAGTATTGAGAATTGAGAATAATCAATATTCGCTGCTTTCTTCTTGGCCTCCTCATCAGATGCACATTCATCTTTTGTCAAACCTTGTGCAGTTACAAAATCATCGCAGATAGCACTAAAGGTAAGCATTTGCTCTTCTCCTAATTTGGGGAAGAAGACTTCTCCCCCTTTGCCCAAGATACAAGCCAACATACATATTTGCCCACTCTCCTCCGGTGATACAAAGTAACGCTTTACATCATTAGGCGCTGCCAAAGGCTGTTTCTTTTGCAATCTGTGCAGCCATCCGTCAGGTAAAGAGCCGTTGCTGAATGCCACATTTGCAAACCGAGCCGTGGTTACCTTAAACTTGTCATTGTATGCCATGACTAAATCTTCCATAATACGCTTGCTGGCACCCATAATGTTTACGGGGTTGGCGGCCTTGTCAGTACTTACGCAAAAGAAATGCTTTGGAGGAAACTCGCATAGCAAATCCATCAGTTTCTTTGCCTTGATATCGTTATTCTCTATCAATGCCTGAACAGAATATTTGTCCTTCTCGCTACGTACGTGCTTGTGTGCGGAGAAGTTGGCTACAATATCAAAACCTTTTTCTTCTCGAAAAATTCTTGCAAAAATCGGGTCTGCAAAATTCAATGTATAGGTTCGGTACTCCTCTGGCACATAAAGTCCTTCAGTAGAACGAATATCGCGAGTCAACTCAGCAAGTCCATTTTCGTTGAGGTCGATGACCACAAGTTTGCAGGGATGAAACCTCAGTATCGCTTTAATAAACGATGACCCGATACTTCCAGCCCCACCAATTACACATACCGACTTGCCCTCTATTTCATTTGTAAGGCGACTGTTATTAGCCTGAATATCGTCTTCAAACATACTAATTGGACGATATGTAATGTTCTCTGAAATAAACTTGTAAAGATTAAACATAAAGGAATACTCATTGGAGATTTATATCAAGTGGGTTCTATTACTATTAGCACTTTTGGACCTTCACAATAAAGATAACCTGTTAATCAGCCAAAGATCCATTTTTTGACATTCGATTTTCGACTGAAAGAAATGGCGAGTTTTTCAGTTGGCGATAAATATCATGCAATATAATTGTAAGGAGGGGAATCGACTTGACGACCTATATGCTGCTTACCATAGACTCTGGTATTATTTTATTATAGTATTGTAATAATAGATGTCTACATCAATGAAACAATCCTCTTACATCATACACATACCTACGATATATTCGCCATGCCAAATTACCAATTGACACCCCTAAACTGGCGTATGGCCCAACCGATTCTAAATACATTTGACGGGGATCTGCCTGCCTGCGTCTTTTCAAAGTCGGCTGAACATAAACGATGTCATTCTGTTGGAGGTAATACACTTCGGAATCAAACATTGTTTTCTTGGTGAGGTCTATCTCTATGGGTGTTACCATTCCGTTCTTCTCTCGCATCACAACCACATTGTCCCGCAACCCGTACTGAGTAATATCCCCACACATGGCCAAAGCCTCGAAAATGGTCAGTCGATCTCCTGTGATATGTAACTCACGCGGGCTGCGCACTTCTCCTACAACAGAGACCCTAAAGTTCATCGGGCTGACGGTGACGACTGGATCCAGAACATATCCTCCATCTATGAGAAGTTGCTGTAGTTTATTCTGCAGACTGTCGTACGTAATCCCCTCCACCTTCAATTTCCCTATTACAGGAAAGATAATATACCCATCTTGATCCACAAGATATCCTTCCACTTGACGACCTTCTTTGAGTCTATAGGTTTCCGACATCGTTGCGACACGATTCGTATTACTCATAGTATTCAAACGGTTCTGCTCAACAGCGACCACATGAGTCTCCTGGTTAAATGGAACAGCACTTATTGGTGTCTGACTATATACATAAATATACAACTGGTCACCAGTATGTATGGAATTTGAATAGGTGGACAAAATCTGCTGAGCACTATCGCGCTCTGCATCACTCACATACGCCATTTCACGAAGTGCACCACAGGAGCAAAAGCATGCTACAAAAAGAATGACAAGAGGATATATGATACGATTCATTGGATAATGTTAACTTAATGACAGCTCTGAAGTATGTAATAACCGCTGTAAGGGATAGTAAAAATAATTATTTTATCTAAACAAATAGCATGACTTTTATTGTCAATGGGTCTTCCTGACTACAATAATCAAAATGCTACAACAAATCTTCAAGAAGAATCACTTATAATTCAAATTACCCCCAATACATTGTATAAGCCAATATATCAGGTATTTACAACCAAACCATAGGGGAGATATCCCCACTGTTTCATCTTACAAAGATACGCTTTTTTTTTATACTTCCTAAAAAAAAATTATGAAAATTTTTCGCTTTAGCTGGGTTCTATAAATTCTGTATATATGTCGCGTCCCTTCGGGACGCAGTTCTCTGATATCTGAGCGTCACGGCACTGCGCCTTTGGCTTGTACCGTGTTATTGATAGTCTCACCTCTACGAGGTAATTAATAGAAGTCCCCTTTAATACTAAGGCAACGTCGCTAATGAAAGCCTTTCTTCACCCTCTTCACCAATCTTTTCGTCTTGTTCATCAACGCTTGAATTGCGTACAATTGAACGAAACAACCACTCCTCAATGCTGCCGATGCCAAATTCAACTGACCCTGATAAGCATATCTGCCTTTACTCAACTCCAAATGGTTATCCTTTGTAAGATGAGTCATCTTTCCTTTTGCCCGAGCACCATGCTCATCCAACCAACACTCTACCAGACAGCCGTAGCGGGCTTTCGTCCTCCATTTCTTGAAAGTAACCTCTTCCACATAGGGATACCTATCCGTCACTGGCAACGACGAGTAATCCAATGGCATGTCGGAATAGTAGGTGGAGCGCGGCGGAGCAATCAATCTGTCTGGGAAAAGGAAATTCCCCATACCGAAAGCCACAGCTTTCCCTTTTTTATGAAAAACTGGCTGAACGCAATGGGCGTGACTTCCCAAAATCAAATCTGCGCCAGCCGCCATCATACGCTTTGCCAACCGATATTGGTGGTCTGTGGGCATCGTCTGACCTTCTTTTCCCCAATGTGGCAACACCACCACATAATCATACAGACCCTTGTACCGATTAATCTCTTCACACACATATTCCTCTCTCAGCGGGTTGACACCTTGCATATTCTCAGTAGCGACAGGGCACCAGCCTATCCTTTCCTCCTCACATTCGCAGAAAGCAATGAAAGCGATACTTCTCCCACCCACACTTATTACAGCCGGACGGGAAGCCTCTTCCAAATTACGGCCGGCACCGACATGCTTGATTTCCATCTCATCAAGCAAACGAATAGCATGTTCTGCTCCCGCTGCCCCCAAATCGAAGTAATGGTTGTTGGCCAGACTGACCACATTCATTCCTAACTGCTTCAACTTTATCAAGTCAGCATCAAGGGCATAAATCACATCCCCTTTACGCGACATCTTCTCTTGGTTGAACGTAGGACTGTTTCCTATCGCAGTCTCCAATGTCCCCACACGGATGTCACCCTTTCGCAACACCTCCAATACTTCCTGCGACACATACCCCTCATTTACCCCGGCCAACACACCACCAGGCATGATATCTCCCACACCGATAATCGTTACCATTACAATATGTTCTTAATCCCGTACAAATCTATTAAATCCTTCTTAACCAAACCACGAACACCTTTCTTCAGCGGAAGTTGCATTCCACCATCAAAATGAGGTGAAGCATTCACCTCTATAATCTCTATTCTGCCGTCCTCATGCACACACAAATCCCATCCTGCAAAGCACAATCCTGACAACAATTTTGAAGCATCCTTGCATGTGGCTATCACCTTGTCCCAAAATGGGACTTTCACTCCTTTAATCATCTTGCCCGTATCCGGATGACTCGTCCAATGCTGTCCATCAGTATTCAATCCATCACTAATGATCTCACCTGTTTCCACGTCAATCTGTGCAAACAAGCCACCAGCATGGGTATTGTCAATAAAACCATCTCCTACCCCCATCCTCAATATGGCACCAATCATCCTCGTCTCTGTTTCATTCGATATAGTCACCACCCTGATTGTATTCAATGAGGCCGGATGAAAGCTTTCCAATTCACTACAGGCATGTATACATTCCTCAACCAGGATCTGCTCATTCTTCAAGTCGAGATACAACTTCTCCCAATTGGTATCTGTGATTCTATGGATTTTACGAATCCCGCTTCCCGAATGTCCTTTAACAGGTTTTACAACGCAATCTGATGAAGACAACAACGACCTCACCTCCTCCATAGTAGTGTCCGGCACATAGAGCCATCGCCGATAAACATAATCGCGGAATACTTCTAACGTTCGCACCTTATTGTCCAGAACAGACCTTACTTGTGGCGATCTCATTTTTCGATATACCTGTTCCATCTCTGCCATTGACACAAACGCTGCCCGCTCAGCCGTTGTCAACTTCCACATCTCATACCGCATATACTCATCGTATGAGAATCTGTGTGCAACCAGTGTCTTGAGATAATCCTGATAAGAACCATTTATGGGTCTTTCAATGGCGAACCTACGCTTTGCCTCTTTCCTGAACTTGGAAAAGTCCCTATACCAGCGGCGTTTCTCCTTAAGCCAGAACAACAGACCCGTATTATTGATGTACCTTGACATGCTTACAATATGCTTTCAATGATTTCCCCAATGTTTTTTCCAGTTCTTGCCTGAATCCTATCTGTGTGGAAGTCTGAAAACAGACAAACTGACCTCTTGAATTTGCTTCCACCATCACCCAACCCTTATCAGTATAGGCCAAATCCCATCCAGCAAAATACCATTCCTGCACCACTCTTGACAACGCTTTGGCCAATTCCAAAGCCTTTTCCCATTCGGGAATCTTAAACCCGACAATAGCCACGCCTGTCTCTGGATGTTTAATAAATACATTCCCTTGCTCATCTGCAGCTTGCAGCACAACTCCTGTTTCTCTGTCAATTGCAGCAAATATTCCTCCTTGGGCAGCATTATCCACCACTTCTTTACCACGCCCCATCCTAATAAAGGGAGGTGCAACATAAACTTCATCCCCTTTCCTCAGCGTAGTGATTCTGATTGTGTTCACTGACTCGGGATGCAACGTTGACAATTGCTCATGCTGCTTTATCAACTCCTCTGCCAGGAATCCTGATGGGTACTCTTCATCCAACAACTGTTTCAATTCTGCCAAACTCTCACCACGTATTATCCTGACACCTCGACCAAGAGTCCCGTCTATCGGTTTTATGATAAAAGCATCATGCTTGGCGACAAAAGCACTGAACACGACCTCATCCCGCTCCCAACATTCTACAGGACACACATCCCTGTGGTAATATTCAGAAAAATAGCGATACGTTACGCCCTTGTTGGCAAACCGTTCATGAATCTCGCGGGCATTCACCTTGTCGCAAAAATACTCTTTTTGGATATCTGGGACAAACTCCTTTCTACCACTATGCGACAAACGATTGAAATGGTACATAAAATACTCATCAAACCACCATCCGTAGCGGATATATGCATAGCTCATCTTGACACTATGATACAGTAATTGTCTCCTCGAAATATCTTCTCCAAGAAACCGACGGGCATACCTTTTGGCATGGCGCCACTTCCTTCCCCGCACAAAAAGGTAGAAAGTATCCCAACCTGTCTGCTGTGTATGGCTCAAAACAAATCTGTCGATAGCTTTAATCAAACTCATTATCCCTTCCTATTATTATCTCTGCATCAATGTTGACAAACACTTAAAATCCCCATAGCACCATCGCAATTCCTCTTACTCGGCTACTGGACTTCGGTTGTTCAATAACAATTTTTCATTGAACAGCCTTCAAAGAAGAATTGAACAATCACAACACCAACCATCCATGAATGTATCCGGCTGAATCAACGGAAGAAGTATTCCTTGAACTCCTTCATCATCCCGCCATTACAACTCTGTGGACCATTTATTTCCCAGTTGTCGTTGCCTTCTACAAATATCGGTCCGTCATCTCCCACAGCTATATCCCATCCCACAGAATGAACCTGTGGCAACATGGAATGGAAATAGACCGCTTTGCGCTTCACCTCATCGAAGTAGGGAATCTGGAATTCCTCAAACCGAATCTTGCTGTCTGGATGGATATCTGTCTTTAGACCATACTGAGGCTTGTAGAAACCATATTTCTTCAGGTATCCGGTTTCTATATCTATTCCTACGGCCACTCCCCCTTGCGATGTATTGTCAACAACGCTTTCTCCTGTACCAATTCGCAATATCGAGGGCAGTATATGTATTTTCCCATCCTTCAATCCTCTTGCCGTCACCAACCGGATGGTATTGATGGACTGAGGGTGGAGTTGACCCATCAGTTTGTGCTGGCTGATGAATGTCTGCACAAGATACCTTCTAGAAGACAATCTCAACAACAAGTCGTCCACCGAAACAGGATTGCCATCACAGAAAAGAGTGCCATCCTTTTCTTCCACAATAAAGATGCCCTTACCCTCTTCACCATCCAACGGCTTACAAAACAGGCGGTTGTTTTCCATTACTGCTGCCGCTATGGCTCTGGTCTCCGTCTTTGTCTTGTAATCGTAGAGCATGCCTCCAGCTGAATAAAAAAGTGTTTTGGCGGCTTGCACTCCTATTCCTTCTGCAAAGATGGAGAATACGAGCTTATCCCTTAATATACATGTGTAATCTTGGTATAGTGAAAGATTCAAATCACCTCTACGAAGCTGAAATGGAGTATAGTGCACATAGGATTCCATCTCTGCCTTGGATTTCACATCAAAGCCATACAAGAAATAGAACTTATTCACTTTCCCAAAGCGAAGAATCTGCCCTACTTGTTCAATGAAAACACGTTTGGACGATTTCAGTTTCCCTTTGTATTCGGGGTAATACGTCTTGTGCTTATACAAACTCTTATCCTTCAACAGCTGGATGAACTGCGAGGGCCGGACAATCAGCCATGAAGCAACAGCACGGTATACTTTGGTCAAAATAGAAAGGGCCTTCGACCTTGTATCTGATGAAAACGGCATATACAATAATGATAATTAACTATCTACACTTTTTCACTACACGCGTCCACTCTTCAACTTATAGTCATAGCTGTGCAACCCCTCTCTTCTGAAATCCTCGTTGTATCGCTGAAGCACAGCTTTGAAAATCTCGTCGTATTGGGGGATGAAAAGATCATCCTTGTTTTCCAAGTGAGCGATAATCTCTTTTGCCAAATCTTGTGTCTGGGACAAATCCGTCTCCCCTGCATTAAAGCTTGTCCCCTTTATACTCCCTGGCGAGACATTGAGTATTTTGTTGGGGCTGCCACCCTTCTCCAGTTCAACATTTACACTTTCAATGAATATCTTCAACGCTGCTTTGGTAGCACCATACACAGCAAAGAATGGGGATGACATATACCCGGCTATACTCACCATTACACCGCAATAGAAGTCCTCCTTCCCCTCCAAATGAGGATAGAAATGTTTCATCAGGCGCAACACTGGTATCGTATTCACCTCAAAAGAATCCTTGATATATGATTCAGGGACATTTCTGAATAGAGCCAGTCTACCAAAACCTGCAGTGACCATCAATGCATTGATGTCACTGAATTGATCAAAGAGTGTGTAATCGTCATTTGTCAGGTCGAAACAGAAGGGCATTATCTTCTCATTAGCATACTCATCTGGGAAGGTGGCCTTGTCTACTACATACACCTTTTCCACCTCTTTGCGCGATGCCAACTCCACAGCTATGCTCAGCCCAATCCCATTAGAGCCTCCTACTACAAGAATCCTCTTTATCATATAATAGTTAGATTATTACCATTATGATACTGCTCTATGATGTCGGCAATCAATATACTCTCCTCCTTTTTCATCTTGTACGAGCCCCGTCGTTTATTAATAATCATTGATATGAACTCTTGTATTTCATACCTTAATCCCTCACCATCATAACTATAGAAATACTTCTTGTTCTTAGTCCTGTCCTCGTACCTCACCTCAAAATAATCCGTCAACCACCATGGTGCCGGGACATACAGGTATCCTTTTGTCCCCGAAATGACAAGGTCGCCTTCTGTCTTCACACCGACACCCAATGTCACTGAAGCCGTTGCATGCGGGTAACTAATCCCTATTTTAGTATAGATATCGACCCCGTCTCCCATTTTTGAATAGAACTGAATGTTGTTGAAATCCTTTCCAAGTAATTTGACAACTGGGAGCAATGTCAATGATGCATGTTCGTTCATAGCACCTCCTCCTTGTGCCACATCCAATTCACGTGTAGGAGCGGCGACCACCTTGGACAATGATGCCCGGACATCCACTACATCTCCTACAATACCGCTTTTCACCAACGTCACCACATGACCGAAAGCTGGACAGAAAGCGGTCTTGTTGGCCTCCAGCAACACTAAGTCATTATCCTCAGCAAGTTTATACAATTCACATGCTTCCTTGCCCGATAAAGTCATTGGAATCTCGCACAACACATGTTTGCCCGCCAACAATGCGCCTTTTGCATAGAAATAGTGGGAAAGATGTGGTGATGCTATGTATACAGCATCTACCTTTTCTAAAAAGGATTCATACTTACAAGATGGCTCTAACCCAAACTCATTGGCAAACTTTTTTGCCTCTTCCTCGTCAGGATTCAGGACAGTTGTAACACATGCGCCATCCACAACATCCGTTTCCGGCACAAATCTCTTTGCTATTCGACCCGATCCGACAACTCCAATCCTAACGATGCTTTGCGACGCAGCCCTCAGTTGTGTTGATGATACCCCTTCTGTTCTTGGTAGATATACCACTTGGCAATATTCATTCAGATAGTCGAACTTCCCTATCCAGTCCGACCCTATCGCAAAGATATCAACTCCATACCTTAAAATATCATCTATTTTTTGGCCAAGATAGTCTTCTATTATCACCTCGTCGGCATAGCCTGTGGCCTTTACCGATTCTACCCGCTCCAATACATTATTGCGTACATTCAACTTCCCACGACCTCTGTCGAAGCTGTCCGAGGTCACCCCCACAATCAGATAATCGCCCAGTGCTTTAGCCCGTCGCAACAGATTGATATGTCCTTGATGCAACAAATCGTATGTCCCGTATGTGATAACCTTCTTCATACAAAAATACACTTATTTCACGGGGTAATTCTCCGCTTTATCACCTGTGGCTGTTCGCCAACAAATAACCATATCGTGTACTCCATGCCGCTGGTCCTCAGGAGGCAATTGCATATAATCACCATAAGCTGACCTCAGCACGTTGTCATACCCGCTCATCGCCTTGAGTTTGTAACCTTCGAAATCGAGCAACACCGTGTCGTCGAAATCCTTCAGGCAGAATAGCTGCCTTGACTGTTCCAAAGGCAGACACATCAACGCCACATGCTCCGTTGACCCAAACGGTAGCAACCTCGTGTTCGCATCCACCATCCTGTTGTACTTGAACACCGACCGACCGTTCATTGTTTTCACCTTTCTCTTCAACAACCTGTAATTATACATGAAAGGCTTCCGCAAAGAGAATTGCCAATAAGCCATCCGTGCATAATAGAAATACTTGCCTATCTCCAGCGTCCTGTCAAACTGGGCATCATATTCAGCCCTGTCGTCAGAAACCGTATCCAACGGGAAGATATCTATCTTCAATCCACAACTCTTCCTATAGAATGGTGCATAATTATATTTTATCACCGTGCGGTCCATATCCACCACATGCGCATACGAGAGGAAATAATCCTTGTCGGTCTCCATTGACAACAGTTTATATTTCTCCGACTTGTAGGATGCAATAAACTTCTCATACTCGGGGCGAAGCATAAAGACATCCACATCGTCATCCCACGGAATGAACCCTTTATGTCTAACAGCGCCGAGCAATGTACCCGCCGCCAAAGAATACACTATTCCGTTTTTCTCACAAAACTCATGCACATCCAGCAGTATTTCCAAACTTAATTGCTGAATATCCCTCAAATTCAATTGCTTGCCACTATTCATTTATCTATGTTTTTGTTCCTCAGAGCCATCCATTACGAGGTCTTGACTCTCAAATGAACCGTCCTTAGTCCTTATAACAATAATGAATAAAATGCTGATACCTCTCTTCTGGCGGAGGTGGTGTCATATAGTCGGGGCCGAAGGCTTCCAGGAGCACATCAATATATCCAGACATTGCACAAAACTTATGACCTTCGAAATCCAGAAGTACAGTATCGTCAAAGACCTCTTTGCGGAATCGTTGCCTTGTCCGGGATATAGGCAGACAAGTCAAACCAATATAATCGGTGGAACCAAATGGGTATAGCCGTGCATTCTCGTCAATCAAATGGCAATATCGGATGGCATCCCTGCCATTCAATGTACGTATCTTCTTTTTGAGCAGTTTATAATTCTCTAGCAACGACTGCTTCGTTGAGAACCGAGCCAACGCCTTACGTGCATAATAGTGATAATGCCCTAATTCTACACACTTATCGAACTGGGCATCGTATTCCTCCCTATTATTTGAGACACTCTCTATTGGAAAGATATCTATCTTGACCCCTCCATTTTCATGGCAGAAAGGTACATTCATCCACTCAATTTCTGTCTCTGTCACGTCAGCCACATGGGCAAATGGCAGACTGTACCATTTATCTCTTTCCATCGACATTAATACGTACCTTGGCGACTCATACGTACTGACAAATCGGTCATAATCCGGCCTCAGCATAAAAATGTCTACATCATCATCCCATGGTATGAAACCTTTATGACGAACTGCACCAAGCAACGTACCACCAGACATTGAATACTTTATCCCGTTTTTCAAGCAAAAATCATGTACATCAAGCATTATGTCCAAACACTTTGACTGTACCTCTTCAAGCGATAATCTTCTACCCATATATAACTACATTACTATACTATTAGTCTCTGCCTATGACTACATAACCGTTACGCTCTCCAACGTCTGTTTGGTAATAAATACTTTGATTCCAGAAGCCTCTTAAATCTTGGGTATAGCCCTAATGTCATTGCCAGCATCCATACTTTCTCACGGTACGAAGACTTATATACATCATCCCCGAAGAGAAGTATTTTATTCAATTCCGGATACGTATTGAACCATAGCTTTCTGTATTTCCTTTCACTCACAAATGGCAGCACTTGTTTTTTAGCATAAAACATATGGTTGTATATACCCTCTCTGTATTTATCGTACACACCTTTCGACAACAAGAAACGCACCACTACCTCGAGATTCTGCATAAGATCATTCTGATTTTTCATTCTATGCTCAGGAGTTTCCGTGCTACAATATGATGTCTCACGATAGCAGTAATGGTATAAGGGGTCTTCCACCCATGCAATCTTTTTTGAATGATAAGCTGCCACCGTACTGATAACCACATCCTCATAAAACCCTCTCACTGGCCACACCATTTCATTGCTACGCAATAGGCTTCTCTTCATCATTTTACACCAAACGCACGGGGTCAATCGCTTATTTATTATATCATCCTTGATATTTCCGCCACCATTCACCTCTTCGTCAGGTACAGCTCTAAGAAAATAGCTTTTCCCATTCTCATCCCTGTAGAAATTGCATACCACCATATCCGCATCACATTCTTTTGCCTTGCTATACATTCTTTCTGCCATCAATGGCTCAGTATAGTCATCGCCGTCCACATTTATCACATATTCACCCTCTGCCAATTCCAATCCTCTCTTCCTCACCTCTATAAGTCCGGTATTATGCTCAAATCTCAACACCTTTACATGATCCCTTCTTTCCGGATACTCCTCCAAAACTGTTTTAGCAATCTCTATACTATTGTCTGGCGAGCAATCATCCACCAGAACTATCTCAATATCGTCCAACGTCTGCTTATAAAGGCTTCTCATGCACCGTTCTATATAGGGGGCAACATTATATACAGCCACAACAAAACTCACCTTAGCCATACGAAATCCACTTTTTTATTCTGCAAACAAACCCGCTGACAAAAAACCTATTTCGCGCCAAATGATTTATCAATATTCAACCCATCCACATAGCCGCATTCCTGTTCAGACAGCTCAAAGTCAAAAACTCGCATATTATCCTTAATATGTTTTGGGTTTGCACTTCTCGTCATTACTGCCATGCCCTGCTGCACAATCCATCTTAAAATCAGCTGCGGAATATCTACCTGATGGCTCTTCGCCATTTCACCTAATACAGAATCCTTCTGCAATTCTGGCAGAATATGCCCATGTGCAAAAGGCGACCTGGCAATCACTTGGATACCATGTTCCTTGCAATAACCTATTACATCCTTGTTCGAATAAAATGGATGGCATTCTATCATGTTAAACTGAGGCCACTCACCGCAATAGGCATGAATCGTTTGCAACTGATCCTCACCAAATCCACTGACACCTACTGTCGGCACCAATCCGGCTTCCTTTAATCTAAGCAAATCCGAAAAAGCCTTTTCAAAAAACCGAAAAGGGCTGTGCAACATATACATATCAATGCTTTGCACGCCCAAACGAGACAGTGTACCTTTCAGGGCTCTCTTTGCAGATATCTTGTTCAAATAAAAATACTTTCTCTCTCCCACATACTGCAAACCACTTAGCTTAGACGAAACCCTCAAACCGGTCTTTTCATGACAACTCAACAGCGCCCCTAATGCCTTTTCATTTTCATACCGGTATGCTGTATCCAGCCAAGAATACCCCAATTCTAATGCGGCATCCACTGCATTCTTCAACAACTCACCATGCATGGAATACAGACCCAGTCCCAATTGAGGGAAATCAACCTCTCCTATTCTCAGATATTGCATAATATCACCATTTCAAGCCCAAGGCTCTGCGGTATTTATCTCCCCAACTCTGGTGGTCTACCATCTGATGAGCTGCTATACCCCACCCGTGGTTGCCCTCTATGAATATCGGACCATCCTCCGTCACCGCCATATCCCATCCAATGGTCTTCATGCCGTAGAACACATCCATAGCTTTTGTACATAGACTAATCATTTCTTTGTAATAAGGCAACTGGTATCCCTCAAACACCACTCCTGTATCCGGGTGTTTCACGATACGTCCGTCTTGATTCGAGAACCCGTATTTCAGAAGTTTACCCTCCTTGTCCACACTGATACATATTCCCCCAAAGTGCCAATTACTATACTCCGAGTTGGCACTACCCATCAAACACATTGTGCCCAACAGTTCTATTCCTTTTTCTGTCCGCGCCATCGTTACTCTGATAGTATTCAACACATTCGGAAACAAGGCTCTCATCGCTGGATGCTGATTCTCAACAAAATGCTGAAGCAAATATGTGTCGCCCGAAAGCATCGACTTAAACTGTTCCAAACTCAACGCATTACCCTTGTGATACAGGACTCCATCCTCCACTTTTATGGGGATGATGCCGTTGCCGCTGAAACCTCTAATTGGTTTGCATAGCAAATGACAATCTGTTTGCAGTATTCGCTCCCAAGGTACACTATTAGAGAAATCCCCTTGTAATCGAAGCTGCCCATTCCGAACCATACCGTATGTAGCTGGTATTGGCATATTGGCGTCATGCATAATCTGAGCAAACAGACATTTATCGCTCAATGTTATAGTGTAATTCGGATTAACACGGCTGTGGACATGGGCAAGACAATTCATGTTAAAACTCTCCGTAATATAATCCAACGGATCTGTTCCAACAACATCCAAACCATATAAATAGTACTCATGGATTCTGCATCCATACTTCATACAATATCTCAGATGCTCCCGAGCCATTGTCAACCCCGATTTATGGCGGCATTCGGGATAATAGGTCTTGGATGGGTCTATTATCCTCTTACGATGTATGAGCAAAGTCTTTAAAGTTCCAAACGTATTCTGGATTTTGTCTTTGAAAGGAATTTTGATTCTCTGCACAGCCATAACAAATCCTGTTAGTGTCTTGTCATTTCTTAATCTCAAAATAACGGTGGTACTTGTCCATCCACCCGCGATGATCCACCATCTGATGAGCAACAACTCCCCAACGATGGTTACCCTCGATAAAGACTGGACCATCCTCGGTGATTGCCATATCCCATCCTATCGTCCTCATTCCATAGAATACATCCATTGCTTTGGTACACAGCTCTATCATCTCTTTATAGTATGGTAGCTGGTAACCTTCAAACTCCACTCCAGTGTCGGGATGTCGGGTGATTCGTTTGTCACTGTATGAGAAACCATATTTACGCAGCCGGCCTTCTTCATCCACACTGATACATATTCCACCAAAATGCCAGTTGCTGTATTCCGAATTGGCACTACCCATTAAGCACATCACTCCGAGCAACTCTATACCCTCGTCTGTGCGCACCATAGTCACCCTTATCGTGTTCAGCACATTGGGGAAGAGTGCCTTCATGGCAGGATGCTGATTCTCCACAAAATGTTGCACCAGATAGGTGTCGCCTGACACCATAGATGTGAATCTCTCTATTGTCAACTCTTCTCCTTTGTGGAACAATTTGCCTTCCTTCACACGTATCGGAACAATTCCTTCCCCACTGAACCCGTTAACGGGCTTACACAGAAGATGACTGTCACGCTCAAGCAACCGCTCCGTAGGAACATGATTGGAGTAATCACCCTGCAAGTGAAGTTGGCCATTCAATATCATGCCATAAGTCTCAGGTATGGGCATATGGTTATCATGCATTATCTGGGCAAACAGGCATTTGTCCCTCATCGTGATGACGTAGTTAGGATTATCCTGCTCATGCACCGCCATCAACCACTCCACATTGAATCTTTCAGATACAAACTGAAACGGATCCGCACCTTTCACATCCAACCCATAAAGATAGTAATCATACATCTTGTACCCATATCTCATACAATACCGAATCCAATCCTTGATTATCTCAGCTTTGGTCTTGTGCGGGCTGTCAGGGTAATACGTCTGTCTGGGGTCTACTATTTTTTTCGGTTTTAACACCGCATCTTTTAGGATACCAGTCACCCTTCTTATCTTAGTGCCAAATGAAACCAAATTGTTAGCGCTCATTATATTACGTTATTTATTTTATCTAACTCAGATAACCACTACTTATTCCTCTTATAACCTTCCCTTCTCTGCACATCTTCTTTCCGACGATACCAGACTCCTTTTTCCTTTTAAACTCCTCTGGATTTGCTGTATTTAGGAAATGGGCAACTGAAAGACAGACAAGAGGCGTCAGAGGCTAATAATCTACAACATCTAATACCACTTATCCGATCTTCTCCACCAGCGAGGCGGGGATGGCGGCTGTGGCTACGGCTATCAGTCCTTCTATCTGGATGATAACGCGCTTTTCATGCTTGCCGCCTATCTGCATGAATACACCTTCCACTCCGACAAAACTGCCGCCTATCACACGCACCCGGTCTCCTTTCTTGAAGTCAAGCTTCGAGGGGTCGAGATAGGCTATCTTCTCCTCTTTGTTGCCTGACACGCGGATGAAACTGGCCATCTCACGGTCCGGGACGATGACGGGTACCAGCAGCCCTTCCGACATCCGGACCATCGTGCGCAACGATATCAACCTTCGGGGGATAAGCTGCTGACGCTCCTGCTCAATATGGACAAAGATATAACCCGTCAGCACACTGCGCTGCACCCAGATGAACTTGCCATGTCTGTCGCGTTGGCGGACCTTTTCGGTGGGCACAAAGCACTCAACACCGAAAATCGTCTGGACATTCTGCTGCAATGCCAGTTCTTTGCCGTAAGGGCAGCGGTAGACATACCAGTGTTCCATCAATCCCGGCGGAATATATCTCGAGTATATACTTTGTCGGCCACGTCATCAAGACAGGCATCGTATCGGTTGGCCACAATGGCCTGGCTCCTCTGTTTGAAGGCTTCAAGATTGTTCACCACCTCACTTCCGAAAAAGGTGCTCCCGTCCGGCAACGTCGGCTCATAGATGATGACCGTTGCCCCTTTGGCCTTCACACGTTTCATCACACCTTGAATACTGCTCTGGCGGAAGTTGTCGCTGTTGCTCTTCATCGTCAGCCTATAAACCCCTATCACACATGGGCGCTCCTGTGCAAGCGACCAGCTGTTATTGCTGCTGTAGTATGTGTAATAGCCTGCCTTCTTCAGTATCTGGTCAGCTATGAAATCCTTACGGGTTCTGTTGCTCTCCACGATGGCGCGTATCAATTCCTGTGGCACATCGGCATAATTGGCCAGCAGCTGTTTTGTGTCTTTGGGGAGGCAGTAGCCTCCATAGCCGAAAGAAGGGTTGTTATAGTGTGTCCCTATACGAGGGTCAAGGCATACGCCGTCAATAATCTGCTGTGTGTCGAGACCTTTCAGCTCGGCATAGGTATCCAACTCGTTGAAGAAACTGACGCGCAGCGCCAGATAGGTGTTGGCAAACAGCTTCACCGCTTCGGCCTCGGTAGTACCCATCAGCAGGACAGGGACATCCTTCTCTACAGCACCCTCTTTGATGATGGCTGCAAACTGCCGTGCGGCCTCTTCCATGGCCGGGTCTTCGGGGGCAAAGCCCACAATGATACGGGAGGGGTATAAGTTGTCGTACAGGGCCTTCGACTCTCTGAGGAACTCGGGAGCAAACAGGATGCGGCCTCCCATCTTCTCATTCATCCCTTTGGTATAGCCCACTGGGATGGTGCTTTTAATCACAATGATTGCCTGGGGGTTGACCTGCCGAACCTTCTCTATTACATCCTCCACAGCCGAAGTGTCGAAGAAGTTCTTTGCACTGTCGTAATTGGTGGGTGCCGCCACAACCACAAATTCTGCGTCGCGGTAACCCGTCTCCCAGTCAGTGGTGGCCTTCAGGGTGAGGGGAGCCTTCAGCATGCGGTTCGCACCAGGAGTGCCCGCTGTCCCAAAGGCCTTGTCTTCATTGAAAAAGAGCTCAATATAGTCATCCTGTATCGGCGACTGGCGGAGGTTGACCATGTCGACACGTTCCTGCACAATGTCAACGGCAGTAACGTCATTATGTTGAGCCAGAAGTGTGGCAATACTCATTCCCACATAACCCGTTCCGGCAACGGCAATTTTCTTCATTTCTACGTGTAAAAAAGCTTTGTTTAGTCTCATGTCCGCCTGGGTTATCCCATGGCGAAGCCACGGTCAGTCACATCTCGCTTAATGGGTGTCCGACCGATTACTTGAATTTGCAAAGATACGTGTTTTTTTTTGATTAGCCGTTTTTTTTGACGAAAAAATACAATAATTATTGATTGCTGCCGTTTTATAGCCGTTTTATGATAGAATACAAAAGGCATGTGCTGAGCAATGGGTTGACGGTGCTGGCGCACTGCGACGATACCACACCGTTGGTAACCGTCAACATGATGTATTGTGTCGGAGCTCGCGACGAGAGTCCCGAGCGCACTGGTTTCGCCCACTTGTTCGAGCACCTCATGTTCGGCGGCACCCGCCGCTTCCCCGACTTCGACGGTGTCGTCGATGCCATGGGTGGTGAATGCAACGCTTTCACCAACAACGACTATACCAACTACTATCTCACCGTCCCCGCCGAATACCTCCAACAGGCCCTGGAGCTTGAAGCCGACCGCATGACTGGCAACTGGGACACCGAGGGCGACCATTGGCGAGTGCTGGATGTCCAGCAACGGGTGGTGACCGAGGAATACAACCAGCGTTACGTAAACCAACCTTACGGCGATGTATGGCTGCTGCTGCGTCCGCTCTGCTACCAGCGTCACCCCTACCGCTGGTGTACCATCGGCGCCGACATCCGGCATGTGCAGGACGCCACGCTCGACGATGTCCGTCAGTTCTACAACCGTTTCTATCGCCCCGAGAACGCCATCCTTGCCATAGCTGGCGGCATCGACCCCGACAAGGCGCTGCGCCTAGCCGAGGAGGCCTTTGGCCACATCCGCCGCGACACCCCTGCCAACTTCCCCCCTGTCAGGCTCCGGCCCTATCCCACCGAGCCCACACAGCAGGAGCCTCGCACAAAGATGGTCAACCGCGAAGTGCCTGCCAACGCACTCTATATGGCTTGGCACATGTGCGACCGCTGGAATCCACACTACTACGCTTTCGATATGTTGAGCGACCTGCTGGCCAACGGACACTCTTCACGCCTCTACAGCCGATTGGTGCGCGACAACAATCTCTTCTCCGAAATCAATGCCTACATCACCGGCGACCTCGGTCCCGGCCTGTTCGTTATCAGTGGCAAACTGACCGACAGCAACCCCGACGGCATCCGTCAGGCCCAGCTTGCCGTCACCGAACAGCTCGACCTGCTCCTCCACGATCTCACCACAAATCCTTCCGGCATCGCATACGAGATGGAGAAAGCCGCCAACAAGTACGAGAACAACTTCCTCCTCTCGCAATATAAAGCCAACGACCGTGCGCTGAGTCTCTGTTATTACGAGATGATTGGCAACTCCGAGTTAATCAACAACGAACCCGACATCTACCGCCAAGTCACCCCCGCCGACCTTACCGACTCCCTCCAGTCGCTCTCCCCCGACCGCTGCAGCACGCTCGGCATCCTCATCAACAGCAAATAATCAACCTACAATACCACCCGACAATGATAAAAAGGGCATTAAAGGCAATAGCCAATTGGATCGCAAACATCCCCTACGGCGAGATAGCCTCCCGCATCGTCAATTTTATCGGCGACGTGCTTCATCGTGCGCTGTTCACAGTATTACTTCCCAAACGCTACCGATCGCTGACCAAACAGCAAATCTACACCATCATCTTCAAAGCCGACACCCCGGCAGGCAAAAAGTTCGACATCTGGCTGCTGATTCTCATTGGCATCAACATCATCACCATCATGATGGAGAGCATGTCGGGCACTGCCGCCTGGTTCTCCTGGACCATGCGTGCCATCGGCTGGCTCTTCACCATCCTCTTTACCTTCGAGTACTATCTGCGCATCTACTGCCTCGACAAACCGTGGAAATACGTGCTCTCCTTCTATGGCATCATCGACTTCCTCTCTATATTCCCCGCCTGGCTCAGCTTGCTGATACCCGCCACCAGCACCCTCTCCGTACTCCGTCTGATGCGTATGCTCCGCATCTTCCGCATATTCAAGATGAAGCGGTTCCTCCGCGAGGCACGGTTCCTGTTGAACTCTCTCCGACGCAGTGCCGTGAAGGTGCTTATCTTTATGATGTTCGTCTTCATCATTGCCGTGATTCTCGGCGCCACCATGTACGGCATCGAGGGGTCCTCCAACCCCGCCATCTCCAGCATCCCACGCGGCGTCTACTGGGCTGTTGTCACCATCACCACCGTCGGCTACGGCGACATTGCCCCTGTCACCGGCACTGGCCAGTTCATCTCCACCATCGTCATGCTGCTCGGCTACTCCATCATTGCCGTCCCCACGGGCATTGTGGCGGGCGAGACCATCGAAGAGCACAAGCGTATCCGTCACCGTCACCGCAAACCCCACACCAACCATTCCGACCCCGACAGTCACTACTACCTCGATGACGATGAACAAGACGGAGAAGACGAGCCCAAACCCCGTGTCACCCGTTCCAACCCCGACCCTGCCGCCCAGGTACGCTCCGAAGATTTAATGTGACCCCATTGTAAGAAATCAATCAATCCTGCGTCTATACAGAAAAACATCATTCATTCAACACCGAACATACATGAATAGAGTATTACCTTTCATTCTGTTACTGCTAACCGCCTCTCTAGGCTGGGCACAAAGCAGCTCACCACAGCATTCGTACACCGTCACCGGCACCGTCACCGACGCCAAGACTGGCGAAACGCTCATCGGTGCCACCATCTACGACACCCTTTCGCACAAAGGTACTGTCACCAACCAGCATGGCCGCTACAGCCTCACCCTCAAGGGCGACACAGCCGTCATCCGCATCTCCTTTGTGGGATGCGAAACCCAGTTCCATTCCATCGCCCTCAACGCCAACCACCGCATCGACGCCAAACTCATCAGTTCCCACACACTGAAGGAAGTAAGGGTAGTGGGCGAGCGTGTCGAGCACATCGAGAGCTCCATCCCCAGCCGCATCGAGATACCCGTCGAGCAGGTCAAAGCCATGCCCATGCTTTTCGGTGAAACCGACGTAATCAAAGCCATCCAACTCCTCCCAGGCGTGCAGAACGGCAGTGAGGGCACTGCAGGCATGTACGTCCGTGGCGGTGGACCCGACGAAAATCTCTTCCTCCTGGACGGCATACCCATGTACAACGTCAACCACCTCGGCGGCTTCTTCTCCGCCTTCAACTCCGACGCCGTGAAGAACATACAACTTTACAAGGGCAGCTTCCCCTCACGTTTCGGCAGCCGCCTTTCGTCCGTCCTCGACATCACCACCAACAACGGCAACGACAAAGAATACCACGGCGGTGTCAGCATAGGGCTCATCTCTGCCAAAGCTTACGTCGAAGGCCCAATTGTCAAGGAGAAGACCACCTTCTCTGTCTCTGCCCGGCGCACCTACGGCGACATCCTCCTGCAACCTATTCTTGCACTGATAATGCGTGAAGAGGGCGAAAACGGAACACTCAACGGCGGATACTACTTCTACGACTTCAACGCCAAAGTCACCCACCGCTTCAGCGACCGCAGCCGACTCTACGCCTCCTACTACATGGGCGACGATGCCCTCTACGCTCGTTTCAAAATGACCGACGGATACATGTACAAAGAATATATGCGGTTCAAATACAGCTGGGGCAATATCGTGGGAAGTCTGCGCTGGAACTACGAACTCACGCCAAAACTCTTCATGAACATCACCGGTGCCTACACCCGCTACCGCAGCAACCTCGCTGTTACCGCTGAGCAGGTAGACCGCATCGACGACCGGACGCAATCCTTTACCCTCGGTTTCAAATCCGGCATTCAGGACATCATGACCAGTGCCGACTTTGACTACACCCCAACCCCCGACCACGCCGTCAAATTCGGCACCCGCTACACCTTCCACCACTTTACCCCCAAAACCACCAGTTTGAAAGAACTCGACAACTCCGACAAATTCGACACCGTTATAGGCCAAAGTACCGTGGGTGCACACGAAATGATGGCCTACATCGAAGACGACTGGCGCATCAACGACCGTTTCAAAGTCAACCTCGGCCTCAACCTCACCGGCTTCGAGGTACAAAGTAAATTCTACCCCAGCCTCCAACCCCGCCTCAGTGGGCGTTATCTCATCAATGACAAACTCTCGGCCAAGGTGGGCTACGCCTACATGACCCAGTACCTCCACCTTCTCAGCACCTCCACCGTCTCCCTCCCCACCGACCTCTGGGTCCCCGTCACCGCCCACATCCTGCCCATGAACGCCCACCAAGTGGCGGCAGGCCTCTTCTACAACCTCTTGGACTCACTCCACCTCTCCGTCGAGGGATACTACAAAAATATGAACAACCTGCTTGAATACAAAGACGGTGCCTCTTTCTTCCTCAACTCTCAGGGTTGGGAACAGAAGGTATGCATGGGTCGAGGCTGGGCTTACGGTATCGAATTCCTCGCCCAGAAAACCGTCGGCAAACTCACCGGCTGGCTCGGCTACACCTGGAGCCACACCTACCGCCTCTTCGACCGCCCCGGACAGCAGCTCAACAATGGCGAACCCTTCCCCGCCAAATACGACCGTCGTCACGATGTCAGCATCGTCCTCACCTACAAATTCACCGACCGTTTCGACGCCAGCCTCACCTGGGTCTTCTCCTCCGGCAACGCCGCCACCCTCGCCCTCCAGCAATTCGACCCCACCACAGGCATCCCCGAATACGGCTCCATCTACACCGCATCGTCCGACTATGTCTCCTCGCGCAACAACTACCGCATGCCCAACTACCACCGCATGGATGTCAGCCTCAACTGGCACAAAGAACTCAAATACGGCCGCCGCACCATCAATCTCAGTGTCTACAACGTCTACAACCGCCTGAACCCCTACATGCTTTATATCGACTACAGCTGGAATGGCAACAGAAAGCTCAACCAACTCTCCATCTTCCCCATCATCCCCACCGTCAGCTACCTCTGGCAAATCTAATCAAACCCATTAAACCCATCAAACCCATATAACCCACCATAATAGAACAATACAATGAAAACAAACATAATCATCCCCATTCTAGCAGCCCTGACCCTTGCCGCTGCCTGCACCAAGACAATCGAGTTCTCCGGCAAAGAGACCGCATCCCTTCCGGTACTCATCTCTCAAGCCGAAGCCGACAGCACCCTCAACGCGCGTCTCACCTACAGTCGCTTCTTCCTCGACGACTCCCCGTTCAAAATCATCGACAACGCATCCTTCCATGCCGAGTTGAATGGCACCTCCGTCTCACCAAACTTTACCCACGTTAACCAAGGTTTATACAATTCCGACCTCACCCTACACGAAAACGACACCCTCACCCTCCGTGTCATCGTGCCCGACAAAGGTGAACTCACCGCCGGATGCCGCATCCCCTCCCGTCCGCAAATAAGCGACTTCACCTTCACCCCCGAGGTCACTATTGAAACTTATCCCGACTATCAACATCCGGAAATCATATATACCAACATTGAAGGCAAGGTTAAATTCAATTTCCAACTCCACGACCCCGCTGGACAGAACAACTGCTATATGATACGCGCCTACCTCGTTGATGCCAAACTGAAAAACAAACACTTCCTGAACTTGCAGGTAACCGACAATATTATATTCGATGCTAACACAACCGACGACTATTTCGACCTCGACATCACCACAGACTACTCACGTGGCTCGCAAGTCCTCTTCACCGACGAGCGCATCAACGGCCACAACCACACCATCTCCGGTTCCATCCCCCACCTCAGCTACGATGCCGGACACGAAACCCTCTTCCTCGAGATTACCTCCCTCAGCCGCGACACCTACCTCTACACCGTCACCAAAGAAAACCAACGGAGCGGCTCCAGCATTTTGGGATTCCTCTCCGAACCCGTCCGTATCCACTCCAACGTCAAGGGCGGCTTAGGCATTCTCGGTGCCAAAGCCTCCATCAATCTTCAATTAGACATCAACACCTCCGACACCACCACCAGACACTAACAGCCATGAGGATTCTCGTCACCGACAGCACTCACCCCATTCTCCACGACCTCCTGCGCCAAGCCGGCCATGAAGTGGTGGAGGACACCACCCTCAACTACGACACCCTTCTGTCCGTCATCCCGCAATACGACGCCCTTGTGGTGCGCAGCAAAATCATCATCGACCGCCCATTCCTCGACCGTGCCCGCCATCTGCGCTGCATCGGGCGTGTGGGAGCAGGCATGGAAACCATCGACGTGGATTATGCCGAAAGCCTCGGCATCCGCTGCCTCAACTCGCCCGAAGGCAACCGCGACGCTGTAGGGGAGCATGCCCTCGGACTCCTTCTCGCCCTGTTCAACAACATCGCACGCGCCGACGCCGAAGTGCGTCAGGGACTATGGCAGCGCGAGGCCAACCGCGGACTGGAGCTGAAAGGCCGCACCGTCGGCATCATCGGCTTCGGCAACATGGGTAGCGCCTTCGCCCAAAGGCTACAGGGCTTTGAATGCAACATCATCGCCTACGACAAATACAAACCCGCCGGCTACGCCCCCGCCTACGTGCAGGAGGTCTCGCTACACGAGCTGCAGCAACGCGCCCAAGTCCTCAGCCTCCACGTGCCGCTCACCCCCGAAACCCGCCACATGGTCGACTATCCCTTCATCCAGCGTTTCCGTCACCCATTCCACCTCATCAACACCTCGCGCGGCGCCGTGGTGGACACCCCGGGTCTTGTACGCGCCCTCGACGAAGGGCTCATCCTCGGCACCGCCCTCGATGTGATAGAATACGAAGACATGACACGCGACGGCCTCGACCTCGACCACCTGCCCGACGCCTTCCACTATCTGCTCCACTCCCCCCGCGCCGTCCTCACCCCGCACGTGGCCGGCTGGACAGTGGAGTCAAAAGAAAAGCTGGCCAGCGTCCTAGCCCAAAAGATAATAGAGAACCTAAAAACACCTAGAAAACACTAGAAAAACTAGTAAAACTAGAAAAAAAATGCTGATAGTAAAAGAAAGCATAGTCTCCGACGACATCGCCGAACGCCGTTTCTGCTGCGACCTGGCACAATGCAAAGGGCAGTGCTGCATCGAGGGCGACTACGGTGCACCCCTGCTCGAAGAGGAGATACCCGTCTTGGAGCGCATCCTGCCGCAGGTACAGCCCTATATGACCCCCGAAGGACTGCAAGTTGTTGCCGAGCAAGGCGTATCCACCCTCGACAACGCCGCTGAACCTTGCACGCCCCTGGTCAACAACCGCGAGTGTGCCTACGTGGCATGGACTCCCGACGGCACCGCCCTCTGCGCCATCGAGCAGGCCTGCCGCGACGGCAAGACCGACTTCCTCAAACCCGTCTCCTGCCACCTCTACCCCATCCGCGTGGACGAGTACGGCGAATTCACCGCCGTCAACTACCACCAGTGGGACGTATGCCGCTGTGCCGTGAAAAAGGGCAACGAGTGCGGCGTACCCCTCTACCAATACCTCCGCGAACCCCTTATCCGCCGCTTCGGGCAGGAATGGTACGACGAGCTGCTGCAGGCCATCGCCCAAGCCGCCGACCGTTGACACCCGCCGCACCCCCCTGCCTTCGTTCAATCAAGCATCGTTACAGCATCGTTATCCTATCCTTTCAGCATATAGCGACGGATAACGAGCCTATAACGATGCAACAAGGATGCAGGATTGAACGGAGTTACTGCCAGTCGAAAGCATAGACTGGACAACGGCCCCAACTCGCCCAAGGCGGCGGCAAGCGACGTTTTTTTTCGGCTATAGCAGCCTTCGGGTACAATAAAAAAGAACAATGTAAGTTATTGCAGCATTATGGACACAAAACAGAAGAAACAGCACCTACTGATATGGTGCATCATAGGCATCATCCTCATTGCCGACCAGGCATTGAAAATATGGGTCAAGACCCACATGTATATTGGCGAAGAGATTCCGCTGATAGGCGACTGGTTCGTCCTGCACTTCGTCGAGAACGAGGGCTTTGCCTTCGGAATGAAGTTCGGCGGCGCGACAGGCAAGGTACTGCTGACGCTGTTCAGACTGGTGGCTTCGCTTGCCCTGCTGGTGGCGTTGCCGCTATTGATCAAGCGTGGGGCACGCACCGGTTTTATCGCCTACATGGCGCTGATTACCGCCGGCGCTGTGGGTAACTTGATTGACTGTTGTTTCTACGGCGTGCTGTTCAACGAGAGCACTTACTCCGTGGCCCAGATGTTTCCGCCCGAGGGCTACGCCCCCCTGCTGCAGGGGCGTGTGGTGGACATGTTCTTCGCCCCGATGATTGACACCACGCTGCCGGCCGGCTTCCCGATATGGGGCGGGCAGCACATCCTCTTCTTCAGTGCCATCTTCAACATAGCCGACTCGGCCATTACCGTGGGCTGCTTCTGGCTGATCATCGACCAGCTGGTGCAGAACTTCAAAAAGAAGAAAAACGACGAAAAAGAGGTGTCGGAAACAGGCGAAAATGACGAAAAATAGGCTCTGTGAGGGCTGTTTTGCAAGGTCTCAATGGCCCTGCAACGAAAAAAAATCAGCCTAAGACACAATGTATTGCGCATTTTTTTAAAAAAAAATTTTGCCAAACGGAAAAAAGGGTGTATCTTTGCATCCGATTTCAAGAGAGTTGAAAAGACTATTGAAATGATGGCGTTGTAGCTCAGTTGGTAGAGCAGAGGACTGAAAATCCTTGTGTCACTGGTTCAATTCCAGTCAATGCCACAACAAGAACGCAAAGGAGGCTCAGAGATGTGCCTCCTTTTTTGTTTTAATGCACGCCCCGTCCCCGCCATGCGGGAGGCGGCGGCAGAAAGGTTGGGAATAATTGTATCAGTAGCTATGACAAAAGTATTGGTTGTTGACGACGAGCAGGATTTGTGCGACATTCTGCGTTTCGACCTTGAAAGCGAGGGCTACGAGGTGACCACCTGCGGCGATGCCGAAGGGGTACTGGCGCTGCTGACGGAACCTACAGAGCCGCAGTTTGACCTGATACTGCTGGATGTGATGATGGACAAGATGTCGGGATTCGAGCTGGCCAGCAGGCTGCGTGCCGCAGGCGACAACACGCCGGTGATTTTCCTCACCGCCCGCGACAGCCACGACGACCAGCTGAAGGGGTTTGAATGCGGCGCCGACGACTACATCACCAAACCCTTCTCGTTCGACACCGTGCTGGCACGGGTACGGGCCGTACTGAAACGGACAGCCGCACCGGCAGCCAAGTCCGCCACCCCGGCGGCACAGGACGACGGCAAGATATGCTGCGGGGGCGTAGTGATAGACCCCGGCAGACAGAGCGTCACCGCGGCAGGACGCGGTGTGGAGCTGACAAGGCGTGAATATGGTATACTATGCCTCATGGCTGAAAACCCGAACATTTATTTCACCCGCGAGGAGATTATGACCCGAGTATGGCCTGAGAACGCCCTGGTAAATGACCGGAGCGTGGACGTCCACATTGCAAGGCTGAGGAAAAAACTGGGCAGCGAGGGGCGCCGTATTGTGAACCGCACGGGGTTCGGCTACACCATGCAGGCCTAGCACCGCACAGGGGGCGACGACGCTGCGGCTGACATTCCTCCCCCAAAACCCGACAAGACAACGACAGGACTATGAATATTGACGTTTCGCTTTTCACTATCACGACGGTGCTGCTGGCAGCGGCACTGGCCACAGTTGCATGGATGTGGGCAAGGCTGAGGAAGCGGGTGAAGGCCGAACAGCAACTGCGCGAGGAGGCGGAGGTGCGCGAACGGCAGTTTGCCGCCGAACAGGAGCGCAACCGCCGGCTGAAGCAGGAGATGACCAACAACATCGCACACGAGTTGAAGACCCCCGTGAGCTCGATAAGGGGATACCTGGAGATACTTCTGGGCGACAGACCGGTGAGCGAGGAACAGCGCCGCCACTTCATGGAGCGATGCTACAGCCAGACGCTCAGGCTGTCGGACCTGATAAACGACGTAGCCTTAATCAACAAACTGGAGGAGGGCAATGACCTCTTCACCCGCGAGAAGATAGACCTGTGCGAACAGGCCGAGGAGGCAATCAAGGAGTTGAGACTGGAAGCCGAGAAACACAGTATCACCATCGAGAACCGGCTGGAGGAGGGCATGACCGTCGACGGCAACGGACTGCTGGTGTATTCGATATTCCGCAACCTGATAGAGAATGCCATCGTGTATGCCGGCGACGGCTGCCAAGTGGGCATCGAGAGCTACAAGCCCAGCGACGGGACACACTATTACCTCCGTCTCTACGACACCGGACGCGGCGTGCAGAACGAGTTCCTGCCACGACTGTTTGACCGGTTTGTACGCATCGAGGAGGGACGAAGCCGCAAGAACGGCGGCACCGGACTGGGGTTGTCGATAGTGAAGCATGCCGTGCTGTTCCACGGTGGCGACATCTATGTAAAGAACCGCGACGGCGGAGGGCTCGAGTTCTTCTTCTCACTGCGCCGACGGGCGGCGGAATAGCCTTATGGCAACAACGTGTAAACAAAACAACAACAGTATATGCATATCACACCTATTCAATTACGCTTTAACGACATCGACCAGATGGGGCACGTGAACAATGCCGTCATCATGGAGTTTTTCGACTTGGGGAAATCGGAGTATTTCACCGCCATAGGGCTGCCGCCCGAAGAGGGAGAGTTCACGGTGATGGTGGTGCGTGTAGAGGTGGACTTCCACAAGCAGATACGGTATCACGACCACGTGCATGTGACCACCTCGGTGGACCACTTCGGCAACAAAAGTCTGGCCGTGCGCCAGCAGGTGGTAGACGACACCACCGGAGAGGCTTATGCCAGCTGCCGCACCGTGATGGCGGGATACAGCCGCAGCACACACCGTGGAGCGATAATTCCTGACACAATAAAAGAAAAGATTCTGCGTTATGAACAAAGCGGGCAGCCGCAAGAATGAGGGCAACTGATTTCGCGGCGCGTGCCAAGAAATAATGGAAGGTACTATGAAGAACAGAGTATTAATAGTTTACACCGGTGGCACCATCGGCATGGTGCAGGACGAGAGGGGCTCGCTGAGGCCTTTCCCGATGGAACACATCTATGATTTGCTCCCCGAACTGCGCAAATGCCCCTATACCGTCGACACTTATCAGATGGAACGCATCATCGACTCGTCGAACATGAAACCCGATTTCTGGGTGGACATAGCAGAGATTATTGAGAAGCGGTACGACGACTATGACGGCTTTGTGGTGCTGCACGGCACGGACACAATGGCCTATACGGCATCGGCGTTGAGCTTCATGTTCAAGAATCTGTCGAAGCCGATTATCCTGACAGGCAGCCAGCTGCCAATGGGCGTGCTGCGTACCGACGGGCGCGAGAACATCATCTGTGCCCTTGAACTGGCCTCGTGCCGCGAGGCGTTCATCCCCGAGGTGTGCCTGTTCTTCGAAAACCACTTGTATCGTGGCAACCGCAGTACCAAGGTGAGCGCAGAGAATTTCGACGCATTCATGAGTTTCAATTACCCATCGCTGGCCAAAGCAGGCATCAACTTCAGTTTCAAACCCCACCTGTTCCTTCCCAAGGGGGAGAAACCGCTGGAGGTGAGAAAACGGTTCGACCGCAACATTGCAGTGCTGAAGCTCTTCCCGGGCATCACCCCGGAGGTGGTGAAAGCCATACTGGGTGCCGAAGGGTTGCACGGCGTGATTGTGGAGACCTTCGGCAGCGGCAACGCTCCTACCGAGCCGTGGTTTATCGAGGCGATGGAGGATGCACTGCAGCGCGGCGTGATTGTGTTGAACGTGACACAGTGCAAGGCGGGCTCGGTGGTGATGTGCCAGTACGAAGCCAGCTGCGAGATGAACCGCATCGGCATCATCGGCGGCAAAGACATCACGCTGGAGGCTGCCGTGACCAAGATGATGTACCTGCTGGGGACTTACCCCGACGACCTCGACCACGTGCGCAAGTGCCTGGGCGTGTCGCTGAGGGGTGAGATGTCGGAGAATTGAAACAAGTGAATTGACAACCTAATACGAGTGCCTTGAGAAGGAAGATTCTTTTGTATGCGTTAGTGATGCTGTGCCTGCCTTGCGCGATGCAGGGGCAGACGCGGGCTGCATTTCTGGGGTCGTTTGACAACAGGTTGCTGCACTGGGGTATACAGGTGGGCTATACCCAGTCGAAATTTGACCTTCGCTTCTCGGAAAACGACACGCTGAGACAGACCATACAGGGCGTGACATCGTATTACAGCCCCGGATTTCACATCAACGTGATTGGCGACTTGCGTCTGAACGACAATCTCAACCTCCGCCTCCTGCCCGGCATAACACTGATAAGCAGGGATATGGCCTACAGCTGGTCGGAGGCCTACACATCCACCCACTGGAAATACGACTTGCGGCGCACCGTGGAGTCGGTTTACGGAGAAATCCCCATAGAGCTGAAGTTCCGTGCCAAGCGGTACACCAACTTCCGTCCCTACCTGACTGCCGGAGCCAGCTGGGGGTTCGACTTCGCTTCGCTGCGGAAAAACAAGAATAACAACGACGAGAGCATTATCAGACTGAACGCGATAGACCTACGGTACACGGCAGGCGTCGGGTTTGATTTCTTCCTGCGCTATGTGAAGTTTGCCATTGAGCTCAAGATGGCTTTCGGATTGATAGACCTGAAGGTGATGGACGACGACTACTATACCCAGTCGACAAACAGCCTATTGTCGCGCACCTTTATGCTCTCGTTCACTTTCGAGGGGGGCTTATGAGAAAGACACTCGACATCGACCTCAGCCCCGAGGAATACTTCACTCCTGCCATGATGCTGCAGGCTGTGGCCCGCAAAGCAGGCCTGCAGACCGGCGATGTAAAGCATGTGGAAGTGCTGCGACGCAGTCTCGACTCGCGACGCGGTATCCGCTACCACACCACCGTGGAGGTGTATTGCAACGAGGACTACACCCCACGCGACTATCGCGGCCACTACCAAGACTGCCACACGAAAGCGGCGGTCATCATAGTGGGTGCCGGTCCGGCGGGACTTTTTGCCGCCTTGCGTGCCCTTGAGGTGGGGCTGAAACCCATCATCATAGAACGGGGGCAGCCGGTGGAGCAACGCCGACTTGATATCGCCCAGTTAGGACGGACGCGACAGGTGAACCCTGAGAGCAACTGGTGCTTCGGCGAAGGGGGAGCGGGTACCTACTCCGACGGGAAGCTGTACACGCGCAGCACCAAGCGTGGAAATATCGACTATGTGCTGCAACGCTTTATTGAACACGGTGCCGACCCCGCTATAGCCATCGACGCCCACGCCCATATCGGTACGGACAAGCTGAGCGGTATCATCGCCAACATGCGTCGCACCATCGAAGACCACGGGGGCGAATACCATTTCTCCACCTGTGTGTCAGACCTGATTGTGAAACGCGAAGGAGCGCAATTAATTGTAAAAGGTGTGCGGGACACGGCCGACAACATATACAGCGGCAACGCGGTAATCCTTGCCACCGGCCACTCGGCCCGCGACATATACCGTCTGTTTGCCGACCAGGGATGGATGCTGGAGGCCAAACCGTTTGCCCTCGGCGTGAGGGTGGAACACCCGCAAAGCCTCATTAACGAGATACAATACCACCGTTCGCCAGCCATTCGTTTCCTGCCTCCGGCGGCCTATAGCCTCACCACACAGGTAGAAGGCCACGGGGTGTTCTCGTTCTGCATGTGTCCGGGAGGGGTGATTGTGCCTGCCGCCACCGCAGAAGGGCAGCAGGTGGTAAACGGCATGAGCAACTCGAAACGCAACTCGCCCTATGCCAACAGCGGCATCGCCGTCACCGTGGGGCTTGAGGATGTACCCCAATATGCCAACGAGGGAGCACTGGCATTGCTCCGTTTCCAGCAGGAGGTGGAGCAAGCCGTCTATCAAGCAGCCGGCAACACGATTTCGGCCCCCATCCAACGGCTCACCGACTTCTGTCAAAGCCGCCCCAGTCAGCGCAACAACAAGAGCAACTACCTCGGTCCCACGGTGGACTGCCCGATACACCAGTTGCTGCCGCCTTTCGTGGTCCGCTGCCTACAGCAAGGACTACAGCTGTTCGACCGCAAGATGCACGGATTCTACACTGCGCAGGCGAGTGTGCTGGCAGTGGAAAGCCGTACCTCGTCGCCGGTACGCATCCCGCGCGACGAGACCATGCAGCATCCACAACTGCGCCGTCTTTATCCCTGCGGCGAAGGGGCTGGATATGCAGGCGGTATCGTCTCTTCGGCCCTCGACGGCATCAACGCCATCAATGCACTACAACCACTAATCCCACTCCCCAATCATGGACTTTGAATTAAAATCCGACTTTGCCCCCATGGGCGACCAGCCCGAAGCCATCCGCCAGCTGGTGGAAGGTGTACGCAGCGGTCAACGTGCGCAAGTGCTGCAAGGTGTTACCGGCAGCGGCAAGACCTTTACGGTGGCCAACGTCATCGCCCAGCTGCAGCGTCCCACGCTGGTGCTCAGCCATAACAAGACCCTCGCCGCCCAGCTCTACGGCGAGTTCAAGCAGTTCTTCCCCAACAACGCTGTCGAATACTTCGTCTCCTACTACGACTACTATCAGCCCGAGGCTTACATTGCCGCCACCAACACTTATATCGAAAAAGACCTGGCCATCAACGACGACCTCGACAAACTCCGCCTGCGTGCCTCCTCGGCCCTGCTCAGCGGACGGCGCGACGTCATCGTGGTCAGTTCGGTGAGCTGCATCTACGGCATCGGCAACCCCGATGAGTTCAAGCGCGGCACTGTAAGCATCAAAGTAGGCCAGCGCATCACCCGTGACAACCTCCTTATGCAACTGCTGGACGGGCAATACGTTCGCAACGAGATAGAGTTCACCAACGGCCGTTTCCGCGTCAAGGGCGACACGGTGGACATCTTCCCCTCCTTTGCCGATTTCTGTTTCCGCATCAGTTTCTGGGACGACGAGATTGAGAGCATAGAGAGCTTCGACCCCATCAGCGGCCACAAGATAGAGACCTTCACCGAAGCCACCATCTACCCTGCCAGCAACTTCCTCACCTCGAAAGACAACATGGCCGATGCCTTACGGCAGATACAGTCGGACATGTTTGAACGCCGCGACTATTTCTATTCCATCGACAAACCCCTCGAGGCCAAACGGCTTGAGGAGCGGGTCAACTACGACCTTGAGATGATACAGGAGCTGGGCTACTGCAGCGGCATAGAGAACTACTCCCGCTACTTCGACGGCCGCTCAGAAGGTAGCCGCCCGTTCTGCCTTATCGACTATTTCCCCGACGACTTCCTCCTCGTGATTGACGAGAGCCATGTGACTGTACCCCAAATCGGCGCCATGTACGGCGGCGACCGCAGTCGAAAGACCTCCCTTGTCGAATACGGATTCCGGCTTCCCTCGGCACTCGACAACCGTCCCCTTACATACGATGAGTTCTACTCCATCACCGGACAGACCATCTACATCAGCGCCACCCCTGCAAAATACGAACTCAGCGAAGCCGAAGGCGTGGTGGTGGAGCAGATTATCCGCCCCACAGGCCTTCTGGACCCTGTGGTGGAAGTGCGTCCCGCCGTCAGTCAGGTGGACGACCTACTGGACGAGATAGAAAAGACCGTATACAAACACGAGCGCGTTCTGGTCACCACGCTCACCAAACGCATGGCCGAGGAGATGACCGCCTACCTCCTCAATCTCGGCATCCGCAGTAAATACATCCATAGCGATGTGGACACCCTCGAACGCGTGGAAATCATGCGTGACTTGCGCATGGGAGTGTTCGATGTGCTTGTGGGTGTCAACTTGCTGCGTGAGGGACTCGACCTGCCCGAGGTGTCACTTGTGGCCATCCTCGATGCCGACAAGGAGGGCTTCCTGCGCAGTGACCGTGCCCTTATCCAGACCATCGGCCGTGCCGCCCGCAATGTTCACAGCAAGGCCATCCTCTACGGCGACACGATTACCGGAAGCATGCAACGTGCCATAGACGAGACCAACCGTCACCGTGAGAAACAGATACGATACAACTTGGAACATGGCATCGTGCCCCGCCAGATTGTGAAGAACACCGAAGCCATCATCGGCACCACCAGCGTCATCGAGCGTGCCGCCGAAGAGCATTACGAAGAGAAGGCACCTGAAGGCCCCAATATCCCCAACATCGCTGCCTCGCCATACGCACTTAACACCCCGGCCCACGGTGGAAGCCATCAGCAACGAACCTCCCGCACACAACAGCAGCCCTTGCCCGACACACCCGTACCGTTTGCCGCCGAGGAGACCTCGAATACTGCACAGGAAGACGACCTGCAGTGGTGCAACAAGACCCAAGCTCAACTGCGCAAAGAGATTCGAGAAGCCCAACGCAAGATGCAGATAGCCGCCAAAGAAATGGACTTCATGTCCGCTGCCAAATATCGCGACCAAATCCGAGCCATGCAAAAAGCCCTCGAGACCGCCCGCTAACCGCACACACTCCTCACTGCATTCCTAAAACAACCAGTATGACTGTTGTCTGGTTTATCCCAAATCGGCCGTTAAGGTTTATGCCATATTAGTATTAGTTTCGAGCAGATTGGCCGCACCACCCACTCTTCGTTTGCAGAGAAAAACAAAAAGGAGGCAGGGCATTACCCTGTCTCCTTTAGGTTAATAAATTAGGTTATCCGTGTCCTTTACTTGGTAGAGATGACCAAGAAACGGGTCTGCTCCCAGAACTTGGCGGGATTGAGGATGCGGAGGTAGGAGACCACCTTATCGTCATTCTCGTCCATCACCAGCTCATAGCTGTTCTCGGGGTGCTTGGAGACCACAAGAGCGCGCTTCATGTTGATGGGGATAGTGGTGACCTTGGTGCGGTCAATCTGAGTGAAACGGTCGAGGGGCATATCGCTGTTGGTACCCTGGCGACGGCCGATACCAATGAAACCACCGGCCTTGCTTACGATACCAGCCTCGTTGAGGTCGGAGTAGTTGCCAACCACATAGTAGGCACGGTTGGCTTCGGCGGTCTGCTGTTTGATGTACTGCTCTTTCTGCTCGTTGGAGGCGGTCAGGTCGGTGACATCCTGGTTGAGTTTCTTGATGATGACCTTGTTGTTCTCCAGTTCGGTGAGGAGCTGGGCAATCTGCGACTCCTGCTGGGCGATACGCTCTTCCTGACGGGAGACCAGTTCCTGAAGGCGTGCGCCCTCTTTGGTCTCGGTATTGATCTTTGCCTGGAGGCTGGCAATCTTCTGGCGGTTGGCGGCCATCAGGTTCTCAATGTCCTTAATCTGGGCACTGATCTGGCTCTTGACGTTAGGCTGGCCTTCCATATTGGCGCGGCGCAGTTCCTGAACAGTATTGTAGCGAGAGTTGACAGCAGCCAGATTCTCTTCAATCTGATTGAGGGTGGCAAAGAGCGAATCGAGTTCAGTATCCTTGTTCTGGATAATCAAGGAGAGCGAGTCGTTTGTCTTGATGGCAGCGTCCAACTCGGCTTGGTGGGTGTTGCAAGCTGCAAAAACCATGGCAACCATGGCGAGAGATAATACCGATATAATTTTCTTCATGGCATTAATGTGTTTTGTTGTGTTTATTCCAATTTAATTTTCTATTCTATGCAATAATTTTATTTTTTTGCGTTATGTTAAAACGAAACATTCGCATTTTTATTGCACTATTGTCAACGAAAGAATCATAATAAATCTAAAAAAAATGAAGAATACTGCCAAATACATCTTGATTATGACCATCGTCGCCATTGCACAGCCTGCCGCGGGGCAGAGCGCCAACCCGTTGCTGCAAGAGTGGAACACTCCCCATCAGACACCGCCGTTCAGCAAGATTCGCAACGAGCACTATGCTCCTGCCGTGAAGGAAGCCATCAAGGAGGCCGAGGGCAACATCAAACGCATTATCCGACAAAAGGAGGCTCCAACGTTTGAGAACACTATCGTCGCCCTGCAGACGGCCAGCGAACGGCTCGACCGGATCTGCAATGTGATGTTCAACATGAACGAGTGCAACACCAACACCGAGTTGCAGAACATCGTGATGGAGCTAACCCCTGAACTGACGCGTTTCTCCAACAGCGTGGACATGAATCCTAAACTGTTCGAACGGGTTAAAACCATCTACGACCAGCGCGACAAGCTCGCCCTCACCACCGAGCAGCGCACTTTGCTGGAGAAGACCTACAAGGGTTTTGTGCGCAACGGCGTAAACCTGAAAGGCAAAGATAGGAAGACCTATGCCCGCAACAGCGAACGCCTATCGCAACTGTCGCAGCAGATGAACCGGAATGTGCTGGCGGACAACAATAATTACATCCTCCATATAACCAAAAACGAGGACTTGTCCGGTCTGCCGGAGAATGTGGTGGCCGCCGCACGGGCCGAGGCTCAGGAGCGCGGTATGGAGGGATGGGTATTCACGCTTGCATACCCGTCATACGGTCCTTTTATCACCTATGCCGACAACCGCGAACTGCGCGAGCAGATGTGGCGTGCTTACAACAGTCGCGGCAACCGGGGCAACGAGAACGACAACAACGAGGTGATTCGCGAGATGACCCATCTACGCTACCAACAAGCCAAGATGCTGGGCTATGAGAATTACTGCGAGTATGTGCTGAGCGACCGCATGTGCGACACCCCCGAAAAGCTGGCCAAATTCCTTACCGACCTCTACAGTCAGGCCATGCCTTTTGCCAAAAAAGACCTTGCCGAGGTATCGGACTTTGCACAAAAGCTCGGTGCCACGCTTCCACTGCAACGCTGGGACTTCAGCTACTACAGCGAGAAGCTGAAGCAGCAGAAGTATGACTTCGACGCGGAGCTGCTGCGTCCCTACCTGCAGATGGAGAAAGTGCGGCAGGGCATCTTCGACCTGTACGGCCGCCTGTATGGAATCACTTTCCGCGAAACCAACAACATCGAGGTCTACCACCCCGACGTGAAGGTTTACGAGGTGATGGACGGCAACCGTTTCATGGGTGTGCTCTATCTGGACATGCACCCGAGAGCCAGCAAGCGCAGTGGTGCCTGGAAGACCACATTCCGCGAGCAGAGCAATATTGGAGGCAAACAGATTAGACCATTGGTGCAGGTGGTATGCAACTTCTCCAAACCCGTGGGAGACAAACCTTCGCTGCTGAGTTTCGACGAGATGGAGACCTTTATGCACGAGTTCGGACACGCGATGCACTGCCTTCTCACCGATTGCACCTACCCCAGTCTCAGCGGCACCAGCGTGAAGCGCGATTTTGTCGAAATGCCTTCACAGGTGATGGAAAACTGGTGCTACGAACCCGAGTTCCTCAACACCTTCGCCCGCCACTATCTTACCAACGACACCATCCCCGGCGATTACATACGCAAAATCAAGGCTGCCGAGAAATACCTGGCCGGATGGCTTTGCGTCCGTCAGCTGAACCTGGGATGGATTGACCTTGCATTCCACACACTGCAAGAGCCCATCGAGGGACGCATAGACGAATACGAGCACTCACGTATGAAGGAACTGCAGCCCATCGTGAAAGGCACCTGCACCAGCACAGCCTTCACCCACATCTTTGCCGGTGGCTATGCTTCGGGGTACTACGGCTACAAATGGGCCGAAGTGCTTGACGCCGACATCTTCTCTAAATTCAAACGGGAAGGCATCTTCAACAAAGCAACCGCCGAGGCATTCCGTCACGAGATTCTGTCGAAAGGGGGCACCGAACACCCCTCTGTGCTGTTCCGCAACTTCATGGGGCGCGACCCGGACAACAATGCCTTGCTGATTCGCTGCGGTTTCATCCAAGAAGCCTTTATCCCTTCCCCCACGAAAAAATAACCTTATTTTCACACCCGTTACAACATGAACGAAATCTACGCAAAACAGATACTAAAGATATTTGCCAACAACCCCTTCGACACATTCAACCACAAACAGATAGCCTCGCGCCTCGGCGCCCACGACAAGGGCAGCCGCCAGTTGGTTCTTGCCACCATGCAGGAACTGGCTGAGGACAAAATACTGGTTGAGGACGACAACGCTCGCGGCAAATTCAAAATCAACCCCAAGAACATCAACGACGACCTGCTGCCGAAAAACTATATTGTCGGCACCATCGACATGAAGCAGACCGGCAAAGCATACGTCATACCCCAAGACGAAGGTCTCGAGGATGTCCTCATCACCCCGAACAACACCCGCCACGCCCTGCACGGCGACACCGTGAAAGTGCTGATGTTCCCGCAACGCAAGATGCACAAACCCGAAGGCCAGGTAGTAGAAATACTCCATCGCGCCCGCACCCGTTTCGTCGGAATCATTCAACGGCAGGACCGCTTTGCATTCTTGGTGAGCGACAGCCGTTCGATGGTTGTGGACATCTTCATCCCTCTCAACGAACTGGCCGGTGCCACCGACGGCGAGAAAGTCCTGGTGGAGATGACCGACTGGCCAGAGCGCATGAACAACCCCGTGGGACGCGTCATCAAACGGCTCGGCCGCCCGGGCGACAACAACGTGGAGATGCAGTCCATCCTCGCCGAATACGACTTCCCGCTCGACTTCCCCCCACAGGCCGAGAAAGAGGCCGAGCACATCCTCCCTCCTACCGAGAAGGATTATGAAGGCCGTAAGGACTTCCGCTCCGTCACCACCTTCACCATCGACCCCGAAGATGCCAAGGACTACGACGATGCCCTCTCCTTCCGCACACTGCCCAACGGCAACATGGAGGTGGGCGTACACATCGCCGATGTATCCCACTATGTTAAACCCGGCACCGCCATCGACCGCGAAGCCTACACCCGCGGCACCAGCGTCTACCTTGTCGACCGCACCATCCCCATGCTCCCCGAGAAGCTCTGCAACGGTGTCTGCTCCCTGCGCCCGCACGAAGACAAACTCTGTTTCAGTGTCGTGATGGAGATGACCGCCGAAGCCAAAGTGAAGAAAGTATGGATGGGCAAATCCGTCATCAACAGCGACCGCCGCTACAACTATGAGGAAGCCCAGGAAATCATCGACACCGACAGCGTGAAAGCCGGCGAGGAACCTACCGGCAACGCCATACTGATGCTGCACAAACTGGCAACCATCATGCGCGAAGAGCGTTACCGCGAAGGCGCCATCAACTTCGAAAGCCAAGAGGTGAAATTCCATCTGGACGAAAACGCCAAGCCCATCGGTGTATACATCAAAGAGTCGAAAGAGGCCAACTGGCTCATCGAGGAATTCATGCTGCTGGCCAACAAGCAAGTGGCCGAGCATGTGGGCATGACCAAGAAAGGGAAAACAAAGGATTCCAAGCCGACCCCCGCAAAGACCTTCGTCTACCGAGTACACGACGAGCCCAACCCCGAAAAACTGAACACCTTTGTGGAATTCGTAGCCAAACTGGGATTCAAAATCAAAGTGGGCTCACGCCAAGCCCTTGCCCACAGCTACAACGACCTCTTCGACACTATTGCCGGACGAGGGGAAGAATACATGATCGACAATATCGCCATCCGCACGATGGCCAAAGCCTACTACAGCACCCAGAACATCGGCCACTACGGATTGGGATTCGCCTTCTACACCCACTTCACCTCGCCCATCCGCCGATACCCCGACCTGATGGTCCACCGCCTGCTGGAACGCTACCTGCACGGCGGAACTTCCGTCAGCGCTGACGAATATGAAGAATACTGCAAGCACTGCTCGCGTATGGAGAAACAAGCCGCCGACGCCGAACGTGCCAGCGTGAAATACAAACAGGCCGAATTCCTCAGCGACAAACTGGGACAGGAATTCCCGGCACTCATCTCGGGTGTCAGCAAATGGGGCATCTATGCCGAAATCGAAGGCAACAAATGCGAAGGCATGATTCCTATCGGCTCCCTGCAAGGCGACTACTTCATGCTTGACGAAGACAACTATCAGGTAATCGGACGCCGTCACGGCAAATGCTACAAACTGGGCGACCCCGTCACCATCCGTGTGAGAGGTGTCGACATGATGAAGAAGCTGATTGATTTCGAGTTGGTAGACGAGACCTACGACATCCCCAGCGGCAAGACAGCAAAAGACCGTCGCGGTCGAAGCAAGAAGGCCTCTTCACCAATGGCCGAACCCAAAAAGTCCGCCCCGAAGGCCAAAAGAAAGAAAGCGGACAGCACAAAAGGCAAGTCGCGGAGCACAACATCGCGCAAGAAAAACTGACAACAGGACATCACACCTGCGGCGCAGGGACTCAACACACACCCTGTGCCGCAATATGCTCCTCCATCGAAAATCTATGCAAAGATACATCTTCCTCGACTTCGACGGGGTAATCTGCACACAGCAGCACCGACAAACCCTCCTCGAAAAACACCAGCCCCTCAAGGATGACCTTGGCCCCTATTTCGACCCCGAGGCAGTAGCCAACTTGCGCGTCATTATCGACGCAACCGATGCAAGCATCGTTGTGACATCCTCATGGAAATACAAAGGGATCAGCACCCTTCAGGCGCTATGGACATGCCGCAACATGCCTGGCACACTGCTGGATGTAACCCCCATCGTCATGGCCGGCTACTTGTTCAACCGTGGAATGGAGATAAACCAATGGCTCTACTCCAATACCCAGTCCGACCCCGACACTTGTCGATATGTCATCCTCGACGACGCACTCGACTTCCTGCCTGAGCAGCGGCCCTATCTCATCAATACCAACCCCGATTACGGTCTCACCGCAAAGGATGCCGCGCAAGCCATCTCCATCCTCACGACCTGACCTCTGTCTCCTCGCGTATAACGATCGTTCTGCTTTCACTGTTGCAGAGACACAGTCTGCCCAGCCACTGCACACCGTTTCTGTATGGCGATGTCACGTGCTATAATCCCAAATCGGTCTAGGCCGACTTTTCAATCAATCTCTCTTTTTTCAGGTCTGTTTATGCCATATCAGCGATTCATGGTATAAACAATGGGAGACCTGATGTCCCGTAGAATGGGAATTGTGAGGAAAAAGCCAACATTACACTGACAGACCTTGTCTATTATTATGTGCAGACTATAGCAGATTAAGAAATACCAACTTAATTTAATTGCAATACAATAGACACAATATCAAGTTGTTACCTATACACATCAAAAAAATATGACAAATAACATATTGTCAAATGAAAAAAAAGTCGTATCTTTGCATTCGTAAACTGAATGTTAAACAACGGTTGTCTGGCAGATTAATGGGTTCTGTCTGTTTGGATGACCTGAAAGTTAATAAATAGAACCCACCAAAATACAGAATCATGAAGAAAGTTATTACAGTTCTCGCTATCGTTGCAGTAGTATTTTGCCTTGGCAGCTGCAAGAAAAAATGCACCTGCACAACCACTATGAACGGTGCAGTTGTTCAAACTGTTACTATGGAAGCCACAAACTGCGCCAAACTAAATGTTACCCAGACCGTTGAAGGTATGGTGCAAGAGACCAAATGCAATTAGGCGATAGCCCTATTGAGAAAAAAGCAAGGCAAGCCGTTGGCTTGCCTTGCTTTTTTCTTCAACAGAAAGGCTGTTCCATAACAGTTATTTACATCAAAGACTTATCTCCGATTATGCTGATTGTAATATACATACAGTAATCTTGATTTTTTTTCTTGTGCCACTTTTCTCCCATAAAAGGGCTCTAATCGAAATAAAGGAGCAGAATTTTCCGCCAAAGAGACTCTGTTCTTGTCGGCGGAATGGCTCTAAAAAAGAAGGAATCCACCAACTGCTCAAAACTCAACGCCTCTCAAACGGTTGGAGGTATGGTTCAGGAGACCAAGTGCAAGTAAAGCACTGCTCCCATGTTACATAGAAAGACGAGTCAACATTGGCTTGTCTTTCTTTTCTCCCACAAATTAGACAAAAAAAAGCCGCTCGTTTGGAGCGGCTTAGGGTATCATCATTGCTGATATTATTCAGCGACGACCTCGACAGTGATCTGGGCTTTGATGTCCTTGTAGATGTTAATCTGAGCGGGGAAAGTGCCGACCTCTTTGAGTTTTGCACCGTCCACAACAATCTTCTTGCGGTCGATGTCGTAGTTGTGCTGTTCCTTCAGGGCCTCAGCAATCTGGTCGCTGGTGATGGAGCCGAAAAGGTGGCCGTTCTCACCGACCTTGGCGACAAGGCGGACGCTCTTCTCGTTGACAGCAGCCTTGAGGGTTTCGGCATCATTGCGGAGTTTCTCCTCTTTGAAAGCACGCTGGCGGAGATTCTCGGCGTGAACCTTGCGGTTGGACGGGGTGGCGATGATAGCCATGCCGTTGGGGAGAAGATAGTTGTTGGCGTATCCGTTTTTAACTTTGACGATATCGTCCTTGTAACCGAGGTTGGTCACATCTTGCAAAAGTATAATTTCCATTCTATTCTTCCTCCTATTATTATTTTAAACAATCGGCTACATAGGGCAGCAGGGCCAGATGGCGGGCACGCTTGATAGCCTTGGACACTTTCTTCTGATACTTGTTGGAAGTACCGGTGATGCGACGGGGCAGAATCTTGCCCTGCTCATTGACAAACTTCAGCAGGAAGTCAGCATCTTTATAGTCAATATATTTGATGCCGAGTTTTTTGAAACGGCAGTATTTCTTGCGCTGGGTTTCGACGGCAATCGGGGTGAGATATTTAATTTCGGTTTCGTTAGCCATGATTCTAATAATTTAAAATGTTGCGGGGATAATTCTTATTCTCGCTTACACTAATTTTAATTGTTTGCCTCCTCGGCGGGTTCCTCAACAGCCTTCTTGGCGTTGCGTTTCTTCTCGTTGTAGGCGATAGCATACTTGTCGAGAGAGACGGTGAGGAAGCGGAGCAGACGCTCGTCGCGTTTGTAAGCCACCTCGAGGTCGGCGATGACGCTGCCCTCAGCCTCGAACTCAATGAGGTAATAGAATCCGGTGTTCTTTTTGCGGATGGGATAAGCCAGCTTGCGCATACCCCAATTGTTGGTGTAGATGATTTCTGCACCATGGTCTTTTAAGAAGTTGGTGTACTTCTCTACCGTTTCCTTCATCTGTTCTTCAGACAAAACGGGAGTTACAATGAAAACGGTTTCGTAACGATTTACCATGTTTGTACTTTAATATTAATGATTATTACTAAATTGACGTCACATGACGCTGAGCCACTTTGCGGACTCGAACCGCAGACCTACGCATTACGAATGCGTTGCTCTACCAACTGAGCTAAAGTGGCATTGCGGTGTTGATGTAAAATGTTTGGAAAGCGGTCTCTCCCGCACGGGGAAGAGTTTTGGTCGGGGTGAGAAGACTCGAACTTCCGGCCTCCACGTCCCGAACGTGGCGCCAACTGCGCTACACCCCGCAGTAGTGTCCTGGCAGGGACTCGAACCCTGGACCCATTGATTAAGAGTCAATTGCTCTACCAACTGAGCTACCAAGACAACTTATATGCTTCGAGCTACGAGTAATGTCTACTCGGTGCTTTTGGCTTATTACTATTTCAAATTACTCTTCTTTTTTGTACTCCGGGTGGGACTTGAACCCACACGCCCTTGCGGGCAAGGGATTTTAAGTCCCTCGTGTCTACCATTCCACCACCAGAGCGCTCTAACTACTCTATGAGTTACCAGAATGACTAGTTAGGTTTGGTGACCTCTGGAGCGGAAAACGAGACTCGAACTCGCGACCCCGACCTTGGCAAGGTCGTGCTCTACCAACTGAGCTATTTCCGCTTACAACCAATTATTACACTTCTTTGAGCGGAAAACGAGACTCGAACTCGCGACCCCGACCTTGGCAAGGTCGTGCTCTACCAACTGAGCTATTTCCGCGTTCTGTTTGTCACTATTTCAAGTGCCTCTCTGCCTTCAAAAGCGGGTGCAAAAGTACGAACTTTTTTCCATTCAGCAAAACTTTTTTTGAAGAAAAGTTACAACACTCTCATTTTCACTAGCTATTTTTTCAAACACACCTTCTATCCTGTGCCGCAAAACTCGCTTTTCCCACCCAGTTGGAGGCCATTTTTCACATAAATCGACACATCTTTTTTACACGTTTTTGGATGCTAAATTATCCTATTGAGAGGGCTGTCCGAAAAGGTGGGTGAAGACGCCCTGCGATGGGGAAACCAATCACCTCTTTCTCGACTCACTTTACTCGATGTCACTTCTTCGCCACAAGTTTCTTAATCTCGTTCAGCTTCAACAGTGCCTCGAGGGGGGTGAGGGAATCAATATCGATATCCAGCAGTTTGTCGCGGATTTCCAACAGGGTTGGGTCGTCCAGTTGGATAAAGCTGAGCTGATAGCCTGCTCCGGGCTTTTCCTCTACTACCTTTTTCTTCGGTTTGACGCCCTTGGGGTGCTGGTCGGATATCTTCTCGTTTTTCGATTCCAGCAGTTCCAACATGCTGTTGGCACGTTTCAGCACCTGTGCCGGCATGCCCGCCATCCGGGCCACATGGATACCAAAGCTGTGCTCGCTGCCGCCCGGTTCCAGTTTGCGCATAAAGATAACCTTGTTGGCCACCTCGCGTACAGAGATATGGTAGTTCTGGATACGCTCGTACTGGTCGGCCATCTCAATCAGTTCGTGGTAGTGGGTGGCGAACATGACCTTGGCGCGTGCCTTGGGATAATTGTGCAGATATTCGGTGATGGCCCAAGCAATAGAGATGCCGTCGTAAGTGGAGGTGCCACGGCCTATCTCATCCAGCAGCACCAGGCTGCGGTCCGAGACGTTGTTGAGGATGCTGGCGGTCTCGTTCATCTCAACCATGAAAGTGGACTCGCCGGAGGAGATATTGTCCGATGCTCCCACCCGGGTGAAGATTTTGTCCACAATGCCGATCTTTGCCTCCTGGGCGGGGCAGTAGCAACCCATCTGGGCCATGAGCACTATCAGGGCGGTCTGCCTCAACAGGGCCGATTTACCCGACATGTTGGGGCCTGTGATGATGATGATCTGCTGCGTATCGTTGTTGAGGAGTACGTTGTTGCTCACATACTGCTCGCCAAGCGGCAGCTGGGTCTCGATGACGGGATGCCGTCCTTCTTTTATTTCGATGGTTGTGTCGTCGTTGACCTCCGGACGGCAGTAGTTGTTGGCTAGCGCCACCTCGGCAAAACACTGCAGACAATCCAGCCTTGCAATAATCTGGGCGTCGTATTGGATGGGCTCGAGATAGGCCATCAAAGCCTGCAGCAGTTGCTCGTAGAGTTGGGCCTCAAGCACCAGGATGCGCTCCTCCGCCCCGAGTATCTTCTCTTCGTATTCCTTCAGTTCGGGAGTAATGTAACGTTCGGCATTGGTAAGGGTTTGCTTGCGTGTCCATTCGGGCGGGACCTTGTCCTTGTGGGTGTTGGTCACCTCGAGATAATAACCGAAGATATTGTTGAAACCGACTTTCAGCGACGGGATTCCCGTGCGCTCGCTCTCGCGTTGCTGGATGGACATGAGATACTCCTTCCCCGTGCCTGCCATCGAACGCAGCTCGTCGAGTTCGGCATTCACCCCGTTGTTGATGACGCCACCCTTGTCCAGTTTCACCGGCGGCTCTTCTTGAATCTCTCGGCCGATACGCTCGGAGATGTTCTGGCAGGGATTGAGCTGTTCCGACATCCGTTTGAACGACTCGTCGCCCACCTGTTGGCACAACTGCTGTATCTGGGCGATGGCGCCGAGCGAGCGCCTCAGCTGCTGCAACTCGCGGGGATTGATACGTCCCACCGACACCTTCGAGATAAGGCGTTCCAAGTCGCCCACAGCCTGAATCTGGGGCAGCAAACGTGTGGCCAGCTCCCTGTTGCGCACAAGGACGTCCACAACATGGAGACGTTCTTCAATGGCCGAGCGTTCCTTCAGTGGCATCACAATCCATCTGCGCAAGAGGCGGGAGCCCATGGGGGTGACGGCCTGGTCCAGCACGTCGAGCAGGGTGCGGGCATTCTCGTGAGGGGAATAGACCAGCTCAAGATTGCGCACCGTGAACTTGTCCAGCCACACATACCGGTCCTCTTCGATACGGTTGATTCGGCATATATGCTGCGTCCGGTCGTGCTGGGTGTCCTGCAGGTAATAGAGCGCCGCCCCTGCGGCAATGACACCTTCGGTCAGTTCCTCTACACCGAAACCTTTCAGCGAGGTGGTGCCGAATTGTTTCATCAGCAGCTCGTTGGCAAAGTCTGCTGTGAAAACCCAGTCGTCAAACGTGTTGGTGTAGTATTTCTCGGTGAAATGGTCCAGAAACCAGTGCAGTTTTTTACGCTGCAGCACCACCTCCGACGGGTGGAAGTTCTGCATCAGCTTGTCGATATAGGCGATGTCGCCCTGTGCCACATAGAACTCGCCAGTAGAGACATCGAGGAACGATATGCCGTGAATCTTGTCCCCGAGATGCAGGCCGCAAAGGAAATTGTTCTCTTTCACGTCCAGCACCATGTCGTTGTACGACACGCCGGGAGTGACCAGCTCGGTGATGCCGCGTTTCACCAGCCCCTTCACCGTCTTGGGGTCTTCCAGCTGCTCGCAGATGGCCACACGCAGCCCCGCCCTCACCAACCTTGGCAGATATTGGTCCACCGCATGGTATGGAATGCCCGCCAAATCGGTATAGCCGCCACCGCCGCTGGCTTTGCGTGTAAGGGTTATCCCCAATATCTGCGACGCCTTGCGGGCATCCTCTCCAAAAGTCTCGTAGAAATCACCCACACGGAACAACAGCATCGCATCCGGAAACTTGCGTTTCATCTCTGCATGCTGCCTCATCAGGGGGGAATCGTTCTCTGCGTTTTTAGCCATAAATCACTTCTTCCGCATTTCAGATACGGATACTTTGTAACGGCCCCGACCCTATTTTATTGTGACACCCCCAAAATAAAACTGCCCGTCAGCCCGTCCCTCCGATTGCCCATCGGCGCAGTCAAACCAAAACACAAAATGTCAAAGAACTCTTGTTGCTTCTGCAACGCTGTGACCGAGCCGAGCCCCGTGCCTTTCTTCTATCAAACGCCGCCCCGGGAAATGGCGTCTGAGCGAAGCATCGGTGGAGATTCGGTGGAGTTACACTGGAGATACAGCGAAGAAACCCATGCGTTTCCGCGAAGTGCGTCCCGACTCAATCACGATGCAAAGATACGACACTTGCGTTGCGGTCTACGAATAAACCCGAAAAAAAATTTCACAAACCATCTCGCCCCCCATATCTGAGGCGATAGCCTCCCCTGGCAAGCAACAAGCCGGACACCTTCAGCATTGCCACCCACGGCGGGTTATCGTCAGCCCCGACTTCAAGGCGTTACACCGTTACAGCGTTACAGTACAAAATACATGACCCAATAGGTAAAAGAAATTTTATACTATATATTTATATATATTTATATATATAAATATATAGTATAATTTATTTTTTCGAGGGTGAGGGGGTATCCTCACGGCACTGTAACGCTGTAACGCTTGTAACGCTGTAACGGTCGGTCGAGCCAGCCATAGCCATGCAACAACCTGTAACAGAACAGCGTAAGACAAAACAATACATCCCCCCCCCGCTCTCAACAACCCCGAAGAGGCCGAAACTCGATTCCATTGCCGAGATAATCATTATTGATTAATTGACACAAATAGCTGTGTAATGACCATAAAATAATGACAATCAGATAGAAATTCCTGTTTATTATTAATCATCGGAATTGACCAATTATCAATTTTCAATTCTCCAGATGGCTATTTGTGTTTCAACCCAAATCGGTCATTGGAATATACCTATTCGAAATCTCCGATGGAGAAATATCCAATCAATCAACTTGGTATGCTATTAAACGAAAGCCCCTACGGGGCAGGGATATTCCCCATGCATTGCACGATTCGGCAGGTACTCCGTAGGAGTTCTCGCTTAATAGCCAACGTCATATCCCTCCCCATTTATACTCCGTAGGAGTTTTCGGTTTCCTTATAATCGATTTGTATTCAATATTAATCATCGGATTTGACCAATTTTCAATTCTCAATTTTCTATTTTCCAGATGGTAATTTGTGTCCCCAAAAGAGCATTACTAATGGCAGTTGAAGGCAATTAGTGTTCAAAACGAGAGCATAAAACCATTAATTAATGGCAGTTGATGGCAATTCGCGTTCAAATCATAACATGAATTATCATGTAATAACCATGAATTAACGACAATCAGATGGCAATTCGTGTTCAAAAAAGAGCATTACCGCGACAAAAATCAATGGCAATTAATGGCAATTTGTGTTCAAATCATAACATGAATTATCATGTAATAACCATAAATTAATGGCAATTGATGGCAATTCGTGTTCAAATCATAATATGAATTATCATGTAATGACCATGAATTTATAATTGCTGGTGCAACTTGCTGATACTCAAAGGGGGTCTAAATTGGACCCCCTGAGCAAGCAAGACTAACATCATGGTTATCAGCGAGAGCAGCTTGTATGGCTTGAATCTCGGGGTCGAAGCTGGGGACGGTGTTGGGGTATTCCATTGTTAGCAAGGCTTTGGCCGACCATGAGGCAAGGCGAATAATCCGGTTGTACAACTTACTGGTATCCAACAGTGTAACGAAACGTTATACTCTAATATGGTGGGCTCTAATGTCGTGATTATCAACGAGAGCGGGTTGAGAGGCTTGATTCTTTCCTCGAAATGGGCGACGGCGTTGGGGTATTCCATTGATAGTATGATTTTTGTCCGACCATGTGGATGAAGAGGATAAACTCAATAACATTTCGTTATCGAGTCTGGGGCAGCTTCAGGAATATTGTCAACCAAAATCAGGAAAAGACACCATGCAGTTGTCAACCTTTTCAGGAATACTGTCAACAATGTCAGGAAATTGTCAACTTCTCCAGTACGACGAGTGACAACCGCATCAGGAAAAAGCAAAAAACTGTCAACCAAAATCAGGAAAGACAGGGTTCAATCTTCTCCCGACAGGTTGATAGAATCTTATCGTCCAGCTTGGGGGTATTTCTTCTTGAAAGATTCTAGCATAATCTTGTTTGCTCCTTTCGAGAAGTTTTCTTGATGAGACTGATTGACTTTTGAATGGCATGCGATACAGAGACATTGAAGATTGCTTTCTTTGTTATTGGTTTTTCTACCGTCCTTATGGTGTACGTGTATATATTGCCTATCCATTCTGTTTTCGGGACAGAAACCGCATATCTCACATGTATAATTCTTCTTTGTTCTATATGCCTGTGAAATCTTTTGCCATTTCCAAATGTAGCCTTCCAAGTCGGTATCGTTTTCTTCTATATCCGCTTTTTCTTCGCCCGCTGCTCGTAATATTTGTTCAAACTCATCAGAAGTCATATCTGATGCATAATGTAAATTATGGGCTGCCCTTAACAATCTTAGACAATTTTTACAAAGTGGTAATCCAGAAACCTCAACATCCCTTTGTTGGCTTGTATCGAATACCCTTACCGTACCAGTATTTGCTCTTCGGTATCTTTTAGTCCCAAGCTCTTGTAGGGTTGTGCAGTTAGTGATATGGTATCGAGGTTTCCCCCAATCGGCCATATTGTAGTTTCTCATATATAAAAAAACTTGGTGTCTATCACCACTGTCAGGGTTAACATAAAATATCCCCTCGTCTGTAATCTCAACATCGCTACTTTTACCGTTGGACAAATTGACATCTGCAACATCAAGTGGGCGATATGGCTCAGCCTCTCCTATTGTAAAACCCAGATTCGTTAATGCTGATTTCAATTTATTAAAATCGTATATCGGTGTTTCGCTCATTTGAATAGCCCTTTCTCATTCTTTTCCACAAAGTTTTCTAATAATTCATCTCCACTAGTTACTATGCGTATTTCAACTCTTCTGGACAAATCCAAGTTAATGGCTTTATTAGTAATCATAGCATATTTTCCATCATCGTCTAATGTCTTTCCGTAAGAAAAACCGTTTGCGGTAAGCCAAAACTCAATTTTCCTTTGCTGTTTCTCTGTGTATCGTTGGAAGGAGGGTAATTCCCTGAAATATTTTACTACACTCAAAGCCCTTCGTTGTGAAAGAATGATATTTGCTATGTAGGGGTCTGGGTCTAACCTAGGATATGGGACTGTATCAGTATGCCCTTCAATACGTATTTCTTGAATTTTATCACATAAACTATCGTTCAGTAATATATCAAAATAACGAGGCAAAAACTCCTCCAAAATGTCTTTAAACTGAGGTGTCAAGTCCCATTCACCCTGAGAAAACAGAACGGTCGGATTTTCAAATTTCATCGTCAAGTCCTTGCCGATAGACATCTGCCATTTTAGTGTATCGCCCTTGAACTCATTTACCAATTTGTCGTGAAGGTTCCTTTTTGTATCTACATAGTCCGTTAGAACTGATTGATTGTCCTGTACCTTTACCATATATGACACGGCAACGAACAGGAAAATAATCATTAAACCTGTCATTAGGTCTGAAACAGACATCCAAACATTTGACTTTGCCATACATTACCTCCTTTCCTGTATCATTGCTTGCATACAAGTATCTAATTCAGATAATGTAGCATTTAGTCTCTGGTAGAAATGTTCGTCAAGTTCACCAATTTCATTATTTAGAGCATTAATGCTACTGCGAATCGTTCCAATAGCCTCATTTAAACCCTTCTTAGTCTCTTTCCAGAACTCTTCACTGTAATCATTAATCTTGTTTATCTCATCAAGTTTGTTGATAAGCAAGGTGACTCCATCGACGAAGTTTCTCTGCTTGCGGACCCAATCATTTAGAGACTTAGTTGATTCATCAAACTTCTGCATATTATCTTTGGTCAAATCTGCGGTTTCGGCGAGTTTCGATGAGACTTCGATGAACTTGGTATCTTCAATGAGTACCTTATTAAGTGCTTCTATAATTTGCCTCAGTTTTCCACCATCACTAACTAATAGTTTGGTGTCTCCACCAACCTTTGTAAGGGTGGTCGAAGTGGCATCAAAGTTATCCGCCATCTGCTTGTATTGCTTGGTCAGTGAGGCAATCATATCTTTGTTTTCAACCTGCCAAGTATTTAATTGTTCAACACTCTTATTGAGTTGGTCGAAGTTCTCCTGGACAAGTTTATTAATTAGTTCACCCATTTGCTTTTGGAACTCCTCTGTAACCTTTTTCATAACTTCTACCAAGGCTTCAGTGTTGCTCTTTTTCAACAATTCTGTAAACTCGTGAAACTTCAATTCTAAGAGGTTGTTTGTCTTGTCCATAGCATCTTCTATCTCCACAACTTCACTATGTAGTTTGTCTGTGAGTTTGGTAACTTTCTCTGATACTTCATCCATCTGCGATGGTATAGCATTACCTATGTCCAATAATTCACCAATATTTCTATTTAGTTGGTGAACATAGGGGACTATCATTGCAACCTTTTCAGTATCTGCCTGAGCATTTTTAAGACTTGGTATTATCTGTTCGACAATTCCTCTCTTCAACAGAGATTGAGTCTCCTCGACTTGTTTTTGCAATTCATCGATTTGTTCTTTATCCGCTTGATTCGTTTTTATGTCCAAAATAACACTTTCAATATTGTTGATTCTCGCTGATACATTGAAATAGAAACTGCTTTGATTTTGCATTTGATTTTTCTGTTCCGAAATAAGGCTTTCAATTGACTTAACAACCATCGATGCTGCTGTAGTGGCATCAGACACCCCTTTTTCTATTTCGTCATAATAGCTGTTCACCTGTTTTGATAATATGAGGGAGCCTATCATGCCTGCAAGCGACGTGAAGAATGCCGTACTAAGTCCACCTAACAAAATTGGAATACTCCCCGCAATATCTTTCGTATTAAATCCAATAAGTCCTATTGTGATACCAAGGAATGTACCCAATACACCTATAGTTGAGACCAAGGATGGTAGTTGCTCAATCCAACGTTTCTTTTTCTCCAAATCCCCGTTGTCCTTCTTGGCCTTAACGTATGCTACACAGATTAAACATACAATTACTACAATCGCGGTGAATATTATAGTTGTACTATAGTTCATTGTTATTTTTTTGCCCGATCCTCCAACGGAAAGTTTACTATTAACAATAAGAAAAGGCATGAGGTTATGTACTCATGTCCGTTGTTATCGAGGTAACGCCAATCACCTTTGAAGGAACGGGGTCTATGGAACATATCTCACGCCTGAGGATATGCACGAGGCGTGAGCCCATAGCATACACATCAAGCGAAAGCATAAATGCTCCGTCCTCCTTCTTGAAATTTGGCGTATTTCGATAACAGGACAGTATCGTAATGCTTTTCTTGCTTACCGCTTTCTTCCTTTTGAAAGCGATTGCAAAGATACGAATAATATTTGATATAGCAAGTATTTTGGTTAAGTTAGACCATTGATGGGCTCTTTTTGTCGATATAGATGACCTCCAATAATTATTCAAACAAATCATTGCATAGCAATGAGAATTCATGGTGATTTTTTTACACGAATTATCATTAATTGTCATGTATTTATGGCCATTACATGGCAATTCGTGTTTAACCCTGTATCGGGGGTGATTATAATGCCACAGCGGGTTAATGTCAGCCCGGACTTCGGGCGTTACAGCGTTACAGTTGAAATAATACGCTACTACTATTCTGGGGGGCGTGGCTTTCATCTTTGCGGTCAACTAATTGACAATCGTGTGGAATATTGATGCCTGTTGGGAAAATGTATCCACTGGGTTACAATATTTTCTGCACAAGGTAATAATAGTTTCGCCATATCAATTTATTTGTGTATTTTTGCACTCGGAAATGACTAATTTTTTTGAAGACATGAAGACAAACAAGTACATTTTGATGGCCCTGCTGGCACTCTTTGCCATGGGTTGCAGCGAAAAGGAGAACATTTCGTCGATGGCACCGAACCGCTTGGAGATTATGGACTACAACGATTTGGCCTTTTTCCAAAGCGCCATTGTCGAAGTCGACTCCCTCGGCAATGCCGTACAATTCAATGTGGGTTCACGTCTCGATGTAGCCGACACGCTACATATCTATGTGGGAGTTGATTCCATAGATGAGGCTGTGGAGCGTTTCCACGAATGGTTGGCTCCCGACGTGCAGTTGAAACAGGAGGGCTATGCCATCGATGCGCTGTTGACCGACGAGGGTGGCGCTGCCCAGGGCACAGTGTATTTCCGCCCTGGGACCGAGGAAAATCATATCGCAGAGGTGACCTTGTCCGCCGGCACCTCCGTCAAGCATTTCTCCCGCATCACTTTTCTCGACCGAGACGATGACGCCTGGCCACATAGATTCACTGGCCCCAAATACCAGGTGGGCGACATCGTTCGCATGACCCCGAAAGAGATAACCACCTATCTGCAGGAGGGCGACAAGAGCCTCTACTTCATCTGTATCCGCGCCCAAGAGTGCGACCGTCCCGGCATCTGGTGTGCATTCACCAATAACATCTATCAAGCAACGTATCAGACGCAAGAAATCGGCCGCACTGGCACTTATGTGGTAGTGAAAATCGATCAAAAGACCCGTGCCATCCGTACCTCGAAATACTGCCCGGCAGAGCAGAAGGCACTGATGTATGCCGACATCTTCAGCGACCGCCTGTCCTTCTTTAGGTCCATGTTCAGCCAGCATGGCATCCAAACACCCATTCATGACGGCAGCTTCTGCTGGTACGACCACACCCATACCAGCTGGTTGCGCGAATATCATGACGCCATCCTGTACCACTCCGGCTATCATTATGGTGAACATCAGTATTTCATAAAGTACAAGTTTCTGCTCAAGGTTGACTGGCTCCTGGATGAAGACATCTACACCGATGCCGAAATATAGTCAAGGAAATCAACAATCATGATCATTAAAGTTCGAGATGTATATGGTCTCGGCAAGGGTGTCTGAAAAGTCCCCAACGGGGACGACAGAACACAGACAGGGGTTTAACCCCTGTACAAATTGTAGTAAAAGCGAACCCTGAAGGGGTGACACACCGCATGTTGCCGACTGTCTGTCGCCCCTTCAGGGCTTTGTTTTATCGCCCATAAGTACGGGGGCTTGCGCCCACGCCTGTTATCTTTCAGTCCTTCGGACTATTTAACCCAAATCGGTCATTAGGATATATCTATTCGAAATCTCCTACGGAGAATATGTCTGTATATAAACATGATATGCTATTAAACGAAAGCCCCTACGGGGCAGGGATATTCCCCATACTTTGCACGATTCGGCAGGTACTCCGTAGGAGTTTTCACTTAATAGCCAACGTCATACCCCTCCAAATGATACTCCTACGGAGTTTTCGGTTTCCTAATGACCGATTTTATCGATATGGTTGTCCGTGCCGTCCAACCCGATGGCAGGCTCATATATTTATGAGCTAAAGCGTTTTACAATACCAAACAAGCAGAGATAGTGTTCAGACTTGTAAAAATGCTATTGGCTTGACTTTTTCGCCATAAAAGTGACGTACACAGCGTCACTTTTTGACATTTTACCTTGCTATAAATGAGCCGGGTTAGCAATTTGGTATTGGCTGATTCAAATATTCTTTGTATTTTTGCATCCGGTTTGGTCGCCATCAAGGCGTGAAAAGGGAATGCCGTGAGAGTCGGCAACAGTCCCGCTGCTGTAAGTCTGTTATGACGGAGTTTCCACCCATGTGTCACTGTGCTGCCCTGCAGCATGGGAAGGCCCGAAACCCGCAAGACAAGTCAGAAGACCTGCCAAGCCATAATTTAGCCAACCTCGAGGATAGGTTTGTAAATTACAAATGAAACAACGCTATATAATACTGGTATTACTCTACCTCTGCTGCAGCTCAGCTGTCGCCGCGCAGGACACTACGAGGCGAGCCGTTACCTTGCCTGTAATCACTGTAATACAGACCAACAGCCGCCCTGAATCTTTCAAAGCCCAAACGCCCACCCAGGTGACCCCCTCGGAGAAGATGGAGCAACTGGGCGACGCACAACTCAGCGACGTGCTGCGTCGCATGGTGGGTGTATCGCTCAAAGACTACGGTGGCATCGGTGGCATCAAGACCGTCTCGGCCCGCGGCCTTGGCAGCCAGTTCAGCACGCTCACTATCGATGGCGTGGCTGTCACCGATTGCCAAAACGGACAGGTCGACCTGGGACGCTACATGCTTGGAAACAGCAGCTACATCTCGCTCGCCAACGGCCAGATGGACAACACGCTCAACTCCGCAAAGGCCTATGCCGCCGGGAGCATCATCAACATGGAAACCCACGAACCCGAGTTCGGCGCACGGCCGTTCAACTTGCGCCTGGGTGCGGAAGGGGGCTCCTACGGCCTGCTGTCGCCTACGCTCTCCTACGAGCAACGGATTGGGCAGCGCATGTCCCTCTCGTTCTGGGGCAACTACCTCCAATCCAAAGGCGACTACCCCTTCACCCTTTATTACACACCGGGACGCACCGACAGCTGCTCGCGCGAGCGGCGAACGAACTCCCATATCCATATCGGCACCGCCGACCTGAACTACTTCTTCCGCATCAACAGCCGCAACCGTCTACATGTCAAAGCCCACTACATGAATGGCTACCATGCCCTGCCGGGACCCGTCATCTACTACTCGGTAAGGGGGTCGGAACATAGCGAAGAGCAACTCTTTTTCACACAAACACGTTTCCGCCACACAGGCCAGAACTGGGACCTGCAGCTGTTGGGTAAGTACCAGCATTCCGAGGACATCTATGTCGACACAGCCGTCCATTCCATTGGCACCCTCCGCAACCTATATCGACAGCAAGAGGGGTACCTCTCGCAAACCCTGCGCTACCACAACGAGCACCTCTCCGTTAGCCTCTCCGCCGACCAGTCGGCCAACCACCTGCTCAGCAACCTTGCCCAACACAACGATGTTCAACGACTCTCTGCCCTGGGAGCGCTATCTGTTGAATACAAAGCACATCTCGCCTGGCTGAGAGGCGACCTTCGTGCCGATGCCAACCTCCTCGGCACCTGGATTCACGACTACGAGCCCACCGTCTCCTCTTCCCCCTACAAACGGCTCTCTCCCTATCTTGGCCTTACCTACTCCATCGACCAACTCACTTTCCGCTATTTCTTCAAGGAGAACTACCGTGTCCCCAATTTCAACGAACTCTACTACTACACCGTGGGGCACCAACTCCGCCCGGAGAAAGCCCTGCAACACAATATCGGAGCCACTTACCGCAGCCACACCATCCCTCTCGCCAAAGTGGCTGCCGCCTACACAGCCACTGCCGACTTCTACTACAACCAAGTGAACGACAAAATCATTGCCGTACCCATGCAAAGCATGTATCTATGGTCCATGATGAACCTCGGCAAAGTGGAGGTGACCGGACTCGACCTTACGGCCAATGCCACCATACAAAATTACGCCTTCCCGCGCACACGCATCGACATCAGTCTCGGCTACTCCTTCCAGCATGCCGTCGACCGCACCGACCCCCTCAGCAAGTTCTACGGCCACCAGATTCCCTACACCCCGCGCCACAGCGGCAACGCCACGCTCACCGCCTCCACCCCTTGGGTCGACATCGGGCTTTCGCTCATGCTTGTGGGCCCACGCTACGCCAAACAGCAAAACACCCCCGACTACCGTGTGGCCGGCTACACCGACCAAGGCATCACCATCAGCCGCTCTTTCGACATCGGAAACACCGGCCTTAAGGCAAAACTGCAAGTGCTCAACCTCTTCAATGTACAATACGAAGTGGTCAAAAGCTACCCCATGATGGGACGCAACTACCGTTTTGGCTTGACATGGATTATCTAACATCAAACAATATTCATCATGAAGAACAACATCATCACAATGTTTTTGCTTGCTGCAGCACTTTTTGCAGCATGTAAAAAGGAACCCGTTCCCGACACTCCTTCAACCTCGACTGCACCCGCCTACCTGCTCAACGAAGGCTCCTGGGGCGGAAACGATGCCGGCGTCAGCCTCCTCGACCTAAACAGCGACAAAGTCGAAATCAACTGGTTCCGCAACAACAACGGCCGTGGTATCGGCGACCTTGCCCAAGACCTCATCCATTACGGCGGAAAGCTCTATGCCTCCGTGCATACATCCAACACTATCGAGGTAATCAACCCTGCAACCGGGAAAAGCCTCAAACAGATTGACATGGGGACACGTGGCCCACGCTACCTCGCATCCCACAACGGCAAGGTATACGTCTCCTGCTACGACAAAACCATTGTCCGTATCGACACCGCCACCCTCGCCATCGAAGCCTCCTGCCCCCTCAGTGGCATGCAGCCCGAACAACTCTGCATCATCGGCGACACCCTCTACGTCTGCAACTGCTGGCAATACGATGCCAATGGCACCTCCGTATTCGACAGTACCGTGTCCGTTGTCGACATCAACGCCTTCTCCGAGACCCGTAAAATCACCGTCGCCAAGAACCCAGGCAGAATCAAGGCCATCGACAACCACCGTTTCATTGTCGCCTGTGCCGGCGATTACGGCAATTCACCCGCCCAAACCCTCATTGTCGACCCCTCCAACGGCCGTCAACAGCCGCTGTCAGTCCCTGCCACCAGTTTCGACATAGCAGACAACACACTCTACCTCTATCAAACCACCTACGACGCCCAGGGACGCCCCGCAGCCGTATTCTACAAAGTCGACCTCGCCACGCTCCAAGCCACACCCATCCTGCAGCAACATGCTGCCGACCTCCACTACGCCTACGGCATCAACATCGACCCTGCCTCGGGCAACCTCTACATCTGCAACAGCCCATACAACGCCAATGCCGACCTCTATACCTTCCAGCCCGACGGCACCCTAGTCCGCAAAGTGGAAGGCGGCATCCTCGCCTCGAAGGTAGTCTTCTGAAAACTTTTTTTGTATTTTAAAAAAAAGTCGTATCTTTGCATGTTCAAAACTATGTCAAAAAACATAGTCCGAACATGCAAAGATAATTCATTTTGAAACATTAATACATTATAAATGAAACGGATATTTCTCGCTTTAGCCCTCGCGGCTTTCGCCTTTACAGCCAACGCACAGTTTATTATTAGCGCCAACATCAGTGGCGGCAAGTTCTCTGGCGACACCAGCATCCACACCCAAGTCTCTGTCGCTACAAGCAGCGAAAACGACACAGTCATCTACCCTCCCACCACCGTCAACTACAGTGCCGGCCTCAAGCTTGGTTACAAATTCGGCAAAGCCCAGGCAGGTATCTCTGGATCCTACTCCTCCTATAGCTTCCAGAACCAACCCCTCGACCCGACCATCATCCCCATGCTCAGTTCACAATTCCCCGACCGTTGGGCCTCCAACGGCACCATGAACTCCCACTACGCCTCCTACACCGTAGCCCCCTATTTCCGCTACGATGTCCTCACTGCCGGCGATGTGGCGCTCTTTGTCGAACTGAACCTCTTCTACACTGCCACCCTGGCTCCTGTCATTGACGAGGCGCATGTATACAACTACCTCATTACCAACCCTGCACTCAACATCAGTTTGGACACCTTCGCAGTCCCCATGCCCCGCACCGCCACAACGCTTGGTGCCCGCATTCTTCCCGGTCTCACTTGGCAACTGAACAAAAACTGCGGTTTCGAGCTTTATCTCGACTTCCTCTCCCTCGCATACACACAGACCAAATCCTCTCGCGTCGACCTCAAATACTCATTCGATGTCAGCGGTATGGGTGAGCTTCAGGGCGTCCATTACACCGCTACCACCACCACCACCAAGACTACCGACATCAAAGGTGGAGTCACCGGCACCCCGCTCCTTACCGAACAAGGCATCAACAACTGGGTGCGTGCAGGTTTCTATCTCACTTTCTAAGACCTCATAGATTATGAAAAAGATACTCCTCACCATCTCCGTGCTCCTCCTTGCCCATCTGGCCAACGCCCAGTTCGTTGTCAGTGCCCAGTTAGGCGGAGCCTTCTCTCGTGGCTCTTCAGCCTTCGAATCGGTTTACACAGGTCCTAGCCCCGTCACAGGTCTCGACACTGTCATCACCGATACTGGCAGCCACAAGTTCGACAAACCCATCTCCGCCTCCATTGGCCTCAAATTCGGATACCAGATGGGCAAGCTCCAATTCGGCATCGCCGGCATGTTTGCCTACTCCCGCATCACTGGCAACTTCTCCGTCGAAGAGTTCACACGTCGCCACCCCACTATTGAGGCAGTCCGAGTCAAACCTCCTCACGACAGCCTCGTCGCCAACTACTCGCAATACCAGACGGCCTTCTCCGTTTCTCCCTACCTGCGCTACGAACTCATCCAGATGGGCGACCTCGCCTTCTTCGCCGAACTCAATGCCTACTACAGCAAGACCAACTACTCCCACCGCCACGAGTTCCTCGACTGGTACCGCCTCGAGATGCACCACACCATCGACACCTCCTACACCATTCCCGAATCCACCGTGTCCATCGGAGCCAAGATTACTCCCGGTCTCAGCTGGCAGCTCTCTCCCAAGTGCTGCATCGACCTCTATCTCGACGTCATTGCCTTCTCCTTCGACAAATCGGTCTACAGCAAGACCACCGTCGTCGAGGAATATGACTACACCACTACCCCGCGTGTTCTTTCCCGCGTCACCACCACTGACCTCACCGCCACCACTCGACAGATAGGATTCGGCATTGCGGGTTCATCACTGTTCTCCGAGCGCAACTGGATAAGAGTCGGATTCAACTACACCTTTTAATCCTCCGTCTGCCCTATTAAGCGTCTACCGCTCACAGCAGCCCTGTTGCTCTTTCCCATGCTCATCACAGCCCAACAGCCTGTGATGGAGTCTCTTTCCCAATGGTTCACCCAACCCGTCAACCTTCGTGGCAGCGCCCAGGGACTGGCTCTGCATAAGCATTATGCCGTGATGCTGCGCCACGGCGGGCAATGCACCCTCCTCGACCTCTGTCAGCAACAAGCCCTTGCCACTTTTCAACTTGAAGGCAACAACACCCACTGCAACAACGCCTCCTTCTCCCGCCTCCGATCCTATGGCGACCTTCTTCCCCTACTCTACATCTCCAGTTGTTATGGCGACAAGGCATGTCTTGTCACCCGCATCACCCCCCACGGCAGCACCATCCTTCAACGCATCTACTACCATACCGACCTATTCCCTGTTGCCCAGGACTGGTGTCTCGACCCCGACAGCAACCACCTCTATGCCTATGGCGGCCGCCGTGGCGGCACCATGTACCTCAAGCGTTTCCGTCTTCCGGGACTGCAGCACAGCGAAGTCCACCTCACCGATGCCGATGTACTTCACTCCACCCCCATCCATTGCGTCAAAGTGGCCCAAGGCAGCAAGATTAAAAGTGGCTATGCCTACCTGCCCGATGGCGACAGCCCAGGCAACTATTGGCTCCACATCATCCACCTCGCCACCGGCCGCGAAGTCCACACCATCGACCTCAACCCTATCGGACTCGAACCTGAAGGCATCGACATCCAGGGCGACTGGATATACATCAGTTTCCACACCCCCGACCCTGCCCACAACAAAATCTACCGCTTCCGCAACCCCCTCTAGTCCCGCTCCTCCGCCTTCAAATGGCGTAAAGAAGAATTGAGGAAGTCTCAACTCTCAATTCTCAATTCCCAATTCTCAATTCCCAATTCTCAATTCTCAATTCTCAATTCTCAATTCTCAATTCTCAATTCCCAACTCCCAATTCTCTCCACGTATCTCACGAATCACAAGTATTATTTATACGTGTAATACA
>ONFR01000039.1 GCA_900317125.1 uncultured Bacteroidales bacterium | reverse complement strand
CTTATGCATAACCTCGAACAATATATCAATGACCCTCTGATGCATGATGTGGATCCACTCATCAAAATGGCTGTCATACATCATCAGTTTGAGAGCATACATCCATTTTATGATGGTAATGGACGAACTGGCCGTATTATTTCCATCTTGTATCTGGTCATCAACGACTTGCTTGACTTGCCCATACTCTATTTAAGCCGATATATTACCCACAACAAAGCTGAATATTACAGATTAATACAGGCTGTGAGAGATGCCAATGGTGACAACTCGTATGAATGGGAGCAATGGATACTTTTCATGCTGAAGGGAGTAGAGGAAACTGCCATTGAGACCATACGACTGGTTAAAGGTATTTCCTTTTTGATGGGTGAATACAAGAACCGCCTGCGTCCTCTATTCAAACGACTGTATAAACATGAGCTTCTCAACAACCTTTTCTATCATCCCTATACAAAGATTGAATTCATTGAAAAAGACATGATGGTGCAGCGAAAGACTGCGACAAAATACCTCGATATGATTGTAAATGAGGGATTGTTGGAGAAGATAAAGATTGGGCGAACCAATTACTATATAAATTATAGGCTGATAGACCTCTTCATGAACCATCAAGACAATGAATCACAAAATGTTGATGTTATTGAGTCGGTTTATAATAAATAATGGATATGTACCCAAAAAATCAAAAACGGGTTCATATCCCATTCAATATGTACCCAAAAAGTCAATTTCGGGTACATATTCAACATACATGTATCCCAAAATACGTTTATGGGTACATGATTAAATGTGTTTAACTTGCTTTTTGTGGAGTACTTCTAAACTTTATTATTAAAAACTATTTAAACTTTGGACCTTCTGCGCATAGAACACGACGACTTCACCCTGACGGTGGAGAGTACCCAGTTCCAACGGATGTGGAACAAGAGTGAGCGCATCCTCGGCAGGGAGAGGTTGAAATCGCCCTACCGCTGGAGCGAGGGCGTAGAGCATGTGATGATAGTGCAGGATGATACAGAACGGGAGATTGAGAGAGACAATGCCGACGAGGATGCCCTCTTTTTCGAGCAGACGGACTACAGCGTGTGGGTGGATTTCAAGAAGAAGACAACAAAGGCGTGGTTCGACAGTCCTCGCAAGGATGTCAACGACCGCTTCTCGTGGAAGGAGAGCAAACAGTTGCTGGCAGGATTCCTTAACTATGGCAACGAGATTGGGCGTGCCGACATGCCGATAGGCTATACGGTCGACGGGGTGCAGAAACGCTTTGTCTTCTCTTACGATGTCGTCTCGGCCAAGCTGGACTATCACAACGACTGGAAGGAGATATTGAAGGACATAGAGGCTGAGTACCGCATGCTGTCGCTTGACTATCTGCGCCGCACGTATCACAGCATCAAGGAGGGGCAAGGCGAGAGCTACGACATCATCTGGTGGAATATCTTTTCCGGGCTGCAGGAGCAGTTTCTGCATACCGTACATGACATAATCAGCCGTCCACGCCACCGACTGAAAGCCATCGCGACATACAAACGCGCAGACCAAATACGCCAGTTTACGCCCCAATTGGAACAGGAGTTTGCCGAACACCGCCAGGAAGAGTCCCGACTATACCGCGTGGCAGAACAGCAGAACACCTTCAACACCCCCGAGAACCGATTCCTGAAACACGCCTTGCTGACCATTCAAAAACGCTATTCTTCCTTGGCTATGCGCGTGTTGAGCCAAGAAGGCAATCTGGCTGACACAAGAAAAGAATCCATTGCCAAGACCCGCGATGAGCTGAACCGCCTTTCGCGCCATCCTTTCTTTCGCACTGTGGGGCCTTATGAAGGGTTGAAACAGGAGTCTTTGGTGTTGCAAAGAGATGTACACTATTCGAAGGTGTATCGCACTTTCTGTATCCTCCAGAAGTCGTTCAGCCTAAACGACGGCCTCTACCGCATGGAGACCAAGGACATTGCCACCCTGTACGAGATATGGTGCTTCATCCAGGTAGAAAAGGTGGTCAAAGAACTGACCGGCACCGAACCCGAGCAGCACAGTCGCACGGAGATGAGTGGTATCTTCACTTATAATTTAGGGAAAGGAGAACACTCGAAGATTATTTTCAAGAAAGACGATGTGACGCTGGCAGAACTGGTCTACAATCCCAGACACAGTGACAAAGATGACGTGAAAGGCATTGGCGACCTGGTATCGAAGACCGTCCCGCAGAAACCCGACATTGTTCTGCAGCTGACCAAAAACGACCTTCAACAGGGCATGAAACTGACCTACCTCTTCGATGCCAAATACAGACTGGAGAAAGATGGAGAAACCGATGTGCCGCCCGACGATGCCATCAACCAGATGCACCGCTACCGTGACGCAATCTATTATAAAAGCCGCCACGCGGATGAACGGTTGAAGAAGGAAATCATCGGAGGCTACGTCCTCTTCCCCGGCCACATGGACAAAGAGTCACACCTATACAAGAGCATCGGCGATGAGAATGTGAACATCGGAGCCTTCCCCATGCGCCCTGGCGACAAACAGCATGAGCTGCTCAAAGGTTTCATCTCCGAACTGCTGAATAAGCACGCTGTGGAAATCGTGGAACAGGTTATCCCGCAGAAAGGCACCTCCCTTACGGTGAAGAGCCGTGTGCTTGTCGGTTTGGTCAAAGAGGACAACCCACAATACCATAGATTTCTCAATGGCACCGCTACTCAATACTATTCCGGCGACACCTTCCCAACCACTATCCCTCTCAGTGGTATAGACTTCTTTGCCCCCTATATTCCTGACAAAGGGATTTGCGACCTGTACGAGGTAACAGCTATCCATACTGCCACCAAAGCCAAAGGCGACACAGATGACAAACTCCGCATCACCTTCGACCTCAAATATGTACGACAACTTTATAGCGATTTTCGTCTCGTTCCCATACCTATCAACCGCACATACTCAGACACTACATTAGACCAGTTACAGCCATGACCGACACGATGACAGCTGAGCAGCGGCACCGGTGCATGTCGCACATCCGCAGCCGGGACACGAAACCCGAGCTGAAGGTGCGCCGCTGGCTGTGGCACCACGGCTACCGCTACCGCTTGAACGTGAAGAGCGTGCCCGGCAAACCGGACATCGTGATGCGGCCTTACCGCACGGCAATCTTCGTGAACGGCTGCTTCTGGCACGGACACGGCGTGGAAATTGAAAATTCAAAATTGAATAGTGAAAAGGCTGTGGACTATGGTGCTGCACAGATTGAGAACTCCGCTTGCTGCAAGATTCCACAGTCTAACCGCGCGTTCTGGGTGGCGAAGATCAAGCGCAACCAGGAGCGCGACCAGCGGAACTACCAACTGCTGCAGGAGAACGGCTGGCAGGTCATCGTGGTGTGGGAATGCCAGCTGACCCCTCATCAGATAGAACACACTATGCGCGAGGTGGAGCTGCTGCTCAACAGCAACATGCTTGCCCGCTATAAGCATGCTCCCTCCCCCTTCACCACAGGGGAAGAACAGCTCCCCACAGCCGCTGAAAACAATATCGAATACAACAAATGAAAGCATCCTTCCTCTTCAAGCAATACGTGTGGCTGGTGGACACCATCCAGCGCTGCAAGCGCATCACCCTGGCCGACCTGAACGAACGCTGGCTGCGCACGGAGCTCAGCGAAGGACGTCCGCTGAGCCGCACCACCTTCAACCGCCACCGCAACGAGGTGGAGGAGATTTTCGGCATCACCATCGGCTGCGACGCCGACAACCGCTACTATATCGTCAACAGCAACCTTCTTCGCACTGACACCGTACAACAATGGATGCTCAGCACGCTGACAGTGAGCAATATCGTAGGAGAAGCACGGAACCTGCACGACCGTATCCTGCTAGAAAGCATCCCCACCGAAGGAGAATTGTTACGACAGATAGTAGAAGCGATGCAACGTGGCGTTCTCATCGACATCACCTATCGCCGCTACGGCTCCACGGCCGATGCCTCCTGGACAATAGCCCCCTATTGCATCAAGCTCTTCCGCCGCCGCTGGTACCTAGTCGGAACCATCCGGAGCACAGGCTCCCAGCCTGTACCCCACGGGGGTACGGGCACCCTGCCCGTATCTATAACCCACGGGGGTACGGGCACCTTGCCCGTATCTGCAACCCACCGGGGCACGGGCACCCTGCCCGTATCAGTAACCCAAGGGGATACGGGCACCCTGCCCGTAACACCAGAAATAAAAGACTGGCACCGACGCTTCCATAGCGTCCCCCATCGTGAGAACAAGGCTCTCCAGAGCATCACTTTCCGCCTGTACGACTCTCTTCCCAAAGAGGTGATAGAGGAGATCAAACTGAAGCTGGACATCAACGAAGATGACGACTCCTATGACAGCATCCAGTACCAGCGGCTCCGCCAAAAGATTGCAGAATACGAAGACGCTGGCTATGGTCAATGTTTCCTGCGGGACGAACGAATTGCCGCCATTATGCAGGACACTCTCAAACATTTCGACGGTGAGAGATACCAGCTGATATGCTGGTGTATCATGCCCAACCACGTACATGTATTGATTGAAGTGAATGAAGGATGGTCACTTTCAAGAATCATGCACGGCTGGCGTTCCTATACAGCCAAGGAAGCAAACAGAATCCTTGGGCGCACTGGGAAATTCTGGATGGAAGAGTATTACGACCGTTATATCCGCGACGACAACCACCTACAGAAGACCATCAACTACATCTTGAACAACCCTGCCAATGCCGGATTGGATGAATGGCCATGGGTTGGTGAACGGGGTACGGGCTTCCAGCCCGTTTCACAAGCCAGTGGCTTGTATCCCAGGAGTACGGGCTCCCAGCCCGTTTTACAAGCCGGGGGCTTGTATCCCGGGGGTGCGGGCTCCCAGCCCGTCTTACAAGCCGGGGGCTTGTATCCCGGAGAGGGACAAGCCAGTGGCTTGTACCCCATAACGCTATCGTTCGACCGCATCACTTCGCTGGTCCTCACCGACGAGCCCTTTGCTGTTGACCCTGACTTTGACGCCGAGGCTTTCTTCTCCGAGTATTTCGGCGTGATGACCGACGACCGCATCCCGCTCCAGCGCATTGTGCTGCGGGCTTTCGGCAACGAGCGCTACGCCTTGCGCGACCTGCCTCTCCACCCTTCCCAACAGTTGGTGGAGGACAAAGGTGAGTATGTCGATTTTGAATTATTCCTCCGCCCGACAAGCGACTTTTTAGCCCATATCCTCTCTCGAGGACGGTGGGTGAAGGTCATTTCGCCAGAAAGCATTGCACAGCGTATCAGCGATATGCACCGAGAGGCGTTATAAAATCTTTATAGTGTACCGTTTTTTGGTACAGCGGACATGTACTTTTGCATCGTGAAACAAAAAGTAGTATTAACCCTTAAATCTTTAAAGCGATGAAAGCACATCAAACGTTTTTCATGGACTGCCACCTGGCTGGCCGCAAGTACTACGACGCTGACCTTGTATGGGACTATCTGCGTGTTGGACAATCCCTGCGTCTGGAGCGCGACATGCAGAATCCGCACGACCCCAACGCCGTGCAGGTCATTTACAACAAAGACGGCGAGAACTACCTCCTGGGCTTCATCCCACGCAGCGACAACCAGCAGTTTGCCGCCTTCCTGGAGATGGGTTGGACAGACATCTTCGACTGCCGCATCAACAGTCTCAACCCCGACACCCACCCCGAGAACCAGGTACACCTCACCATCAGCATCCGCCGCAACGGGAGCACGGGCACCTTGCCCGTAAAATAAAAGAAAGACAATATGCAGTACGAAAAGACAATTCATCTTGAAAAAGCCGGCACTCTGGCAAAGTTTATCCCTCCCTCCGAGCGTTACAAGATCTTCTCGCTTAAGGTGACCGGCCTCATAAATCGCGATGACGTGGAGAGGGTATTAGATGAGATGTGTACCTCGGAAGGCGATTATGAAGGTGACCCCGAAGACGACATTTGGGTATCCGACATTGAACACTCTCCACGACTTCGTTATCTCGACTTAAGCGAAAGCCAATTTGTTGGGGGTAATACTTTCCCCTACATGGGTTGGTATCCACTTTTGGAATATATCGCTTTCCCTCAAGGAATTGAGTATACCAGTGAAAAGTATAATTCGGGATTCGAGGATGCCTCCCAACTCAAAACCGTTGTGCTGCCAGATGGGATAAAAACAATCGATGGCTTCAGCGGCTGCGAAGAACTATCGAATATCAACATTCCCGCATCATTGGAAAAGATTGAATCACTTGCTTTTGCCTTTTGCCGAAAGCTTACAGCATTCCCTATTCCCCGCAAAGTAAATTATATTGGTGGGGGGGCCTTTGCCCAATGTGGCATCACTTCTTTCCAGGTAGACCCAGACAACCCGTATTTCACCACCGTGGAAGGAGTTATTTTCACCAAGGACTGCAAAACATTGGCGGCCTTTCCGCCTGCCTATCCTTCTAAACACTACAACATCCCCGAAGGGACTGAAACGATTGGAAAAAGTGCTTTCGATAACTGCAATCTCGACACCATTCACATACCCGACACCGTAATGAAAATAGATGCCTGGGCATTTGATTGTTCCGGACTGCGCGAGGTGTATATCCCCGACTCTGTAACCGAAATAGGGGAACTGTGTTTCCGCGGTAGTTCGAATCTAGAAAGCATACGCCTACCGAACAATATCCACACTCTGGAAGCCCAAATCTTTTCAGGATGCAATAATTTAAAAGAAGTCGATATTCCAGCCTCTGTAAAAAAAATGGATGTCACCAATATCGTTTGGAGCGAATCGCTAGAACATTTATACTTGCACAATGGTCTTGAAGAGATTACAAACGATGTACTATGCTTATACAAACCTTTAAAATATAAAGAGTTCTATCTTCCTAAAACACTACGTAGTTTCCCCGGGTGGCTATTCTACAACTGCCATGACTTGAAGGATTTCAACCTCGACCCAGAAAACCCCTATATGCAATCAGTCAATGGGGCCATCTATTCAAAAGACATGAAAAAACTATTGGCAGTGCCCGACTGTCTTCGCAAGACTTTCAGCGTGGCAACCGGTGTGAAAGAAATTGGCGATTATGTCTTCGCAAATTTCAGCCAACTGGAGGAGGTGACTTTGCCGGATTCCATTGAATGTATCGGCCATCGGGCTTTCAACTGGTGCCATTCCTTAAAAGAGATATGCCTGCCTGCAAATTTGAAACGCCTTGACTTCCGTGCCTTCGAGGATTGCAAATCGTTGGAGCGGATTGTATGTCTGGCTCCCAAACCTCCACTACTGACGGGAAGCAACCCTCACTGGCACTTCCTCAATGATTGCAAAAACGTCACCGTTGTAATACTGCGCGACAGCCTGCCACTCTATCAAGCAGATGAAGGTTGGAAACAAGTAAAACTAATACCCATAGAAGATTAAATCAATAGGAGCAAACAAGTCTCCAATTTCCGGACCATTGACAGTGGCAAGTTTAATCCATATGCCAAAATATTAGCGGGCATTCAGCGTTATTTAAAAACAATTACATTGGTATGACTATCGTTTGGTTGATTATTGTTATGTTGTTTGTCTATTATGTGGTCGTGGCTTTCGGTTCGGTTCTGCTGCGTTTCTTTGTCGCAGTTGCTGTTGTGGTGTCCTCCCCTGTCCGCGAAATCATCCGGCTTTACAAAAGCAACCAGAAAAAGAAAGCACGTGCTTTGCTGGCCAGTTTTTCTTTCGCCATCCTCTCATTCGCTCTCCTTATATGGTTGCTCGTCACTACATCGTGAGCATCGAAATACTTCGCCGCTATCAAGCTGCAAAAGGTTGGAAACAAGTAAATCATACCATGAACAATCAACAACCAACCACCCCTAAATCCTCCTGGCCTTTGACGGGGTGTGGTTGCCTGACCCTCGCTGCCGGGATAGGCTTCTCTGTTTCTATTCTTTTTATTAAGGGATACCCTTTCTCCGACCGACTATTATCTTGTCTGGTCTCACTTTTTGCGACATGGATATTGGTTCGTGCCATCTCTTTTATTCAAAGGTTATTCAGAGACGAATAGCACTTTCTACCATAGTGTACCGCTTTTTGGTACACTCATTATGTATTTTTGCATTGTGAAACAAAAAACAATGCCATCATGAAAACCTCGCTCATCATCCTTTCAAAAGTCGGCGGTGGAGCCGGTGGATTCGGCGCGCTGATAATAGTCGCTATCGTGTTTTTCTATTTATGGGTTAACGATGATAATGGAGACTTAGGGTGCTTAAGCATTTTATTCCTGCCATTACTACTGCCTTATATATATGGGAAACTTGTCTATAAAGGTTATGAGAAACTATCTTCCTTCGAACCGGAAGGCAAGAGTTTCGATTCACCACCCAGTCTACTACTAAAAGTGCTAGTTGCACTTTCAACCATATGTTTGTGGATACTATTACCTGGTCTCATAATAACTTTCGATGATTCAATCTGGAGTTATTTTATATGGATACTCTTCTTACCTGTACTCTTTTTCTACCTTTATCTACTCTGGAAGAAACTCTTCTTTGTATGGCTGGGACGATTCCGTCCCAAAGTGGCAATCATCATCTGCATCGCCTCTATTCTCCTCGTCATCGCATTCACCATCGCGGCCATAAAACTCCATAATTACTACACCTCCTTGGATTTTCTCAAACAATACTGGGCCAAGAAATACGGGTTGACCACATAGCCATGAAGGCTCGTATTTTCTAACAAAAAGAGCATCGACCTGAAAGGGCTGGATTGGGTTGAACTGTCGGCCTAATGACCGAGTTAGGATTATCGTAATAATTGTTTATTCAAAAAAAAACTTGCCAATTCGAAAATTGTTTGTAACTTTGCATCACAAAGTACTCTTTAAACGACATGAATAATAACGACGCAATCAACACTCTTAGAGAGATTAAGGACATCATGCAGAAGTCCTCACGGTTCCAGACAATCAGTGGTGTTTCCATCATCGTCATCGGAATTTACGCCTCTATTGTCGCCCTCGGAGCATGGATTTTGCTCGGTCAGCACGAACCCTTCAGCTGGCTGCCAGACTGGTGCGGCAATCTGCTCATCAACACCCCGTCCCGCACATGGCTTGCCATCGTCTGTGCCATTGCGCTAGTAGCCGTCTCTTTCGGCACCGTCTTCCTCATGTCCTATAATAAGACCAAACGCGTCAACCAGCGTTTCACCTTCGACCACACCGTGCGCCGCTCCCTCACAGCCTTCTTCGTCCCAGCCGTGACGGGCGGTCTTGTCTGCCTTGCCCTGCTCATGCAGGGACATTATGGTCTTACCTCCACTTTCATGCTGGTCTTCTACGGCCTGGCGCTAATCAACTGCTCCCACTTCACCACCTCCGACATCGCCCTCCTTGGCTACGGCCAGCTGCTCCTCGGCATCATCGACTGCTTCGTGGTCAGCTATGGCATCCTCTTCTGGTTCCTTGGCTTCGGCCTGTGGCACATCATCTTCGGCATCTTCTTCACCCTCAAAAACAGGCGAACCGCCTGTGGTAATAACGCTGTCAATCAAACAGGTTCCTCTGATAACAAACAATAAGTCATGATTCCCACTCTCAACGGCATCAACAAGGCTTTCGAAAGCAAAGCGCGACTTGGCATCATGTCGGTGCTGATGGTGAACGAGAGCGTCGATTTCTCCACCCTCAAGTCGCTCCTCTCGCTGACCGACGGCAACCTGGCCAGCCACACCCGCGCCCTCGAGGAGCTGGGCTATATCCAGTGCGAGAAACGCTTCATCGGGCGTAAGCCAAACACCTCTTTCTCCATCACTAAGGCCGGCAGCCAAGCCTTCAAGGAACACCTCAAGGCTCTCGAAGAGTTTATAAAAAACACCTCTGCCTAATTTTTTTGCCCTCTATACTTTGCCTTACAAAGTACTCTTAGATATAAATAATTAAAACATTAAAAATACAAAACAATGGAAAACATCAACCCCAAAAACATCCTCTCCGACAACAACTCACGCAGCAGTCTCAAACTCGGTATCAAACTGTTGCTCATCCTCATCATCAGCATTTTGCTGCTCATCCCGCAGGCCATCATCATGGACATGGTGAACGAACGCAGCAGCACCGAAGGCCTTGCCAATCTCGAAGTAAACGAGAAATGGGGCAACGGGCAGACCCTCACAGGTCCCGTGCTCTTCATCCCCGGCGACAGCGCTGCCAACAACCTCTATATCCTGCCCGAGACCCTCGACATCGACGGCAACATCAACTCCCGTACCCTGAAACGCGGCATCTACGACTTCACCGTCTACGAAACAGCCCTCACCCTTGCCGGCCGATTCTCTCTGCCCAAAGAGCTCAAAGCCGAACAGCTGAAGAGCCTCCGCACCGACCGGGCCAAGCTCCTCTTTGCCATCAGCGACTTCAAGGGTTTCTCCGACAATCCCGCCCTCGTTCTCGACGGCCAGTCCGCCGAGCTCTCCTCCGAAGCCCTGCATCTCGGCAGCCATGACGCCCTCTCGTGCAGTGTCGACCTGCAGTCATTCCTCGACAGCGGCAACCTCGACTACCGCATCACCGTGCCCCTCAAAGGCTCCGACTACCTCTACTTCCTGCCCGTTGGCCGCACTACCTCAGTCCATCTGGCCTCCGACTGTCCCACACCCAGTTTCACCGGACGCTACCTCCCCGCCCAGCGCGAGGTCACCGACCAAGGCTTCACCGCCGACTGGAAAGTGCTGGCCCTCAACCGCGACTTTGCACAAGTGCTCAATAGCCATGCCGAGCTGAAGAAGGCACAGCCCTTCGGTGTCGACCTCAAGGTTCCTGTCGAGCAATACCAGCAGACCACCCGCAGCATCAAATATGCCTACCTCATCATCCTGCTCACTTTTGCCGTGGTCTTCTTTGTCGAAATCCGCCGTCAAACGCCCATCCACCCCGTCCAGTACGCCCTTGTAGGCATCGCCCTTATGCTCTTCTACACCCTCCTGCTGGCCTTCTCCGAGCACCTCACCTTCCTCCTCTCCTACCTTATCGTCTCCGTCATGACCATCGGACTCATCACCCTCTTCATGCGTACCCTCCTCCGCAACACCCGCGCAGCCCTTTTCATCGGCCTGCTGCTCACGGTGCTCTACACCTTCATCTACGTCATCATGCAACTCGAGAGCTACGCCCTGCTCGTAGGCAGTCTGGGCATCTTCGTCATCCTGGCCGTAGCCATGTATGCCTCGCAGAAAATCAACTGGTACCAAGAGAAAGTGAAAATTGAGAATTGAAATCGTCAAGGAATGAAAACAACATCAAACTTCCGTCAGCGTTTCAGCCGCTTCGCTGCCCTGCTGCGCACGGCCCTCATCGGCCACCCTGTAGAGCTGCTCATCCTGCTCCACGCCTCCGCTGCCGCCTGTGTTGCGGCCTACCCCCAGTCCCACGCCTGGATGCTCCCGGCACCCTACGCCCCCTTTGCCGCTATGGCGGCCCTCTGCCTCTCGTTCCACCGCACGAGGAGCAAAGCATGCACAACAGCCTATTGGGCCGTGCTGCCGCTCTATATCCTTACCGCATTCCTGCCCGACGCATGGGCATCCAGTGTCGAGATCCGCTACCTCTACGCCCTGTTGCCAGCCCTTTACCTGCTGGCACGGGGTGTATGGAGCAACACTCGCTTTTCGCAACGCTTCTACAGCATGATGCGTTCCCTCCTTATAGCCCTTGCTGTCGCCGCTTTGCTTGCAATGCTGCTTATGCTTATCCTCCTCTCCGTCGATACGCTCTTCAGCAACAGCTCGCACATTGTCAACCATCTCTACGTCATCTGCCTTATCCTCTGTTTTGCGCTTGTGGCACCCCTCTTCTTCATCGGTCTCGAGTCGCAAACGGCACGCCCTGCTGCCACACTACTGGAGGAAATCACCGTCAACCACATCCTCACCCCTGCCTTGCTGCTCTACAACGTGGTACTCTACGCCTATGCCGCCACCATCCTCTTCCGTTGGGACCTGCCCCAAGCCTCCGTCGCCACCATGGTCATGGCCTTCGTGGCTGTACAGGTGGCCATCGACATCGTGCGACCGCTACTCTCACGCCAACCCCTGAAGTGGTACTTCCGTTGGTTTGGCCTTATCTCCCTGCCGCTGGTGGTGCTCTTCTGGGTGGCCACAGGCTACCGCCTGTCGCAGTACGGCCTCACCTTCGACCGCTGCTATCTCCTCCTCGCCGGTCTGCTGATGACCCTCTACTGCCTCTTTACCCCCTTCCTGCGCATCAGGCCTTGGCACTGGTGCACAGCCCTGCTGGGGGCGGGGGTGCTCATACTGGCTCTGGGCGGACCCCTCTCTGCCCGACAACTCTCCCTCCGTACCCAGCTGCATATCATCCGTGCCAACGCCGCGCAGGCGCACATCCTCACCCCCCAGGGCACCATCGACACCGCCGCCTTCCGTCCCGACCCCGCCGACACCCTCTATGCACCGCAGCACCGCGCCGCCTACCAGGCCATGTGCTATATCGAGCACGACCTCGGCGACACGCTTGTGCTAGTGCGCGAGCTCGGCCTCGACCGCGCCGACTATCTCGACCGCCTCAGCGACCGCACCGCCCGACACGCCCAAGCCTACCGCATCGACAACGACTGGTACCGCTACGAAGAGCAATACGCCACGCAAAACTTCTATCTCAACAACACCAGCGGCAACAGCGACATTGACATCACAAGCTACAACCGCATGCTCCTCAACCACCGTTACAGCTCAGGCGAGAGCATCCCATATCCCGGCGGCACCATCAACGCCGACACCCTCCTTGCCGCCCAGCTGGCCAAAATAGGCTACACCCTGCGCAGCAACCTCGACAAAGAAAAGCTCGACAAACACAAAGACCAGCTGCTCACCTACACCAGCCCAGACGGGTCCATCCTTATCGTTTTCTCCAGAATGGAAATATCCAAAGCCGACAGTCTCAACCACATCACCTCCGCCAGCATCTGGTATGCCTTGTCGAGGTGACGATTTCGGGGAAACACAGAGGTCCCAAACCCAAGGGGGGATACAGCCCCACACTGATGCAGAGGAAGAAAAGCGCCTCGCTGTATGGGATAAGGAAGATGACCATAAAGGGCATACAAAGCAGCACAGCGAAGCACAAGACCACCGCGCATAACCAAGCGGCGCAGAGGGCTGCATTTGTGGTGTGGCTGTTGTACCGCCCGGAATACCTGCTGATACGCACCGAGGGGGACGAGGTGACAAGTGCGGCGGCCGTGGACATGGCCGGGAGGACTGTAGCGACAGCAGAGAGCTTTGCGGACGGCATGGCCAAATTGGAGATGCAGCATTGTGCGACCGGGGTGTATGTGGCGGTGGTGAGGCTAAAAAGCGGCAAGACTGTGAGCCGTAAATTCGTGCATTGGCAGCACTGAAATAGACTGGCGGGAAAGCCCCTCGGACAGATTGAGGGACAATGGGAACGTCTCGACCAGGGCTTTTCTTTCAAACGCCGAATGTGAATAGTTAAAATGGCAATACACTGTATATTTGTTAATTACATCTCAACAAAAGGGAATCGCGGCAGCAAGGACGAAAGGGGTGGGTAAAGTTTTTTTGTCTATATGTGAAAAAAAACGTATTTTTGCACCGCTTTTTGTAGTATAAACTGACAAAGGTTATGTTTGATTTTGAAGCCATTGTAGTGGAGATAGAAATGAAGGTTCGCAAACTGATAGGTGAGAATCGGCGGTTGCGTGTGGAGGCAGAGGAAGCAAACGAGCGTTGTCGGCAGCTGCAAGAGCAAGTGGACAAACAAAATATAGTAATAAATAATTTAAAAGAACAAAACAATAATTTAAAATTAGGGAACACGCTGACTCAAAAGGGCGATTCTGTAGAGATTAGACTTAAGATCAACCAACTGATACGAAGCATAGACAAAAGTTTGGCATTAATCAACAAATCGGAATAGTCGAAAAAGAATAACAACCAAAGGCAACACAATGAGCGAACTACCGGCCACAATACGGATACTGGAAAGGCCGTACAGGATGAGAATAAATTCGGAGGACGAGCAATACCTGCGCCAAGCGGCGGCACTGATTGACTCGCAGGCCAACAGTTACGCGAAGATGTATGCCCACAACGACCGCCAGGATTTGTTGGCAATGGTGGCGCTGACCCAGATAACCCAGTTCCTGAAACTGAAAACCACACACCGGTTTGAGGACACCCAACTGGAGGACAGGCTCACCGAAATAAACCGGCTGCTCGACAGCGTTGATTAAACACTGCTGCTGGCGCGGAAGCCGGCCCCGAAACGGAACACCCGCCGAGGGAGGCCCAAACGCCACGACACCGATTAAGAAATATCCTGCATCGAATCCGAAACAGTTTGTAAACTCAACACCATTTACAAACCGAGTAAGCTCAGGGGTGGGTAGGTTGTATGGCTGAGACACCCGGCACTCAAATCCTAATAGTTCAGAGTTTACCATAACTCCCGGAGGATTCGGTGCAGGTTTTTTTGAAAACTATATTGAACTGAAAGACCCAGCGAGCGACAGACGTTCCCACTAAAAACACTTAACTACACACTATGATTGGAATAGGAATCATTATCGGAATCGTTGTAGGCGGCGGCGTGGGCGTATGGCTCGCCACTAACGCACTGCGCAACCGTCTGCTGGCCAAGAGCCAACAAGTGCTCAAAGATGCTGAAGAGAAGGGCGAGATGATTAAAAAGGACAAAATCCTGCAAGCCAAGGAGAAGTTTCTGCAACTGAAGAGTGAACACGACAAGCAGGTGAACGAGAAGAACAGCGCCATCCGCGAGCAAGAACAGCGGCTGAAACAACGTGAGCAGTCGCTGAACCAGAAGGTTGAAGACCTGCAGAAGAAGAGCAACGAGCTGAAACAAGTGAGCGAGAACCTGAACGGCCAGATAGAGGTATTGCGCAAACGGCAGGCCGAAGTGGAGAAGGTGTACAACGAAAGCATCGAGAAACTGGAACACATTGCCGGCATGACCGCCGACGAGGCCAAGCAACACCTCATTGAAATGATGACCGACGAAGCCAAGTCGGAGGCAGCAAGCAATATCATGGACATTGTGGAGGAGGCCAAAATCACCGCCAACGAGCAGGCCAAGAAGATTGTCATCCAGTCCATCCAGCGCACCGCCACCGAGAATGCCATCGAGAACACGGTGAGCGTGTTCAACCTCGAGAACGAGGAGGTGAAAGGCCGCATCATTGGACGCGAGGGCCGCAATATCCGCGCCCTGGAAAGCCTGACCGGCGTTGAAATTATCATCGACGACTCGCCCGACGCCATCATCATCAGCGGTTTCGACCCCGTGCGCCGCGAGATTGCCCGCCTGTCGCTGCATAAGCTGGTGACCGACGGCCGCATCCACCCCGCCCGTATCGAGGAGGTGGTTGCCAAGACCCGCCGCCAGATTGAGCAGGAGATTGCCGAAGTGGGTAAGCGTACCTGCATCGACCTTGGCATCAACAATATGAACCACGAGTTGATGCGCATGGTGGGCCGCATGAAATACCGTTCGTCCTACGGTCAGAACCTGCTGCAGCACAGCCGCGAGGTAGCCAACCTGGCTGCCACCATGGCTTCGGAACTGGGCTTGAACCCCAAACTGGCCAAGCGTGCCGGTCTGCTCCACGACATCGGCAAGGTGCCTGAGACCGACCCCGAGCTGCCACATGCCATCTTCGGTATGAAACTGGCCGAGAAGTACAAAGAGCATCCTGACGTATGCAACGCCATCGGTGCACACCACGACGAGACAGAGATGACCAACCTCATTTCGCCCATTATCCAGGTGTGCGACGCCATCAGCGGCGCCCGCCCGGGTGCCCGACGCGAGGTGGTGGAGGCCTACATCAACCGCTTGAAGAAGCTGGAGGATATGGCCATGACCTACCCCGGCGTGGTGAAGACCTACGCCATCCAGGCCGGCCGCGAACTGCGCGTGATTGTGGGTGCCGACAAGGTGAGCGACGCCGACGCCACGAAACTGAGCTTCGACCTGTCGCGCCAGATTCAGAACGAGATGACCTACCCCGGACAGATTAAGGTGACCGTCATCCGCGAGACCCGCTCCGTCAATTACGCAAAATAATACAATACTGAATGGAAAGTTGAAGATTGAAGATTATCCGCTGCGCCAGCCTAATTTTCAATTTTCAACTTTCATTTTTCAATTTAAACAAGATGCTGCTTAATTTCATCAATTGGAATGTCGACCCCGTGATGGTGCATATCGGTTCGTTTGCACTGAGGTACTATTCGCTGGGGTTCCTTTTTGCCTTTGTGCTGGGCTACCTTATCTTCGTAAACATGTTCAAGCGGGAGAAGGTCGAATCGAAATATCTGGAGAATCTCTTGATATGGATGTTCGTGGCCACACTGGTGGGTGCACGTCTGGGGCACTGCCTCTTCTATCAGCCCGACTATTTCCTGACCTCTTCCCACTGGCTGGAGATATTCATCCCCTTCGACATGCAGACGGGGAAATTCACTGGCTACGAAGGTCTGGCCAGCCATGGTGCAGCCATCGCCATCCTGCTCACCATCTGGCTGTGGTGTCGTAAGAACAAATTCAACGCCTGGTGGCTCCTGGACCGACTGGTGATAGTTGTGGCTCTGGGAGGCACCTTCATCCGTCTGGGCAACCTTTTCAACAGCGAGATCTACGGCGTGGAGACTTCGCTGCCGTGGGGCTTTGTTTTCCAGCGCAACGGCGAGACCGTACCCAAACACCCCACCCAGCTCTACGAGTCCTTCTGCTACCTTGTCATCTTCGCAGTGACCTATCTCGTCTACCTGCGCAAGAACGGCAAGCTGCACAACGGACGCCTTTTCGGTTGGTGGATGATTGCCCTGTGGGGAGTTCGGTTCATCATCGAATTTGTGAAAGAAGAGCAGGTCGCCTTTGAGAAAGGAATGACCCTTGACATGGGACAATGGCTCAGCGTGCCGATGATTATCGCAGGTGTGGCGATAGTGATACTGTCGCACAAAGGGCTGCTGAAAGAAGGCATATTCACTTCCGACAAGAAAAACAAGAAATAATCACTGGTGCATGAAGGTCTTTGATGACATGAAGACCTTCATGCCCTTAAAAAATCAATCAAACATGAAGAAACTTATCTTAGTGCGCCACGGCGAGAGTGAGTGGAATAAAATGAATCTTTTTACCGGTTGGACTGATGTGGACCTGACCCCCTATGGCATGTGCGAGGCCTATATGGCCGGCCGCCTGCTGAAAGAGGAAGGCTACCATCCCACCATGTGCTACACCTCGTACCTGAAACGCGCCGTGAAGACGCTGAACCAGATTCTCGACGCCATGGACATGGACTATCTGCCCGTGGAGAAGAGCTGGCGCCTGAACGAAAAGAGCTATGGTGCCCTACAGGGTGCCAACAAGGCCGAGACGCTGAAGAAATACGGCGAGGAGAAACTGATGCAGTGGCGTCGCAGCTACGACGTACAGCCCCCTGCACTGGACATCGACGACAAACGCAATCCCCGCAGAGACCCGCGCTACGATGCTGTGAGCGATGCCGAACTGCCCGCTACCGAGGCCCTGTGCGACACCATTGCACGACTGATGCCCTACTACGAGGGGACCATTCTTCCCGCCTTCCAACAGCACGACGAGGTGATGGTAGTGGCCCACGGCAACAGTTTACGCGGTATCGTAAAGACACTCAAAGGAATAAGCGACGCCGACATTGTTGGGTTCAATATTCCCACTGCTGTACCCTATATTTTTGAGTTCGACGACCAGATGAACCTCAAAAATGACTTCTATTTGGGCAACCAAGAGGAAATAAAGAAGAAAATAGAAGGCGTTAAGAATCAGGCAAAAAAGAAATAATTAGATGCTGAAAAGTGCAAAAAACGAAAAAAGTTTTGTTCAATCAAAAAAAAGTTCGTACTTTTGCACCCGATTTCGCTGGAGAAAAGCATAGGTTTTTCGAAGCTACGGAGAGGTGGGTGAGTGGCTGAAACCAACAGTTTGCTAAACTGTCGTACTCGATTAGGGTACCGGGGGTTCGAATCCCCCCTTCTCCGCCAAGCAAGAGAGAAAGACGTCCATGAGGCGTCTTTTTTCTTGACAAAGGCAACGGGATATGGCGTAGTCCGGTTAGCGCGCCTGCTTTGGGAGCAGGAGATCGCCTGTTCGAATCAGGCTATCCCGACAAGTGAACGTGATAATGTGTGAATACGTTAATTTGTTAGTCAAATTTACGAGTTAACACATTCAAAAAGGTTCCGTAGCTCAGCTGGATAGAGCAACTGCCTTCTAAGCAGTAGGTCCTGCGTTCGAATCGCAGCGGAATCACTAATCAACGAAGAGAGTCTCACCACGGCGAGACTCTCTTTTTTCTTTCCATTGAAAAAAACTTGTGCTGGGGTGTAGTTTTTTCGGTAGTCCCGTTGTCTAACGGGCAAAATAAAAACTGATTCCACATTTATGAACAAGAAACAACAGATTGAACGCGACTTCGAGCAGTGGCAGGGCTTCGACACCTTCGAAGGCCGCAGCACCGAGAAGACCTGGGTGTACCGCATCGCGTTGAACACATGCATCAACATGGACCGCAAACACCGCCGGCGCAGGGACACCTCACCCTTAGAGCTGAGCGTGGACTACTTTGCCGATGCCTCCTCCTGGGACAGCAGTGAGGAACACAATCCCGCTGCCCAACGCTTGCATCGCCGCATCGGCAAGCTGCACCCCTTCGACCGCGCCCTCATCCTCCTCTGGCTCGAGGACCTGCCCTACGACGAAATTGCCGCCATCCTAGGCATCACCGTCAAAAACGTAAGCGTCCGTTTGGTGCGCATACGCGAAAAACTCAAATCAATAACCGACTAAAACAAGCAACAATGGAAAACAATCTCGATTTAAAACAAGAGCTGCAGCAAGACCTCCGCGACCTGCAGCAAGACATAGCCAATCACAGCACTTTCAACAACGAGGTATGGCGCCGCTCGGTACGCCGACGTGTTATAGGCATGTACCGCCTAAACCTGGCGTGCTCCGTCTTTCTCATCATTTTCGTCATTGTCATCACCCCGTTTCTCTTTTATGAAAACCTATGGCCATGGTGGCTGATTATAATAGTCGATTTGCTGATGATTTCCATGACCATATACAGCCTTATTGTGACCCGTGGAATGCGGCGACCCGACATGAATTCAAAATCCGGACTGCTTTCCCTGCGCGAAAGTATTCGGAGGAGTTCCCAAACGCCCAAACGCCACAAAGCCGTCATCTATGTGGTTAGCGGTATTATCATAGCACTCATGTTAATCTATGCCTATAAAAACCCCTCCAAACTACTCGGAGGCGCTGCCGGCCTGTTTGCTGGACTGCTGGTCGCCCGACGGCTGAAGAAACGCTATTCCAACCTCAGCGAAGAGATAGACGAACTGCTGAAAGAGGAATAACCCAAATCGGTCATTAGGAAACCGAAAACTCCGTAGTAATTGCCGAATCGTGCAACGCACAGTGATTAGCCCTGCCCCATATCCTTGTTCTGCCTACCCGCCCTGCGCTGTGGGGCGGCAACGATTCCCCCTCGCTACGGAGAAGGGCCGTTCAATCCTGCATCGTTAAAGTATCGTTAGTACTGATGCATTAATAATTAACAAATATTAAGGTATCAAAACAAGGTAAGTTCTTTGACATTTTGGGATTGAATGAGAGCGGGATTTTGACGGGTCAGTAACTCGTGTATGGATATTTTCTCCAATGCTGACACAGACAGTAAAGTTGCCTCTTCAGTTATGGTGTATGGGCTTTTGAGTTGAGCCTTGATCAGTGCAATGAGGAGATAGGCGCAGATGGATGTCCACAGTTGTGTCATCACAGCATTCTGCGAGTGACCCCATAATCTCTTGATGGTCAGGTTCTGCTTCATACATTTGAAGAACACCTCTATTTGCCAGCGGTTTCGATACAGGTTTGCGACATCAATGGCCGCAATTTCAGTATTGTTTGTTATGAATGTGAGCTCGCGGTCGTTCTCGGTATCGTAGTAGACCACCATTCGCATGGGTTCTGGATAGAGCCGTTTCGATTTGTTGCCCGTGACACGTATGTTATAATCGCCACGCACTCCAGTGACGGGGTCAAAACTTTCAAGAGTCTCCAGCACCTCGTACTTCATGTTATCCTTGGCGCGTGTGACGAAGAATGCACCCGCCTTGTGGATACGGTACAGCGCCTCGAAGTCGACATAGGCCTTGTCCATGACAAACAGGTCGTTTGGATTGATGTCCATCACATCGAGCATATTGCTGTCGTGCCACTTGCCGTGAGTAATGTGTATGTCTACGGGGATACTCCCCCGTAGGCTCATGAGCGTGTGCATCTTGACTGCCCCGCGAGAATATTTGCCCAAAGCCCAAGCAAGTAACTTTATGCTGCATGAGATAGTCGTGGAGTCAAGTGCCAGTAGTTCATAGTCGGGCAGATTTACATCCGGGACTGGCTCCGACGCATACATGGGTCTTACCATATTAATCAAGTGACGCCCGAAATCTTCGTAAATACGGCAGTCACGTTTATCGTTAGCTCTGGTGAGCGATGTGCTGTCCACTGAGACTGAGATGCCGAGATGGTAAAGGCTGTTGCGATGGGCTTCAAGGCAGAGGCATACGTCTCGCATGGACTGGCAAGCCGTCAACTGCCCGAACAGGAGATACAGGAACTGGTTGTAACAGCTAAAACCCCTCGTGTGGAAGTCACCGAAGTAGCGTGCAACGCACTTGTCGAATTCATATCGTGGTATAAAGTCTGTCACTTGTGAGAAAATGTATCGTCCCGTATTCATATCAATGCAGTATTACCCTGCAAAGATACTCATTCATTTCAAATCGTCAAAAGTTAAAATCGCTATAAATAACAAATATATAATAAATTACAAAATAAAATCTAAAAATAACGCATCACTAGTAAAGTATCGTTATAGCATCGTTACTCGATATGATAACGGAAAACAAGCCGGGAAGCAGGCAACATCGAGCCGAGATTGAACGACCCAAGTGGGGTTAACAACATGTTGCTTGTCAAACGCCATGTGCAGTCAAACTAACTGTGCTGGGGTACTTGTGGTGGGCTCTATATAATTCTGACATTTAGGTTATGCCGCCTGTTGTTTTGCCTTACTGGTTCTTACCGGCCAGTAGGCCGCAGGCGGCCATGATGTCCTCGCCACGCGAGGCCCGGATGGTGCAGATGATGCCATGGTCGTTGAGGTAGTCGCGGAAACGCTCCATATCCTTCGGCAGGGAGGTCTTGAAAGGTGTGTCGGGCGAGGAGTGGAAGCGGATAAGGTTGACCCGACAATACAGACCTTTGAGCAGGCGCACCAGCTCGGCAGCATGACGGGTGTCGTCGTTAAGTCCCTTGAACATGGTATACTCAAAAGAGATTCGCCGCTGACCGCTCCAGTCGTACTTGCGAAGCAACGCCACCACATCGGCAATGGGATAAGCCCGTTGCATGGGCATAATTTCCTGTCGCTCGCTGCCAAAAGGATTGTGCAGGCTCACGGCCACATGGCACTGGCTCTCGTCGAGGAAGCGTCTCAAACCGGGAATGATGCCCACAGTGGAGACTGTGATGCGATGGGGGCTCCATCCCAGTCCCCACGGAGCGGTGAGCGCCTCGGTACTGTGCAGTATATTGTCGAGATTGTCCATGGGCTCGCCCATACCCATAAAGACGATGTTGGTGAGGCAGTCGAATTCGGGGATGGAGAATATCTGGTTAAGAATGTCGGCAGCCGACAGGTTGCCGTGGAAACCCTGCATCCCGGTGACACAGAAACGGCACCCCATCTTGCAGCCCGCCTGACAGGAGACACAGAGTGTGCCCCGGTCGCCATCGGGGATGAAAACGCTCTCGATAAACTGAGAAGGGTCGTCGGACTTCTGGAAGAGATACTTCTTGGTGCCGTCGCGCGACACCTGACATTCCACCGGGGCATGGCGACCGATAACAGCCATCTCCTTCAGCCGGGAGCGGTTTTTAAGCGAGAGGTTGGTCATGGCGTCGATGCTGTCGACATGCTTGGCATAAAGCCAGTCGCATATCTGCTTGGCAGCAAAACGCGGCATACCCTCGGCGGCACAAAGTTGCTGCAGCTGGTCGAGGGTCATTCCCAGCAGTGGCTGAACACCGGGCGTGGCAGAGGAGTCTTGAGTCATACTGTCGGAGAGTTTAGAAATCGTATTCGGGGGCTTCGTTCATTATCTCCTGCTGGAACTGCGAACAGTCGAGCTCCACATCCAACGGTACATTGGGCCGGTCGAAGTCACCCCGCGGGAATTTGAGCGATTTGTCGGTGTAGATGCTCCGCATATAATAGCCAAAGATGGGCAGTGCCTGTGCAGCGCCCTGACCGTAGGTCATGTTGCGGAAATGGATGCTGCGCACTTCGCCGCCGGTCCAGATGGCGGTGGCCAGCTTGGGGGTGATGCCCACAAACCAGCAGTCGGAGTTGTTCTGCGTCGTGCCTGTCTTGCCCGCTATGGCGTTGCTGAAGTCGTTAAGGTGATACTTGTAGTTGAGGCGGACACCCGTACCGCTCTGCACCACACCTTTCATCAGCTCAATCATCATGTAGGCGGTGCGCTCGCTGATGGCCTCATGCCTTTCGGGGGTGAAGCGGTCGAGCACGGTGCCCTTCTTATCCTCGATACGTGTGATGAAGATAGGCTCCACATATTCGCCCTTGTTGGCGAAGGTGGCCATGGCTCCGGCCATCTCGTAGACGGTGATTTCGGGAGTGCCCACACAGATGGCGGGGACGGCATCAATATCGCTGTTCACGCCCATCTTGCGGGTGATGGCTATCACCTGTTCGGGTGACCCTTGTTTCATCAGATATGCCGACACCCAGTTGATGGAGTGCGCCAACGCCCATTTGAGGGTGACCATCTGATTCTCGCGCTCGTGCGACGAGTTCTTGGGGCACCAGTCCGGCTGACCCCACACCTCGAAGCAGACCTCCGAGTTGGGAACCTGGGTGCAGGGGTACATACCCAAGTCCTGCAAAGCCATCGTATAGACAAAAGGCTTGAAGGTTGAACCCACCTGACGGTGGCTCATCACATTGTCGTATTTAAAGTAGCGGTAGTTGATGCCGCCCACATAGGCCTTCACATACCCTGTGCCGGGTTCAACCGACATCAGGCCCACATTGAGGAATTTCTTGTAGTACAGCAGCGAGTCCCACGGCGACATGACGGTGTCGACATTCCCTTTCCACGAGAAGAGACGCATCTTCACCTTCTCCCTGAAAATCTTGCGGCACTCCTTCTCGCTCTTGCCCTGCACCTTGTGAAGTTGATAGTAGCGGTCGGAGCCTTTCATGGCCTGAACCAGGATTTTCTCCTGCTGTTCGGGCGAGATGTCGCAGAAGGGGTTCCCGCCACGTGCTTTCAGTTCGCGGTTGAACTGAGGCTGGACTTCCTTGCTCATGTGTTCGCGCACAGCGGCCTCGGCATAGCGCTGCATGCGGGAATCGATAGTAGTGTATATCCGCAGTCCGTCCTTATGGACATCGTAGTGGTCTCCCTCGTTGTTGCGATGGTGTTTACACCAGTCTTTCATATAGTTGCGGATATACTCACGCAGATAGGTGGCCAAACCGTCGTTATGACTCTGGGGTGAGTAATGCGACACATCTATCTTCTCCTCCTTAAACTTTTCGTATTCCTCCTCGCTGAGATAGTTGTAACGCTTCATCTGCGAGAGGACAGTGTTCCGGCGTCCCAAGGCGGCCTCGGGATGCAGCACTGGGCTGTATGCCGTGGGGGCCTTCAGCAGACCCACCAGCATGGCAGCCTCGTTCACCGAAAGGTCGGCGGGAGTCTTGTCGAAGAAGGTCTTGGCAGCGGTCTTGATGCCGAACGAGTTGCTACCGAAGTCCACGGTATTGAAGTACATGGCTATAATCTCCTGCTTGGAGTAGTTATGCTCCAACTTCACAGCCACCACCCATTCTTTGAACTTCGAGAATACCGTGCCTACGGCTCCCTTGTGCTCACGGGGGAACAGATTCTTGGCCAGCTGCTGGGTGATGGTACTGCCGCCGCCGCTGCTGCTGTGGCGACCCAGAAGGGTCTTGAAGAACACACGGAACAGACTGCGCGGGTCGATGCCCGAATGCTTGTAGAAACGGACATCCTCGGTGGCTATCAAAGCATTCACCAGATTGGGCGACAACTCGTCGTACGTCACATTCGAGCGGTTCTCGATACCGATAAAACCGAGTATCTCGCCATCGGCCGAGAGCACCTCTGTGGCCTGGTTGCTTTGCGGGTTCTCCAGCTCCTCAAACGAGGGCATAAAACCCAGCCACCCTAACGACAGCAGTGTGAAGAACAGGAAGATGAATATCCACACTCCGGCGAAAATCTTCCACGCGGTGCGGATGGTGTTGCTATTGACTTTGATTCGTTTCTTTGCCATGATAACTATTCTCTTGGTTGTGTTATTGTGACTATGATTAACATCCGGTGTCCGAAGCTCACTAATCACACATTTATTTCTTCATGCCGGGACCGAATTTCTCTATTCTCAGACCTACGCTCTTCAACCCCACCACGCAGGTGTCGCGCATGCCGTGGGCCACCTCGAAGTGATAGTTGCCCGTACGGGGGAAGATGACGTGCCTGCGGAACACAAAGCGGCTGTCCACATAGCGACCCGTGCGGCGGCCATACCAGTGGCCCTCCACATCGGCCAGAGGGCACTCAAGTGTATCGTAGGCCACACTCCCGTCGGGGAAAGTCGTATTGATAAAGAAGAAGACGTTTGCCTTGGGGAAATGGACGCTGTTGCGCACATCCACATAGAAATCGAACAACTGCAATGTATCCTCCACATCCACATCAAACTCCAGACGGTCGTTCATATCCCAGCCCGTCTCGTCGACATCCTGCTGGACGGTGTAATACACATTCTTGTCGCAGGCAGCGGTCAACACCGCCACCGCACACAGGAAGACCGGTATCGCAATATGCATCAGCTTTCTCATATCAGTGTTGTATTCGTTGTTTTCATCATACTAAAGTGTCCATATACCGTTTTGTTTGTGACAAGGTGTTGCTCCTGCACCTCCGCTGTGGCCACGCTACTCTTTGCCCTCGTGGCGGTCTCTGCCCGAGCTGCGGCGGCCGTTGTGTCGGCCGGCTCCGGGATTGTTACGCGGACGCTGGTACTCGTCGCGGCGTGGCGAACCGGCATTCGAGCTGTACCGACGCTCACCCTGTTCCTGAACAGTCCCTTTGTTGGGGTTGGGACGTCGTTCCTGACGCTCGCCGCGGTCTGCACGCTCGCCTCTGTCGGGACGCTCGCCACGTTCCGCCCGGTCGTTCTGACGGCCACGGCTATGCTGGCGGTCGGCGTTGCGAGCCCGGCGGTCGGCACCCTGCTGCTCCTTCGTCGAAGACTGTGCATCCGTGTCGCCCATGTCGTCTGCCATGCGGCGCAACTCACGCTCGAACTCGGCATTGTCCGTCTCCTGAGCCAGTGCCGCTGTCGACATCAATTCCACCTGATAGTCCTCCAGCTTCTCGGCATACTCTTGATTGTGGTTCATCTCTATCAGCTTCTTGACGCTCTCGGCGGGAATGGCGTAGAGGTCGCTCTCGCCCTCGTAGGCATACCACATAATGCCGCGGAACACATCGGTTTTCTTATACAATGCCAACCCCTTCTTGAAACGGATAGGCACATTGGCCGGCGGGAATTTCTTCAGTGCATCGGCATATACCTCGCACTCGAAATTCAGACAGCACTTCAGCTTGCCACACTGGCCTGCCAGTTTCTGCGGGTTGGGCAGTATCTGCTGCGTCTTGGCCGCGCTGGTGGTCACCGACTTGAAATTGGTGAGCCACGTGCTGCAGCACAGTTCGCGGCCACAGGTACCCAGACCACCCACTTTGCCGGCCTCCTGGCGCACACCGATCTGCTTCATCTCGATGCGCACATGGAACTCCTCGGCCAGCACCTTAATCAGCGTGCGGAAATCCACGCGGTCGTCGGCCGTATAGTAGAAAATGGCCTTGGCGTTGTCGCCCTGGTACTCCACATCGTTCACCTTCATTTCCAGATTCAGGTCCTGCGCTATGCGACGGGTCTTGAGCAGTGCCTCGTGCTCATTCTTCAAGCTCATCACCCAGCGTTCCAAATCTGTGCTTTTGGCACGGCGGAACAACTTGCGGATATTCTCGTCGGCAGGGTCCACTCGACGTTTCTTCATCTGGATGCGGCACACCTCGCCCGTCAGACTCACAATGCCTATGTCGTGTCCGGGAGTTCCCTCCACGGCCACCACGTCGCCTTCGGTCACATCCAGACCGTCGGGCAGGCGGAAAAAGTCCTTGCGGTTGTTCTTGAAACGCACCTCCACGCAGTCGAAAGGTCTGAGGCCGGGCTGGCGGATGCCGCGCATCCAGTTGCACGAAGTCACCTTGCTGCAACTGCGGGTCTCGGTCTCGCTCACGGGCACATACGACTCGGGGCAGCGCTTGCACCCGCGCGAAAGGAACACGCTTTCGTCATACTTCACCCACGGCAAAGTCGGGTCGGGTTCAAGATAAGGGTCTATCGAATTCTCCGGTGCCAAATGTTCACCGAAGATGTCCACCTCGTCATCCGGTGAACCTCCAGTGGTGCTCATCCGACCCGAAGTGGAATGTCCTTTTTCGCTTGCAGCAGTGCGGCGGCGGTCCCTGATGAACGCCTCCACCTCCTCGGCGGTGGCGGCATCGTCGTCCACCTTCTTCACCTCGGTTGATTCGCCTTTAATTGTCTCGGGCGATACGTTATCGTTGTCACTGCCTTTTATTATTTCCGGCGATACGCCGGCGGTATGTTTATTCTCTTCCATATAAAGTTTATATTCAGTCAAAAAATCTATTCTATACAATATCAACTGTTTGAGCGTCATCTGCTGGCATTCCCGGCAGCCCTCCGCAGGTAACGGCTCATCTTGAACGACAGTTGCATAAACGTAATCTTGTCATAGGCGTTGCGGCTAATCGCATACTGAGCCTCGTTCAGTGCCTCGCACATTGCCTCGATATTGTTTGGGGTAATCAAGGCGGGGAACGACTGGTCGAACTTGGGGTCGCCGAACTCCAGCTCGCGTGTCAGCCTGATGCCGGCGGCGGTCTGCAGGAAACAGGCGCGTAGCGCCTCCTGGGCATACTGCAGGAATTGCTTCTGGGTCTCGCGACCGGCGGCAGCGGTCTTGTCCACCCAAGCCGACAGAGGCTGCATGTTCAGCTTGAAGAGCAGGCGCATCCACGACACAAACATGGCGGCAAACTCCTCCCTGCGCCCGGCGGCCATCCCCACACCCAAATCGGGCACCACCACCTGCTGCACCCTCGACAATATCGTGGGCAGCATCCTGTCGCGGCTCTCGGCCACCAGCAGCAGCAGTGTCTTCCCCTCTGGCTCCTCCAGAGTTTTCAGCAGCGTGTTGGCGGCCGACAGGTTCATCCTTTCGGCCATCCATACCACCACCACCTTGTAGCCGCCCTCATACGACTTCAGCCCCATCGTCCTGATAATATTGTCCGCATCCAGCTCGCGAATCTGCCCCTGCTTGTTTTCCACACCCAGAAACTCGTACCATTCATCCTCGGTGCCGCATTGGCCATGTTCGTTCAAAAACGTGCGGAACTCCTCTTGGAAATCGTCTGAGCAGGGCTTGCTGGTCACCGTGGCCGTCGTTGTGGTGGGGAATACCAGATGGAGGTCGGGGTGCTCCAAGGCGGCATACTTCCGGCAGCTGGGGCACACCCCGCAGCTGTCGTGCAAACCTTCGCCCCTTTGCTGGCAGCAAAGATACTGGGCATACGCCAACGCCAGCGCCAAGCTCCCGCTGGCCGTAGGCCCCAGGAACAATTGGGCATGGCTGATGCGCCCCGAATCGATTATTTCTGTCAGCTTGTTCGCTAAAACCTGCTGACCCTCAATATCTTTAAACTGCATAGTACGGTCAAATTAATCTACAAAAATAATAAATAAATCCGACATCTCGACTTTTTCGTCAAAAAAAGTGAATAAGTAAAGAAAGAATGTACCCTACAACCCTTCTTCACATCCATTTTTTATTATTACAGGATTTTTGTGTAAATTTGTAGTTTGGTAGGGGGTGTGCCTCTCCAGTCAAATACATTGGTAATGAATAGAATACTATATCTTTCCATACTTGTGGCGGGACTCTGTTTCGCTGTTCAGTCTTGTGCCAAGCAGGGCTACCCGTCGGGTGGACCCAAGGACGAGACACCTCCTGTGGTGATAGGGACAGACCCCTCGAACGGGTCGCTGAACTTCGCGGCCAAGGAGTTTGTCATCCACTTTGATGAATACGTCGTCATGAAGGACCAGGGAGGCGTGCTTATTTCGCCCACCATGGCCAAGAAACCCGAGTTCAAGACTAAGGGGCATGGCCTGGTGGTGAAAATAAAGGACACCCTGCAGCCCGCCACCACCTATCTCTTCCAGTTCAAGAACGCCATCGCCGACTTCAACGAGGGCAATTTTCTGCCCAGCTTCGAGTATGTCTTCTCCACCGGCAACTCCATCGACAGCATGACCATCCGCGGACGAGTGGAGGATGCCTTCACCCGCAAACCCGCCGACGAGAAGGTCTCGGTGCTTGCGTATGCCCGAAGCCAGATGGCCGACTCCCTGGGCGACAGCATCGTGGCCAAGGTGCAGCCTATGTATATGACCCGGCTGGACAAGGAGGGGTGTTTCGAGCTGAACCACCTGCGCGAGGGGAAGTACCTGCTTCTGGCCATTGAGGACGGCGACAAGAACCTGCACCTGTCGGACGGCGAGGCTGTGGCTTTTCTCGACACCCTGGTGACGGCATGGAAGATGCCGCCCAAACCCGTCGCAAAAGACACCAGCATATCGCCCGACACCAACGTATCGCCCGACACCAACCTATCAACGGAGATAATAAAGGACACTGCCGCCAGCGTATCGCGGGAGATAATAAAGGATACTGCCGCCGACTCCACGTTGACCGACACCCTGCAGGGCAAGCGGTTGACGATGCGCCTGTCGCTGCTGAAGAAAGAGGTGCAGCGTATTTCCAAGAGCAACTTTATCGGTGAGGGGCGCGTGGAGATTATCACCACCGTGCCGCTGTCGCCCCACTACACGCTGCGCCGATTGCCGGGCAGCAAACCCACAGGAGACCCCCAGGACGACATGCCGCTGTGGCACCAACGCGGCCAGAAGGGCGACACGCTGAGCGTCTGGCTGGCCGACAAAACCTGCGACTCCGTCAGTCTTCTGCTTAAAGACACCACCGGTCTCAACGACACCCTGCTGCTGAAACGCAAGACCCCGCCCGCCAACAAACCAATGCCCAAGGGCATGGGACTGAAGGTGCCGAAGGCCAATGTGCTGAGGAACGCTGTGGCCGCCAAGCACCCTTATTTCGACACCCTCTGGCTGAAATTCGACAATCCCGCCGCCGGTGTGTGCAGCCCCTGGCTCCACACCGACACGCTGGCTTCCAACCCCCTCGACTCCGCCGTGACGGTGACAATCCTGAGCGACAGCTCCCAGTCGCACTGCGGCATCCGCCTGCTGAAAGACCCGGCCATGGCACCCGCCGTGGGGCTGAGGGCTTATATCGTCTTTACCGGGAAACCAGGGGAGAAATACCTGTTCAAAGTCCCCGCAGGACTGTTCCACGACATCTGGAACAACGAGAACGACTCGCTGACTATCTCCACAGAATACACCAAGCCCGAGAACTACGGCAACATAGCCATCACCCTGCTCAGCCCCTCATCCGCACCGACTTCAACCCCGGACTCGGGACAGGACAGCGTCAACCATGCCGACAGCCAGCGATTCCCCCGACTGTTGGTGCAGCTCACCAACGAGAAGGGCGACATGGTGCTACAGCAAGTCACCGACAAACCCGGCAAGCTGACCTTCCAGCACCTGAAAGGCGGCAAATACGGTCTCCGCGCCATCGTGGACACCGACGGTAACGGTGCATGGACTCCCGGCGACTACTGGCAACACCGCCAGCCCGAAAAGGTTCTCCTCTTCGAAAAGACCCTCGAACTGCGCGAGAACTGGGACATGGAGGAGAAGTGGACCATCGACGTAAACCTATAACACACCCTAAGCCCCATCCGCCAAGATGCAAAAGAAACTCCTTTCCGGCCTCTTTTGGATTCTGCTGCTCAACCTGCTCATCAAACCTTTCTGGATTCTGGGCATCGAGACAGGCGTGCAGAATGCCGTGGGGCCCGAGGAGTACGGCTTCTACTTCACCATCTTCAACCTTGCCTACATCTTCAACATCCTGCTCGACCTGGGGGTCACCAACTTCAACACCCGCAACATCGCCCAGCACCCCAAGCTGATCGACAAGCACCTGCCGGGCATGCTAGGCATCAAGATTGCCCTGCTGGGGCTTTATCTGGCGGTGACTTTCACCGTCGGACTGCTGTCCGGCTACGGCTCGCGCCAGTTCCACCTGCTGGCAGTGCTCTCCTTCAACCAGTTCCTCAACTCGCTCATCCTCTATCTCCGCAGCAACTTCGAAGGGTTGATGCTCTTCAAATGGGACAGCGTCATCAGCATCCTCGACCGCGTGGTGATGATAGCCATCTGCTCGCTGCTGCTGTGGGGACCCCACGGAGGCATCACCGTCGAGTGGTTCGCCTACGCCCAGACCATCGCCTACCTGGCCACCGCACTTACCGCCCTTGTGGTGCTGACCCTCCGCATACGGAAGGAGCACAACGCCCGCTTCACCCTCCGCAGGCTCCAAGTGTCGCTGCCTTTCTCCATCGTCATCCTCCGCAAAAGCTTCCCCTTCGCCCTGCTGGTGCTGCTCATGGCCTCCTACAACCGCATCGACCCCTTGCTGCTGGGATGGCTGCACCCCCACGGCACCTATCAGGCAGGCATCTATGCCGGTGCTTTCCGCCTGCTCGACGCACTCACCATGGTGGCCTACCTGATGTCGGCGGTGCTGCTGCCTGTCTTCTCGCGCATGACTGCCGAGGGCGACAGCCAGCTCGGCTCCACCACAAGCATGGTCACCAGCCTCATGGTGGTCTTCTCCTTCACTGCCGCAGCCACCTTCTCGTTCCGTAGCGACCTGTTCATGGAGCTGTTCTACCACAGCCAGGACGCTGCCGTCGTGGACGACTATGCCCGTGTGTTCCGTATACTGGTGTGGGGCATTGTACCCATCGGCATGACATACGTTTACGGCACCCTCCTCACCGCCGCCGGACGGCTGCGGCAACTCAACACCCTTGCCGCGACGACACTGGTCATCAACATCGTGGTCAACTTTATAGCCATCCCACGCCACGGAGCTGTAGGCTCGGCATGGGCGGCTGTCATCGCCCAGACCTTCATGGCAGCGGCACAGATTGTAGTGGCCATACGCCTACTTCACCTCCACCCCGCAGGCGGCTACCTGCTCCGCCTGCTGCTGTTCGGCGGAGCCGTCGTCGCCACCCTGCTCCTTCTGCCTCCCATGTCCTGGTGGGCACTGCTGCTCAGTGCAGGCGCCGCCGCACTTGCCGTCGCTTTCGCCTTGCGCCTCATCGACATCAAAAACATCTTTCGCATCATCCAAAACAGTTAAACAACCCATCACATGAAACACCTTTTCCCACTCCTCCTCACCATGGCAATACTCTTCAGCCTGCCCCACACTGCCCCGGCTCAAGTGTACGCAGGCCTCCACGGCGGCATCACACTGCCTCAAGGCTTCTATGCCGACTCGCGCATGAGCGACCATGAATGGATGTTTGCCCAAGGGCACCAGCTCAAAGCCGGCGCCGGACGGGGATGGACGGCAGGCCTCGACGTGGCCTATGCCCTGCCCTTTGTCAAAGGGCTCGAAGTGCTGTTCTGCGCCGACTTCATGCAAAGCGGCATGAACAAGGATGTGCAGGAATACTACGACAAATACCAATCGCGCCACCTGAGCCAGTGCACCGCCTACGAGATGAAGCTGCCTCGCCTTCGCCACATCCCCCTGATGGCAGGCGTCCAATACAGCTTCCCCCTCACCACCACGGTGAGCCTCTACGGGCAAGCCCTGGCAGGCGTGAACCTCCGCTACATCACCCCGTGGATTCTTGCCTACGCCGATGAAAACTGGACCGACCCCTCGGCCGACGGGTCGCTAAAATACAACAACATGAAGACCTGCAACTACGCTTCGGCAGCCACCCTGGCGCTGCGTCTTGGCGGGGGATTCATGGTCAAGAACACTGTCACCCTCGGATTCAACATCAACCTGCTCGGTGCCAGCCCCCTTGTGTGGGACGAGCAGGAGACGGTACGCTACAACATCTACGGCAACATCAAGGAGCTGAACAACACCACCCACATCGAATACTACGACATACGGCCTGTCATGGTGACCATAAGTCTGGGCTACCGGCTGAAAGTAGCCAACGCCCAGCGCCACGTGCAAGACTGGTAAACCCACCTCACGTAGACAAATGCCGACGGCTCAGAAGTCCCACGTGAATCCCCTGAACGGATATTGTCTGTCGGCATCCTGCTGCTTCGACAACTCCTGCAGTCGGCGCATGCGGCGCACACCCCACTTCCACATCCTTATATCGAACCACAGCAGCACCACAAAGAGGAGGCCCGACACGCCGGCCTTGCCGCTGCCCATGCTCTCGGGAATCATCAGCAACGCGTCGAACGTGCCGTGCAGCAGCATCGGCACCAAGAACGCCAGCAGCAGATAGCCAAACCTATGCCCGTGGTCGAACTTGGCCAAGGCCACATAATATCCCATCATCACACCGAAGAGGAAATGGCCGGGCACCGACAGCACCGCACGCACCGACCCCGTGGTCAGTGCATCAACAAAGGTCCCCTGCCCGAACACATACGAGACATTCTCGAAACAGGCAAACCCCAGCGACACAAAACAGGCATACACCACCCCGTCGTAATACTCGTCGAAATGGCGGCTGCCCCATATCGCCAGCAGCAGGAACAGCAGCTTCCACAGCTCCTCGCTGCAGCCCGCCACCACAAAACCGGTATATACAGCACTCAACACCGGCATGGAGGGAGTAAACATCGACAGGATCTGCTCCATAAAGGCAGCCGGAGGAATCGTCAACGCTCCGAACAAGAACGCCTTCAACAACATCCCGAAAGGCTCTTTACCGTATTTGTCGCCAGAGTACACCACAATCGCCAGCACCAACACCGGCAGCACAGCAATGGCTAAAAGATAGATATTCATAACTATTCGCGATTTTTCAACTCAAGGGCAATCCCGCCCCACAGATTGCAAAGATACGAAAAAAACCGAACATGACAGCCCTCCACCCCCCTATTACACCTTTTCAAGCGGCCACACCGCCTGACTTGAACCCAGTTATGAGTTCCCACTCCCCCCGCATTATGCATTCTATAATGTCCGGCTGTCTATCCTATATTATTTACCTCACAGAATAAATAGAGAATAAATGGAGAAAATATATAGAAAATATATAGAACAATTATCACTGAGGCACAGCGAATTGAGGTGGGTTCGTTTTATATCCGAAAAGGGCCAATAAGGGTGACGGAAGCGAGGTGTATGAGAGTGTAGTAACTACCTGTAATGGGGGTGTGAACGGGGGTTGACGGTCCGGGAGCATGCTTGCCGCCCTGTACCGCACACCCAGGTGCTGAACCGGCATTATGATAAAAAGATTTAAAAAGATTTAAAAAGTTCAATAATCGGCAAAATATATTTATCTTTGCATTTAGTTGGGTAGAAGTTTTTTATATCAAAATATTTTATAATTAGTTCGTTACAACTTAATTTTTTATGGCAAGAGAAATAAAATTCAGTTTGGTTTACCGCGATATGTGGCAGTCGTCGGGCAAATACCAACCCCGTATGGACCAACTCGTGCAGGTGGCACCCGCCATCGTGCAGATGGGTTGCTTCGACCGTATCGAGACCAACGGCGGTGCCTTCGAGCAGGTAAACCTCATGTATGGCGAGAACCCTAACAAGTCGGTGCGTGCATGGACCAAAGAGTTCAACAAAGCCGGTATCCAGACCCACATGCTGGAGCGTGCCCTGAACGGCCTGCGCATGTACGGTGTGCCGAAGGATGTACGCCAGTTGATGCCCAAGGTGAAGAAGGCACAGGGTGTCGACATCATGCGCTCATTCTGCGGACTGAATGACGTGCGCAACCTTGAACTGTCGGTGAAATACGCCAAAGAGGCCGGCATGATCAGCCAGGCCGCCCTGAGCATCACCTATTCACCCATCCACACGGTGGAATACTACATGGGCATTGTGGACAAACTGGTGGAATTCGGTGCCGACGAGATTGCGTTGAAGGACATGGCCGGCATCGGCCGTCCCACCATGCTGGGCAAATTGGTGTACGAAATCAAGAAGAAATATCCCCACATCATTGTGCAGTACCACGGCCACACCGGTCCCGGCTTCGCTATGGCTTCGGTGCTCGAGGTGGCCCGTGCAGGCGCCGATGTCATCGACACCGCCATGGAGCCCCTCGCCTGGGGTATGGTCCATCCCGGCATCATCGCCGTGCAGGCCATGCTTAAGGAGGACGGTTTCCTGGTCAAGGACATCAACATGAAAGCCTACATGGAGACCCGCGCCCTGACACAGTCGTTCCTCGACGACTTCCTGGGTCTGTATGTGAACCCCGCCAACCGCATCTGCACCTCCATGCTGGTAGGCTGCGGCCTGCCCGGCGGCATGATGGGCAGCATGATGAGCGACCTGAAAGGCGTTCACCACGCCATCAACATGGCCCTCAAGAAGAACGGCAAACCCGAAGTCACCTTCGACGAACTTACCGTCCAGCTCTTCCAGGAAGTGGCCTATATCTGGCCTATGCTCGGCTATCCCCCACTGGTAACCCCCTTCAGCCAGTACACCAAGAACATCGCCCTGATGAACATCATGGCCCTGGCACAAGGCAAGCCCCGTTTCAACCAGATCGACAAGGACAGCTGGAACATGATTCTGGGTCGCGCTGGCAAACTGCCCGGCCCCTTGGCTCCCGAAATCGTCGAGCTGGCCAAGAAGAACAACCTCGAGTTCTACGACGGCAACCCGCAGGATGCTTATCCCGATGCCCTGCCCGAATACATCAAGGAGATGGAAGAGAACGGTTGGGACCGTGGCGAGGACGACGAGGAACTCTTCGAACTGGCCATGCACGACCGCCAGTACCGCGACTATAAGTCGGGGTTGGCCAAGGAGCGCTTCGAGAAAGAGGTGGCCCAGCTGCGTGCCGAAAAAGCCGCTCCCGCTCCCAGCTCCACTTCTGTCAACTCCGCCGGAGCCGTGACGCTGACACCCAACTATCTCAGCGAGAAGCATGCCAACGCCATGCCCGTGGTGGCTGCCGAGGACGGACAGCTGCTGTGGGAACTCGACTTCAACCGCTCGGTGCCTCCCGCACCCGGCCGCGAGTACAAGAAGGGCGATGTGTTCTGCATCATCCAGGCCAACTACGCACTGGTGAACGTGCACATGAACAAGGGCGGCCGCCTTATCGACACCTGCGTCAAACAAGGTCAGTGGGTGAAGAAGGGCGATGTCCTCGGCTGGATAGAATAACCCTTTTTACAAACGTATACACAGAGAAGATGGACAGGCCGACGGCTTGCCCATCTTTTTTATTGTGTTAATTAGTTGGTCCGACTAACGCATTAACACGTTAACGCATTTACGAATTAAAAAATTCTTTGTATCTTTGCAGCAGCAAAATGACAGCAACATGAAACGTTTTTACATCCTCTGCACTTCGATGCTCCTTGTGTTCGCGGCTGCGGCACAGTCTCCTAAACAAAGTACAAACACGTCGCAATGGGTCAACGTGTTTATCGGCACCAACGGCATGGGGCACACCTTCCCCGGAGCCTGTTTCCCCTACGGATTTGTGCAGCTGAGTCCCGACACGGACACCATCCCCCACAACGTGAACGGGGTGTATCAGCCACGTGTCTACGACTACTGCGCTGGCTACCAGCACCGCGACAGCAGCATCGTGGGCTTCAGCCACACCCATTTCAGCGGCACAGGCCACAGCGACTTGGGCGACATTCTGATTATGCCCTACAGCGGAGAGACGAAGCTCCATCCCGGAACCGCCGACAACCCCGACGGGGGCTACCGCCAGCGTTTCCGCCACGAGACCGAGGTGGCCTCGCCGGGATATTATGCCGTCACACTCGACGACGACAACATCCGCTGCGAACTGACCGCCACAAAGCGTTGCGGCGTGCACCGCTACATCTTTCCCAAAGGACTCGGTGTCCGGGCTGACAATCATAAGGCACAGAAGATTATCCTCGACCTCAACCACGGCATCTACAACTACGACGGCAAAGTGCTGTGGGCAGAGTGCAGGGTGGAAGGTACGCACAGCGTCAGTGGTTGGCGCATGACCAGCGGCTGGAATCGCAACCGCAAGCTGTATTATTATATCCGGTTCAACAAACCCATCAAGCAGTATGGCTACCACGACTTTGCCCCTCTGACGTATCATGGATTCTGGAATCGTTTCGACCAAGAGCATAACTTCCCCGAGATGGCAGGCCGCAAGCCTGTGTGTTGGTTCGAGTTCGAAGATGACGGTAGCGATACCCTTGAGGTAATCGTTGGGCTTTCGCCCAACAGCACTTGGGGTGCCAGAGAGGCCGTCAAGCGCGAAGGACTCATGTATTCCCCTTCTGCCGCATGGGTACTTTACCGCGACAGGCCGGAGGGCGACACGCTGCTCATCGTCCATCAGGGTAACCCCAAATACCGCAGCCATTTCGACGTGGTGCGCGAGCTGACACGCATCCATTGGGACCGGATGCTGGGACGCATCGAGGCTCAGGGACCGGAGGATGCCTTGGCGATGCTTTACACCTCCTACTACCACACCATGATAAACCCCTCCATCTATCAGGATGTTGATGAAAAGAACTATGACGGTCATACCCGTTACACCATCTTCTCGCTCTGGGACACCTACCGCGCCCTGCACCCCCTCATCAACCTCACTGATACCGCCATGAGCCGCAACATAGCCTATACGCTATACGCCCATTACGAAAGAAGCCCCCACCATATGTTGCCCGTATGGAGCCACCATGGCGGCGAGAACTGGTGCATGATAGGCTACCACGGCGTGTCGGTGATGGTGGATGCCGCCCTCAACACACTCCAGCCCGAATCTGAACAAGAGTTGGAGACCATGAATGCTATCTTTTCCACCACCAATAAGGACTACTACGACTACACCGGCCTATACAAAGAGCTGGGCTATGTGCCTTTCGACAAGAGCCGCAACGGCACCTCCGTCACACTGGAGAATGCATACGAGGACTGGTGTGTTTATTGGGCGATGTCGCGCGGATTGGACTACGAACTGCCCGACGAGCCAGGTTATCCCGACTCGGTGATGGAGAGCTACCGCCAGCGGGCATTGAACTACCGCAACGTGTATAAAGACGGTTTTGTGCGGGCACGCTACTCGGACGGTTCGTGGAAGACGCCCTACTCGTTGCTCTCCACCAGCGGCGAGGGCTTGATTGAAGGCAATGCCTGGAACTACAGCTTCTACGTCCCCCACGACGTGAACGGCATGATGCAGATGATGGGAGGCGAGAAGGCCTTCGTGCGGAAGTTAGACACGCTCTTCACCATGCATGTGCCAGACGAGTTCTTTGCCGAGACCGAGGATGTCACCCGCGAAGGCATGCTGGGCGGTTACGTTCACGGCAACGAGCCCTCTCACCATATTCCCTACCTCTACATGTGGACCACCCAGCCGTGGAAGACACAGTACTGGGTGCGCGAGGTGATGAACAAGATGTACCGCAACCATATCGACGGCCTCTGCGGTAACGACGACTGCGGGCAGATGTCGGCGTGGTATATCTTCTCCGCCATGGGCTTCTACCCCGTATGCCCCGCCAGCGGACAGTACGTCATCGGTGCACCCTACCTGCCTTATATGAAGGTACGCATGGGCAGTGGCAAATACCTTGAGATTAAAGCCCCCAACGTGAGCGACCGCAACCGCTACATCCAGCGCGTGCTGTGGAACGGCAAGCCCTACGACAAATGCTATGTCACCTACACCCAGCTGATGGAAGGCGGCACCCTGGAGTTCCAGATGGGTCCCAAACCCAACAAACGCCTCTTCCAAAAGCCCGCCACCAAGCCCTACAGCCTAACCAAGTGAATGTTTGAATAAGGAAAAGTGTATCTTTGCATTGTGAAAATTATAGGAAAAATGTAGTTATGCTGTTTAGAACGGTTGAAAATCAGATTCTACCAATTGTAAAAACACCCGCAGACGCATCACCTACCTGCTGAGATAGTAAATTATGTTCATATAACAACTGTAAATAGCATATGCCACAACCAACACATTCCTACAAAGACTTACACATTAACGCATTCCCACATTGATGGATTATGTTAGGTTCTTCCTCCCTTCTTCAATCCTATATCCTGCCATTTTTGAAACAATTGAGATGCTATGCATTCTTATAAAAATGTATATACTTATCATAATGCACTGAAACCCATTTACAACAATTAGGCCAAGTGTCTCTTTACCCGCACTCTTGCAGCAATTCATAACGTCATACGAAATAATTTTTTATCAATTGAATCTTTTTTTGTATCTTTGCAGATTAGTAATTCTTTATAAGAATGTTCTACCAACTGATAAAGAACAAAAGAGACATCTGGTTTAAATCACCTTCTTGTCCCGTCACGGAGCTCATCCAATATATTGAGAGTCGTGGAATGATGCGTGATGCCCAGATAGAAGCTATCAAGACCTATCTCTTTT
>ONFR01000004.1 GCA_900317125.1 uncultured Bacteroidales bacterium | reverse complement strand
TTCGCCGCCAAGGTGGGATTACGGCTGGAACAAAGCATCGGCTCTGCCACCTATACAGGCTATACAACCGAGGTGTCGCGCGAGAACTACCTCATTCCCTCACCCTCCGTCCACCTCTCCTATCGTACCCCCTCGATGCACAATTTCACGCTCAGCTACACCCTCCGCACCACCACGCCTTCCGCCACCGACCTCACACGCTTCATCGTTTTCAGCAACGAGAGCTACGAGATCGGCAACCCCGACCTGCTCCCCAGGCAAACACCGACGGGCAGGGAACCCTCGTCGATGTGGTTTATCACCCCGTTTATGGACGCGAAGTCTCCTTCAGCCAGCCGTTCAACATCGGCAGCAGCCATACGGCGGGTGCCGACATCAATCTCACCTACCGCCCCACGGCCATGTTCAATCTGCGCCTCTCGGCCCGCGCCGTGCACATGGGCTACCACAGCCAGTTCCGCCCGGGCGAATGGGTGGACGACGACCTTTGGGCCGGCAACCTGCGGCTCAACGTGTGGGGCAAGCTATGGAACGTGCTGCAAGTGTTCGGCAACGTCAACTATACCACTCGTCAAATCTCCTTCCTCAGCAGCTACGACCCCTTCTTCACCACCGACCTTGGCGTCAGCGCCGACCTGCTCGACCGTCACATGTCGCTCTATCTCAGCGTCAAGGATATCTTCAACACCTACTCGCGTTCCTCAGCCAACACCAACCCCTACCTCTCAAGCAACTCCACCACCCGCTACAGCTCGCGCTACATCTCCTTCGGCGTCACCGTGCGCCTGGGCAGGATGGAGCTTGAGAGCAAGGCGAGGGGGAGAGTTGAGAATTGAGAGTTGAGAATTGAGAATTGAGAGTTGAGAATTGAGAGTTGAGAATTGAGAAAGGGACTCCACCTGTCACGCATGGTCTCCACGTATCTCTCGTATCACAAGTATTATCAATACGTGTAATACGTGTGATACGTGGAGATTGTAATTAACAAGTTTAGTAATTAACGAATTCAAAAAGATTGTTTTTTTTTCTTTTTGGTTTGAAAAAATGTGCTATCTTTGCAGCGTGAAACAATTTTATTATTAACCATTTTTTAAAGCCGAAGAGTCTGATGGCCAATAACAAGACACGTTTTATCAATGTTCAAAAAAATCTTCTTTGCCGCTGCTTTGATGATGAGCACGGTCTGTTTCGCCCAGTTTGCGTCAGTGAATGCCCCGAAGGCTGACGCCAAGGCCATGTGGTCGCACATCGGCCAACCGTTTGTGGCCACCACTCTCGACGGCGACACTATCGATCTGCAGGCCTGGATTGACTCCGGCTACTGTGTGGTGATTGATTACTCTTGCTGCTGGTGCGGTCCCTGCTGGAACCTCCACCGGGCCGGCATCCTCGAGGGCTACCACCATCGTTTCGGCCGTGAGGGTACCAACGAGCTCCGCGTCCTCTGGATTGAGGTTGAGGAGACGAACACCACCGACCAGATTTACGGCCGCTCGGGCGGCAGCGGCCGCTCGGGTACCACCCAGGGCGACTGGACGATGGGCGGCACGTTCCCGATTCCTATCATCGACGACGCTTCGACGCTTGCCACCTGCCAGTCGATTTATACCTATACAGTCCCCTTTGTGGCCTATATCGAGGGCTACACGGGCCGTTGCCGCGCCATCTATGGCGAGGATGACGGTATCTCGGATTTCGACACGGCTGTGTGCAACGCCCACATGGCTGAGATGCTCGCCAACCGCGTCCGCCCCGGCTCCGCTCCCCAAGTGGAGATTTCCGGCCGCACCAACGCTGTGAAGGGTATTCCCCTCACGTATAACGCTTCTATCGGCAGCATCGAGCCTTACAACAACGTCCATTGGACCATCGAGGGCGCCAACGTGGAGCAAGCCGACGGCGAGATGATCAACATCACCTTCACCTCTACTGGCAGCAAGACCCTCACCGTGACCGCGACCAACCCCAACGGCACCGCTACCGCCACTTACGTGGTGAATGTGACCGACTACAACTTCGGCCCGACGATGACTTATTTCAGCGGCCAGGTGGAGAATGCCATCGGTACCCAGAACACCATCACCTGGGGCGTCAAGTTCCCCGACACCGTGATGGTGGGCAGAAACTTCCTCAAGAGTGTGGAGATTTTCTCTAACTACAACGACGAGATCACCCTCACCGTGTACCAGGGCGGCGAGAATGCACCCGGCAACCAGATCTACACCCGCACCACCCATGTCAATGAATCGACATGGAACACGATTAACATCAGCGGAGCCGTGGCACTCGACCAGCACCAGCCCCTCTGGATTACTTTCACCAGCTCGAAGCCGTACCCCATGGTCTACGGTCCTTACAATGGCGACCCGAACAGCTGCTTGGTCTATCTCAACAACACCTGGATGAACATCATCGACGCCAGCGGCGGAAGCTATGAGGGTTCGTGGGCCATCAAGGCCACCACCGCCGACCAGGGCAACGCCGGCATCAGCACGCTGGAGAGCACTCCCGTGGCCGTCTATCCCAACCCTGCCACCGACAAGGTGACCGTTTTGGTCGACAACATCAGCCGTGTCGAGGTGCTCGACATCGCCGGCCGTGTGATTGCCACCACCACCGAACATGAGGTGAACATCGCCGACCTCGAGAGCGGTGTCTACTTCTTCCGCATCATCACCCCCCAGGGCACCTACAGCCAGCGCGTGGTGAAGAAATAACAAGGAAAGTACGTTTCATTCAATTCACCCGAACGGGGGACGGCAACATGCCGCCCTCCGTTCTCTTTTTTTGTTGACACATACCTAGAGGGACCGTTCAATCCTGCATCGTTATAGTATCGCTATAGCATCGTTACTCGATATGACAACGGATAACAAACCGCGAAGCAGGCAACATCGAGCCGGGATTGAACGACCCAAGTGGAACGTGGCGTACCGTCCGCCGAGACTTCCCGGCACTGCGGTGGGGCAGGGGAAACCTAATGGCCGATTGGGGATTAATTGAGAATTGAGAATTGAGAATTGAGAGTTGTCAGGCGATTATTCTCAATTCTCAATTCTTAATTCTCAATTCCACGCAGTGGCATGGGGGTGACATTTTGTCAGTGTCTGTCGGGATGGTATCGTTTTTGATGAGGGGGTATGAGGTAATTGAGTATTAACAATCAAACAATCAAATAATATGACCTTAGACAAATTCACAATCAAAGCACAGGAGGCCGTTCAAAAGGCACAGGAGATAGCCACCGCCCGTCAGCATCAGGCCATCGAGACCGGACATCTGATGAAGGGGGTGCTGAGTGTGGATGAGAACGTGACTCCGTTCCTGCTGAAGAAGCTGGAGGTGAACATCCCGAGGCTGTCGCAGCAGATTGACGCGCTGGTGGACCGTCTGCCAAGGGTCAGCGGCGGGAGCCAGTATCTGAGTTCCGACGCGAACCAGGCATTGGTGAAGGCCACCCAGCTGGCCACGGAGATGGGCGACGACTTCGTCTCCATCGAGCATCTGTTGCTGGGTCTAGTGTCGGGTCGCGACGAGGTGTCGCGCCTGATGAAGGACGCCGGCGTGAGCGAGAAGGGTCTGCGCACCGCCATAGCCGACCTGCGCAAGGGCAGCAAGGTGGGCAGCCAGAGCGCCGAGGAGACCTACAACGCCCTGAACAAGTATGCCAAGAACCTGAACCAACTGGCGCAGGCTGGCAAGCTGGACCCCGTGATAGGACGTGACGAGGAGATACGCCGCGTGCTGCAAATCCTCAGCCGCAGGACCAAGAACAACCCCATCCTCATCGGCGAGCCCGGTGTGGGTAAAACGGCCATAGCCGAGGGCTTGGCGCACCGCATTGTGAGCGGCGACGTGCCCGAGAACCTGAAGAGCAAGACCATCTACAGTCTGGACATGGGCGCACTGATTGCTGGCGCCAAGTATAAAGGCGAGTTCGAGGAGAGGCTGAAGAGCGTTATCCGCGAGATCAACGAGGCTGACGGCGAGATTATCCTCTTCATCGACGAGATCCACACGTTGGTGGGTGCCGGCGGAGGCGAGGGGGCCATGGATGCAGCCAATATCCTGAAGCCCGCTCTTGCTCGTGGCGAACTGAGGGCTATCGGTGCCACCACCCTGGCCGAGTATCAGAAGTACTTCGAAAAGGACAAGGCACTGGAACGCCGTTTCCAGAGTGTGCTGATTGACGAGCCAGATGTGAACGACACCATCAGTATTCTGCGTGGTCTGAAGGAGCGTTACGAGGTGCACCACAAGGTGCGTATCAAGGACGAGGCCATCATCGCCGCCGCCGAATTGAGCCACCGTTATATCAGCGACCGTTTCCTGCCGGACAAGGCTATCGACTTGATCGACGAGGCCGCCGCCAAACTGAGGCTGGAGATTGACTCGGTGCCCGAGGAACTGGACGAGATTGAGCGCCGTATCCGCCAGCTGGAAATCGAGCGCGAGGCCATCAAGCGCGAGAACGACACCGACAAGCTGGCCCAGCTGGGCAAGGAGATTGCCGACCTCAGCGAGCAACGGAACCAGATGAAGGCCCGTTGGCAGAGCGAGAAGACCATCGTGGAGAGCATCCAGTCGGAGGTGAAAAACATCGAGAGCTATAAGTTCGAGGCCGAACAGGCTGAGCGTTCGGGCGACTATGGCCGTGTGGCCGAGTTGCGCTACGGACGCATCAAGGAGGCCGAGAAGCACGTGGCCGACCTGAAGCAGCAGCTGAAGGAGATGCAGGCCGACAATGCGATGATCAACGAGGAGGTGGACTCGGAACAGATAGCCGAGGTGGTGTCGAAGTGGACGGGCATTCCCGTGACGCGGATGCTGCAGAGCGAGCGTGAGCGGCTGCTCCACCTTGAGGACGAGCTGCACAAGCGTGTGGTGGGTCAGGACGAGGCCATCAGCACCATCGCCAACGCCATACGCCGCAGCCGTACGGGTCTGAGCGACGGCCGCCGGCCGATAGGCTCCTTCCTCTTCCTCGGTACCACGGGCGTGGGCAAGACCGAGTTGGCACGAGCCCTTGCCGAGGTGATGTTCGACGATGAGGACATGATGGTGCGTATAGATATGAGCGAGTACCAGGAACGGCACAGCGTGTCGCGTCTCATCGGAGCGCCCCCGGGATATGTGGGCTACGACGAGAGCGGCCAGCTGACCGAGGCTGTGCGCCGCAAGCCGTATAGCATCGTCCTCTTCGACGAGATCGAGAAGGCGCACCCCGACGTGTTCAACACCTTGCTCCAGGTGTTGGAGGACGGCCGACTGACCGACAACAAGGGACGTACCGCCGACTTCAAGAACACGGTGATTATCATGACCTCGAACATGGGTAGCGACGTCATCCGCCAGCGGCTGGAGGGCAGCTCGATGAGCGACTACGAGCTGGAGGAGACCAAGCGTGCAGTGCTTGAACTGCTGAAACAACAGGTGCGTCCTGAGTTTCTGAATCGTATCGACGAGATAGTGATGTTCCGTCCGCTGACGCAGAACCAGATTCGCGAGGTGGTGAAGATTCAGTTGAACAACGCTGCCAAGATGTTGGAGAAGAACGAGATTCTCATCTCCGCCACCGACGAGGCCATCGACCACCTGGCACGCATAGGCTACGACCCCGCCATGGGTGCCCGTCCGGTGAAGCGTGTTATCCAGCGCGAGATACTGAACGAGCTGTCGCGCCAGATTCTCGAGGAGAAAATCAAGACCAACGACACCATTATCATCGATGTGATCGACGACCAGTTCGTTTTCTACAACCCCAAGCAGAAGTAACACCCTTCTGCGGGATAAAGAGAGCGGGAGCTTCGGATGAAGCGCCCGCTCTCTCTTTTTTTGTCCGGCTGCAGCGGTGGTAGGGTCCTATTGCCTGCGGCCCCCTTTGTAGAAATGCTTGCTCCAGTATTTGTCGTCGAGACGGCTGATGATGACGCCGCGCGAGGTGGAGGAGTGGACAAAGAGACCGTCCTTGAGGTAGATGCCTACATGCGACACTCGTCCCTTGCTGTTGGTGAAGAAGACGATGTCGCCTTCGCGCAGTTCGCTTTTGGAGATGAGCGTGACGTCCTCCTGCATATCGTTGGCCACACGGTGCAGGTTGATGTTGTACACTTTGCGGTAGATGTGGCCTACAAAGCCTGAGCAGTCGACCCCGTTTTTGTCGTTCCCGCCATAGCGGTAGGGGGTGCCCATCCAGGTCTGGATGGCGTTGTAGAGCTCCTCGTTGTCGTCGGGACCGCGCTCGATGCCGAGGGCGTTGACGTTGCCGGAGCGTCGAGCCTCCTCGGAGACTGTTGGGACGTAGGGTACCTCCTTGACGTATTCGTCCACGTAGAGCTCGCCCAGCGAGTAGTCCTCCTCCTCCAGGTCGCGGCTGAGGAAACGTTTAACACTCTCGCACGAGGCGAACATCAGTATGGCGGCAAGGCAGATCAGCGGGAGGGAGAGGCGTTGGCGCATGGCAGTGGTCATTCTTTGACGATAAAGATGTCTTCGTTCTGGCGCTTCATGTAGTAGTGTTCGCGCCCGTAGGTCTCGATGGCTTCGGGGTTGTCGATAAGCGAGACGGCAGCGATGCTGTCCTGCTCGATGCCCTTTTCGATGAGCTTGGCCTCCTTCTTCAGCTCGGACACTTCGCGCTGCAGACGGTGGGTCACCAGGACATTGTTCTCGCCCAGAAAGATGTAGAAGAGCAGAAAGATAAGCGTGGCGGCAACGTATTTGTTGCGTATGATGCGCCAGATGAGCAACAATGTCTTTTTCATGGTCGAGGGGGGTGTATTAAGGTGGACGGTGGGTGACCGGAGCGGTTATTTCACTCTGAGCCGTTGGCCATAGCGGATGCGGTCGGAACGGAGGTTGTTGAGTTTCTTGATATTGTGTACGGTGGTGCCGTGTTTGGCTGCAATGGAGGTGAGGTTTTCGCCCCGTCGTACTTTGTGGTAGACGTTGCCGCTCTTGCGGTGCGACGATGAACTCTGCTTCTTGGCCACGGGACGGGGTTCGGCCGGTGCCACGACGACAGGTGCCGCCGAGAGAGAGTCCTCGCTGTCGCGGAAGATCTCCTCGGCATGCTGGATGAGGTCGTTCATCTTGTTGGTGGGGATGCAGAGGGGATAGGAACCGTTTTGGCCGGGGATATAGTCGGCGCGGTACTGGGGGTTGAGGCCGCGCAGCTCATCGATGTCGATACCTATATATTTGCTGACATTGGCAAAGGTCATGTTGCGCTCAACCATCACGGTGTCGGTGCGGAGGGGGATGGTGACGCGCTTGGGGTGCAGGCCGTGTTCGGGATAGAAGTTCATGATGTAGGCGGCGGCAATGAAGGCAGGCACATAGCCGCGGGTTTCGCGGGGGAGATAGGGGTAGATCTGCCAGAAGTTCTGCTTCCCGCCGCTGCGGGCGATGGCCTTGTTCACGTTGCCCGGTCCGCAGTTGTAGGCGGCAATGGCCAGGTGCCAGTCGCCGAAGACATTGTGGAGGTCGTGGAGGTAGTGGGCGGCAGCGTCGGACGACTTGTAGGCATCGCGGCGTTCGTCGATGATGGAGTTCACCTCAAGGCCGTAGTTCTTGCCAGTGGTGTACATAAACTGCCACAGGCCGGCGGCACCTACACGTGAGGTGGCCTGGGGGTTCATGGCGGATTCGACAATGGTGAGGTATTTTAGCTCCTCGGGCACGTCGTAGCGCGCCAGCGATTCCTCGAACAGCGAGTTGTAGTACTCCGACAGGGTGAGCATCACGTCGAGACGGTTGCGCATGCGGTTAAGGTACATGCGGATGTGGGCGCGCACCTCCTGGTTGAAGGTCATGGGGATGACGGTGTGCATGGAGGCAAGACGCTTTGCGATGACGGAGTCGGGTATCTGGTCGAAGGCATAGTCGGTATTGATGTTGGCGTGGTGGCGCCGTGATGTGGAGGAGTATTTGCTTATCACATAGCTGTTAAGCAGGCTGTCGTAGTTGGTGACAAACTGGTCAGCCATGTCGAGGGCTTCTTGGTTGACATGGTGGTTCTGTGCATTGGCTACCGGTGTGGCAAGCAGCAGGATGACGATGGTGTATAAGAGTCGCTTCATTGGTTTTGATGAAATAGTCCTAACATGTTTGGTGCTGTGCCCCGACGAAAGGCCGGAATGAGGGTGTTGTTTCTCCAAAAGCATATCGAAAGGGCAGTTAGCACAATATTTTTTTCTAATTAATAAACTGCAAAATTACACATATTTTCTTTCATGGCAAAATTTAATGAGAGGTTTTTTCGAACAGATGCATGTCAGAAAAAAAAAATCCACCTACAACCTGTTGATGGAACAAATATTAACTGCGTCGGCGCGTGTGGAAAAAAATATTTTTTCAGGATGATGGGGCATGATACGATTTTTTTGTGTACTTTTGCATCATCATTAAACCGAAAAAAAGTATTTTATCATTATGGAAATCACTATCACAGAAGAAAATTTCGACGAAGTGTTGAAGAACAACGCCGTAGTAATGGTTGATTTTGGCGCCACATGGTGCGGACCCTGCAAAGCCCTTGCCCCCGTGGTCGAGGAGATTGCTAACGACTATGAAGGTCGTGCCGCCGTGGGCAAGGCCGATGTGGACCAGTGCCCTAGTGTCACTGCACGTTTCCGTATCCGCAACGTGCCCACAGTCCTGTTTTTCAAGAACGGTGAGTTGAAGGACAAGAGTGTGGGAGCTGTGCAGAAGAAAACGCTCACCGATAAGATCGACAGCCTGCTCTAACCGCATTGTTTGAGGATTTAGAGAGATACAAGTCGCTGGATTTCTATGCACGCCAGACGGTGGAGGGTTTCATCGCCGGTTTGCATAGAAGTCCTTTTCACGGTTTCTCTGTCGAGTTTGCCGAACACAGGCAGTATTCACAGGGCGAGTCGACACGCAACATCGACTGGAAGCTGTACGGCCGTACCGACAAGCTCTTCGTAAAACGCTATGAGGAGGAGACCAATCTCCGTTGCCAGCTGGTGGTCGACCATAGCAGCTCCATGCTCCTGCCCACCGAGGGTCAGGGCGATTTGCGCCATCCCAACAAACTGACGTTTGCCTGTTATGCGGCCGCCGTACTCACCGAGCTGCTGGTAAGGCAGCGCGACGCTTTCGGGCTGTCGCTGCTGAGCGAGGGCATCGACCTGCAGACCGACTGCCGCAGCAGCCGTACTTTCCAGCAGTACGTGCTGCAAATACTCGAATCGGAACTGAGGTGCAAACCCTCCCTGCGCGAGAAGGACACCACGAAGACCGGTTTAAACAGAGGTACACAAATCACAGAGGCCTTGCACCTTACCGCCGAACGGCTTCACCGGCGCTCGATGGTGGTGATATTCACCGACGCGTTGGTAAAACCCTCCGACCGCGACCCCTTGATGGATGCGCTCCGCCACCTGCGCCATTGCAAGCACGAGGTGCTGCTGTTCCACACGCTCCATCATGCTCAGGAGATTGAGTTCAATTTCGACAACCGCCCCACAGAATTTATCGACCTGGAAACGGGCAGGCATCTCAAAGTCCAGCCCGGCGAAGTGATGGAAAAGTATCACGAAAATATGCTCCGGGCGACTGCGGACATAAAACGCCACGCCATCCAGTACCATATTGACTACCAACCAGTAGATGTGGGACTGGGTGTAGAGCAAGTGCTGCTCCCCTATCTGTTGAAAAGGAGCCGGCACCAGTAATCGGAAGTTTTTTTTGTTAAATGTTAGCCACAAAATGCAAGAATCAAAAATTTTTTCATATCTTTGCAAACTGAAGTGGCTAGGTTTTGCCATGTTATAGAGTATTGAAATCATTATAGAAAAATATATCAAACCTATGAGTACAAAGAAATATACCTTAGTAATCAACCCCGGCGCCACGTCAACAAAGGCCGCAATCTATGAGGGGGAGACAGAAGTGTTTACCGAGAATTTGTCACACCCCATCGAGGAAATACAGAAGTTCCACGAGGTGGCTGACCAGTTCGACTACCGCAAGGGTGCCATCCTCGATATGCTGAAACGCCACGGCGTGGGCACCGACGAGATTGCCGTAGTCATGGGCCGCGGCGGTTTGACTCGCCCGTGCGAAAGCGGCGTCTATCGCGTCAACGACCTGATGAAACAGGAGTGCCACGACGGTATCCAGGGCAAGCATGCCTGCAACCTGGGCGCACTGATCAGCGACTCCATCGCCACCGAAATCGGTCTGCCTTGTGCTTACATCGCCGACCCCGGTATTGTGGACGAGCGTCCCGAGTATGCTAAGATTACGGGTCACCCCATTTTCGACCTCGACCCGCACCGTGAAGGTGTCATCTGGCACTGCCTCAACCAGAAGATGACGGCAAAACTGTATGCCCGCGAGCTGGGCAAGCACTACGAGGACCTCAACCTCATCATCGCCCACATGGGTGGTGGCGTGAGCGTGGGTATCCATGAACATGGTCGCTGCGTGGAGGTGAACCGCGCTCTGTGCGGTCTGGGCGCTTTCTCGCCCACCCGTTGCGGAAGCATCAACGCCAGCAAACTTATCGAAGTGGCCTGCAGCGGTAAATATACCGAGGCGCAGCTGAAGAAGATCGTCACCGCCGAAGGCGGCTTTGTGGCATACCTGGGCACCAACGACGCTTACGAAGTGGAGAAGAAAGCCCTGGCCGGCGACAAGAAGTGCCAGCTGCTGGTCGACGCTTTCTGCTATCAGGTGTCGTTGGAAATCAGCCGTCTGGCCGCTGTGGTCAGCGGCAAGGTGGATGCCATCCTGCTCACTGGAGGTATCGCTTACAGCAAACCTTGGATGCAGATGATTACAGACCGCGTGAGCTGGATAGCCCCCGTCAAAGTCTACAAGGGCGAGAACGAGATGCTGGCCCTGGCCATTTGCGGCAAGGAAATCCTTGACGGTGTTGCCCCCAAGGAGTACAAATAAAACAATCCTGAGTCCCTCAGGCATCAACAACATTAATGTCAGCCGAGTCGTTTCCGGTTGGCATTAATGTTGATTGTGCAAAATAGACATTTATCAATACCAATAATCCATACAACAATGAAGAAAGTAATGATTCTTTTGGCCGCCTTGGCCGTGGGTGCCATGGCAACAGCCCAAGAGGTGACAATCAAACGCGGCAAAGCCACCATGAGCGAGGCCGATTATCACATGTTGAAACAGAAAGCCGACGCCTACGAGGCAACAAAGAAAGCTCTCGACGAGACATTGGCCAGTTACCAGAAACAGCAGCAGATGAACGATATGTACCGTCCCGTCGAGCTGAAGACCTTCAACGATTCCGCCTCCTACGCCATCGGAAAGGACATCTACCAGAACTGGATGCAGCAGAACCTCGGCATCAACGGCGAGGCTGCCGGACAGTCGATGATTGACTGCTATAAAGGGCAGAACCGTTGGGACGAAGCCACTATGCGTCCCCTGTTGAACCGTTTCCAGGAGGCGTTTGAGAAACGTCAGCGCGAAGAACAGGAGCGTATGATGGCCGGAAAGGACGACAACATCGCCGCCGGAAAGAAATTCATGGAAGAGAACGCCCTCAACAAATCGGTCTATCAGACCAAGAGCGGCCTCCAGTACAAGATTGTGAAGAAAGGCAACGGTAAGAAACCCAAGGCCACCGACAAGGTGAAAGTACACTACACCGGCAAACTGCTCGACGGAAAAGTGTTCGACAGCAGCGTCGAGCGTGGGCAACCCGCCGAATTCTTCCTAAACCAGGTCATCCCCGGATGGACCGAGGGCCTGCAGCTGATGGATGTGGGCTCCACCTACATCCTATACATCCCTTACAATTTGGCCTATGGTGAACAGCCTGTAGGTTCCATACCTCCCGGCTCCACGCTGATATTCGAGGTCGAATTGCTTGATATCCTTCCCGCCACAAACCAGAACAACGGAGGCATACAGGTAATCCGTAAATAAGTGAATACATTCGGCAACATATTCCGGCTGACAACCTTCGGTGAATCCCATGGCCCGGCCATAGGGGGAATCATCGACGGTTGCCCAGCCGGTTTGTCGATAGACACCTCGCTGGTCGACGCAGAACTGAAGCGCCGGCGCGAAGGCGACACCCCCTCGGCCCACACCACGCCACGCCGTGAACCCGACCAGGTGGAATGGCTGAGCGGACTCCTCGACGGTACGACGCTGGGCACACCCATCGCCTTCCTCATCCGCAACCTCGACCACCGCCCCGAAGATTATGACGCCCTGCGCGACTGTTGCCGTCCCGGACATGCCGACTACACCTACTGGCAGAAATACGGCCTCCGCGATTATCGTGGAGGCGGAAGGGCTTCGGGACGCGAAACGGCATCGCGTGTGGTCGGAGGCGCTGTCGCCAAGATGTGGCTCCGCACCCAGGGGGTCACCCTCCAGGCCACCCGACAGGGATACAGCATCACCTGCAGGGTGCATGGACTTCCGGCTGGAGTGGGAGAACCCGTTTTCGACCGTCTCAACGCCCGATTGGCCTATGCCGCCCTCTCCATACCCTCGGCCATGGCCTTTGCGATGGGGGAGGGTGTGGACGACTGGCGCCTGTCCGCCGATGACTATCCCGACCAATGGGTAAGCCACGGACAGGGCGAGACCCTTACAGCCACAAACCACTGCGGCGGCATACAGGGCGGCATCAGCAACGGAATGCCCGTGGTCTTCCATGTCGGATTCCATCCACCCGTCACCCGGCCCGACGGCATGGTCTGCCGCTGTCCCGACGGCACACTGAAACAGGTGGCGCCCCACGGGCGGCACGACAGCGACCACGGCGCCCGTCTCCCCGTCATCGTTGAAAGCATGGCGGCACTTGCCGTCGCCGACCTATTGTTAACCCATGCAGCCTCTCATCGTTGACGACCATAATGCACACAATCATTCAATCAACCACCATCATGAAGAAATCACTTTTCCTTACCCTAGCGGCAGTAATGCTCCTGGCCTCCTGTGGCAGCAAAAACGATATTGTCATCACCGGCACCCTGAATGGCGGTGCAGGGAAAACGATATACATAGAAGAGATGACACCGGAGTCGCGCCTATTCATCGACTCGATAAAACTCGACAGCAAAGGCCACTTCAAATTCCGCTACGCAATGCCGTACAAGACCTTCTATAATGTCCACGTCAGCGAATCGGACTATATCGTGCTTCTTCCCGACATGGGAGAGAAGATTGACATACAGGGTGATTACGACTCCCTCTCCTATACCTATCACCTGAATGCGGGAGCCGAATCGCAGCTGTTGTGGCAGCTGCAGGACTACACCAACAATGGCAGCCGTACACTGCTCGACATCGTTTCTACCGACCAGCACAACCAGCAGCTTCTTGCCGAGGGTGCCATCACGCAGGCCGAATATGATGCGGCACGCCAGCAGACCGACTCGCTCTATCTTGATGCCTTTGCCGACCAACAGCAGTATGTCGTACATTTCATCCAGGACAACCTCGGCTCACTGGCCACCCTTATTGCGCTGTACAAGCCCTTCAACAACCGTCCGCTCATCAATCCCGAGGACAGCTTCGAATTCTACGAGGCCGTGCTCGAGGGACTGGAAGAAAGCATGCCGGACAACCCCCATACACTGAATTTCAAAAACCAAGTCGAGCGCACCCGCTTCCAGTATGCCAGGTAGCAAACTATATTTCATCACCGATGCCCACCTGGGGGCAGGCCCCGACACCTTGGACAGGGAACGGGAGCTCTGCGCATTGCTCGACCGCATAAAAGAAGATGCCGCCAAAGTGGTGTTCCTCGGCGACATGTTCGACTTCTGGTTCACCTACAAATATGTAGTACCCAAGGGCTTCGTCCGTCTCCTCGGACGCATGGCCGATCTGGCTGACGCAGGGGTCGAACTACACTTCTTTGTGGGGAACCACGACATGTGGATGTTCGACTACCTCAAAGACGAGATGGAAATAACCATGCACAACGACCCCACCGTACTGGAGTTCGACGGCAAACGTTTCCTTGTGGGGCACGGCGACGGGCTAGGCCATCAGGATAAGCGATACGACTGCCTACGGCGTATTTTCCGCAGTCGGTTGAACCAACGACTCTTTTCCATCTTGCCCGAATGGATGACCTTCGGATTGGCTACCGGATGGAGCAGAAGCAGCAGGAAAAGCCACATCAAAAAGAATCCCGACATCTTTAAGTACCAAGGCGACGACCGTGAAGGGATAGTCATTTATTGTCGCGAGCGGATGGCAAAAGAGCACTTCGATTACTGTGTGTTCGGACATCGGCATACTCCACTAGTCAGGGAAATTACTGCCGACAATGGTACTAAATCGACCTATGTCAATGTAGGCGACTGGCTGATGAACCGCAATTATGCAGTCTATTCTGATGGAACGATGACCTTGTTCCCTTGATTAGATACAGGATTGCTCGCGGTACTCAAATCGGTCGTCAGGAAGCCGAAAACTCCTACAGTCTAATTGCTGAACCGTGCAATGCACGGGAATCAGCCTTGCCCCATACCTTGTTTTGCCTACCCGCCCTGCGCCGTGGAGCAGCAACGATTCCCCCTCGCTATGGAGAGGGGCCGTTCAATCCTGCATCCTTATAGTATCGTTATAGCATCGTTACTCGACATGGTAACGGATAACTATCCGAGAAGCAAGCAACATCGAGCCGAGATTGAACGACCCAAGTGGGTCATAGCGTGTCGTCCGCTGCAACTTCCCGGCACTGCGGTGGGGCAGGGGAGACTAGTGGAGGGCGTTGCGGAGGGATCGGACCATGCCCGTATGGGACGGGGAGGAAGGCCGTTGGGACAAATGATTGATTTGGGTTGAAAGGCGCTATTTGGCAGGATAACCGAGTGCTTGGAGAAGGGCGACGACACGTTCGCGGAAATCCCCTTGGATTATGATTAGACCGTCTTTTACACTGCCGCCTACACCGCATTTGGTTTTGAGTGTCCGTCCAAGTTCATCAAGGTCGTCATCGGTCCCGATAAAGCCAGATACCACCGTGACAGTCTTGCCTCCACGTCCGCTGCGTTCCATGCGTACGCGCAATTTCTGAGCGGAAGGGGGCAATGTTTCGACCCGGGGAGCATCATCGTATTGGTACTCGTAGTCGGGATTGGTAGAATAAACCACTCCCACGGCATTGCGAGGATTGTTTTTCTTCGACATGGCTATTTCTTTTTGGGTAGCAGTTGGTTCCGTGTCATCCCTAACTGTTCTTTTACCACTTGCAGCTGTTCGGCTGTCTGGGGAGAAATCAGGGCGCGTTTCATGTCGCGCTTCAATATCTTGAGACTGCGTGTGTGGTTGACAAAGTGGAGCTCGTTGCCTACGTTCTCGCCTTCACCGTCAATGTTGACCCATTTGTCGACATTGCCCGCCACAAAGACTTCGTGAGCCTTGAACATCTCGACATGTTGGCTGAGCTCGAAGTGGTTGGCATAGACCAGAGGACCGGTCACAGGGAGATGCTCGATAGGAATCTTGTCAACAATACTGATGTCGATAAGCCCGTCGTCGAGTTTGGCTTGAGGAGCCACGGCCGCATTGTAGCCAAACTGGTTACTGTTGGCGAAAGTGGTGAACCATGCCTTGCGCCGGATTTCCTTTCCGTCAATGACAAGCGTATAATCTTTCGACTCGTATGAAGGGTATTCGCGCAGAATGAGGTTGAGGTAGGCTGAGAATCCTCGCATCTTAGCTGCCTTCATCAGGCGGGCGATATAGGCGTCGAATCCCACACCGGCTATGCTGGCGATATAGTATTGCTCGTTGAGGATGATGGTGTCGATCAGTCCTTCATTGTCCTGGTTTAGCACACGGATGGCAAATGCAGGGGTCAGGGGAATCTTCATGCAGCGTGCCAAGCCATTGCCGCTGCCGCAGGGGATTATACCGAGAGTGGCATCGCTGCCGTGCATGCCAGCGATGACATCGTTCACACTGCCGTCGCCACCCACAGCGGTAATGACATCAAAGCCTTCCATGGCTCCCTGCCGTGCAAGCTCGGTGCCGTGGTGGATATGCTCGGTGTAACGTACCTCGTAGTCGTAGATGTCAAGGTTCAGATTTGAGTTGAGCAGTCGTTCTATCTTCTTTTGCCGTCCAACGCCCGAGATGGGGTTGACGATTACGAGCATCTTTTTCTTCATGTCAGTGTATTTCGTTTTTAATAAGACGGTTGTTGTATTGTTGCACAATGGCTTTGAGTAGTTGTATGTTGCCGTTGCCTTCTTCTTTGTCGTGTGTGAGTACGGCGATTTTTCCGTCGGCGGTTTCAAGTTGGTGATAGCTGTTGCCATAGGCAATCTGCCATCCGCCTTCAGGATTGCGGAAGGCACTGGTGCCGAAACAGACAGTCTTGGCAGGGATGCCGAGATAGTCGAGGAGGGTAGGCATAATGTCGGTCTGTTGCATCAAGCGATTATAGCGTATGTGGGTGTCGGCAGTGTCGTCCGCCTGGGGCAGGTGGATAATCAGAGGAATGCGGTACCATCCATTGTAGTCGTTATATGTACGGCTGAGTCCTTGTCCGCTGTGGTCTGCTGTGATGAGGAAAAGCGTGTGGGGATACCAATCGGTCTGGCGAGCGGCATCGAAGAATTTTCTCAAGGCATTGTCGCTGTACGACACCACCTGGCAGAGGGGGTGGGGTCCTTCGGGGAACTGGCCCACACGGTCGGGCTGCATGGTGTATGGGTGGTGCGAGGATAGGGTGAAGACACCGGCAAAGAATGGCTGCTGGAAAGTGGACAACTGGCGGGACATGTATTGGAGGAAGTACTCGTCGAATATGCCCCAGGTGCCATCGTAGTCGGACTGGCGTGACAGACGGTCGGCCATGTATTCATTCTGTCCATAGTAATCCTGAAATCCCATGCGAGCGCAGAGTTTGTCGAACGACATGACGCCATTGTAGCTGCCGTGGAAGAAGGCCGTGTGGTATCCGTTGTCGCGAAGCAGCGAGGGGAGGGAACGGAGGTCGTTTTCGGCATAGTCGCTCATGGTGATGGGGAAGGGCATGAGTGTGGGCAGTGAGCTGAATATGGCAGGGATGCCTTCGATGGATTTCTTGCCATTGGCTCGGCCTTGGTATACGATACTGTGGGCGGCAAGCGAATCGAGGAAAGGCGTGAAAGAAGGCATGATGCCTTGGTTGTAGCATCCCATGTATTCTTGCGAGAAACTCTCGAGGACGATGACAACGATGTTGTTGTAGCAAAGTGTGGTCTTTTTTCCAGTGCTGTCGGTGACATAATAGTGGCCTGCGTTGGCTGCCCAACCCGTGCGTATCTGTGCAGTGATATTGGTGTCGGGCAGGAAGAGCGGGTTGAAGAGGGCCTGGGCTTTGGAGTCATCCATATAGTTGGTCTCTTTGAGCGTGCCTCCGTTGAAGGTGCGCACAATATTGTATCCACTATTGGTGACCAGTGCGCTGTTTTTGGCTTGGCAGTAGTTGGTGGTGTCGTTCCAGGTGAGGTTTTTCCCGAAGCCGCCACGCAGTAGGAAGATGACCACTGCCGTGCCGAGGATTAGACCCACAATGTCGTTGGCTTTGTGGCTACGATATTTGTTGCGTCCGCGAAGCCGTATTTTGTTCCCCAGGAAAAAGGTGAGGAAAATAAGTATCAAACCAAAGAGGGTGGAGTGCCAGTAGTCGACCAGGAAGTGTGGCCACAGGCTGCCCATGTTGCCACTGATGCCAAGGTATTGGAATATCTCGCCGGTAAGGCGGCGGTAGGTGTATTGATAGTAGGAGGCATCGCAAATGTCGCTGATGATGATAAACAGCACCGGGACGTAGTAAAGGAGTATCTCAGTGAGACGGTGGTAGTGTTTGTTCCATCTGAATTTAAAAGGCAGGAGATTGGCAGCAAAATAGGGGAGCATCAGGCATCCGATGGTGGCAATGCCGAAGATGAGGTTGCCCCATACAATGCCCAACCATTCGGCAGGGCCTTCGACGTGGAATATCCGGGTGTTCGCCAAGTAGAAGAATGCTTGTGCTGCCCAAAGCAACAGGAGCGCCAACAGGGCTTTGCTGAAGAGGTAGGCATATATGTTGCTGGTGTAAATCCAACCTTTTTTTCGTGGGGGTATCATTTGGGTCTGTAGTTTGATTGACGTAAGATTTTTTGTGAATCGGTCTCTTCGAGTAACTGCTGCATAGTGGAGTTAGTATTCTTCATGTATCGTGATACAATCTGGAAACCGATATAGTCGGTGGTGCGTGGCGATGAGTCGCGGAATGCGTTGGTTTTGGGCGCATCGTCGATGAGGTTGTGAAACCGCATGTAGTCGGTCTCGAAAAGTAACTTGCTTTGCATCAAGTATGCCCAGACGTGCTCTTCGTTATGCACCATCCAGTCCATCTGTTGGCTTGTGTAGCGCAGCAGGATGCTGTCGGGTGTGCCGGGGAGTGTTTGTTGGGCGAAGTAGATGGCTTTCCCCTCGGAAACCATATAGTCGAGTAATGTCATCTCGTGGTCCTCGGGAATGACGGTATGCTGCCTTGCAATGGCTGCCATGCAGTCGGTAAGCATATACTGACTGCGGCTCTGTTGTACAAGGTAGAGCGGGTTGTTGAAGTAGTTGTATTTGCCGGTGTAGGGCAGGATGTATTGGTCTAAACTGATGATGAGTTCATGGCTGTTGCAGCCCACGCGCATGTCGTAGTTGAAGGTGCCGGAGAGGAAGGTGTACACTTTGTCGTAGCGAATAGTGGGGCACAATTCCTCTGCGCGTGCCAAGGCTCCACCCAGGGCTACGGCTTCATCGTGCATGTCGCCGAAGGCGCTGTCGACCATCCGGTAGATGTCGAGCATGGTGGGGTCCTGCACAAATCCCATGAGGAGGTTCATGAACTCGGGGTCGTCGGGACGGAGGTTGAGGAGGTCGGTGCTGAATTCGTTGCGGCGTTGTGCAATGGTCTGTGGAAGCTGCGGGACAGGGGTGTCAAAAAGCACCTTGTCGAAGCGGTGCAGTGTGACCGCTTCGACAGGTGTTTGTTTGCAGCTTGAGGCAAGGACTATGTATAGAAACGCGCCTAGTGTGAATAGAATAATGAATGGTACAGAGTATCGTAATGGAGTTGATCTCTGCTGCACGGCAAAGTGCCGTGCAGGGTGTTTTAGCACGATGCTTTTTCTATCCACAGTCTATTCTTTGGTTTCTGATTCTTGCTCTTTCTGTTCAGATGCTTCGTTCAGGATGCGAAGCTTGGCTTCGAGGAGGGCAATCTGTTTGCGGGTGTTGTCCATCTTGCGCTCGAACTCTTCTTTCAGGAGGTCGGCTTGTTTGCTGTTGGCGAGGAATCCGAGGTTGTTTTCCCACAGTTTGAGGTCGGAGCGCATTTTCTCGATTTGATTAAGCAGTTGGCTCTTCTCGTTTCCGATGAAATGCTGGTTGTTCGAACCGGCATGGTTGCGGATGCGTTCGCGGTAGTTGTTCTCTTCGGCTTCGCGGGCGGAGATTTTCAGTTGCTCGAAGATGCCGTTGAGGAGTGTGCGGTACTCTTTCTGTATGCGGTCTTTTTCTTTGACGGGGACATGACCTATCTCGGCCCAGCGGCGCTGGAAGTCTTTGATGGCATTGAGGTTCTCCTCTTTGTCGTCGCCGAATTGGTGGGCTTTTATCTCGTCGAGGATGGCGGTTTTCTTGGTGAGGTTGTCGTTCTCGCTGGTGCGGATGTCCTTAAAGAATTCACCTTTCTTGGCAAAGAATTCGTCGCAGGCGCTGCGGAAGCGGTGCCAGATTTTGTCGCTCACCTTGCGGCTGGTGGGGCCTATGGCTTTCCATTCGGCCTGGAGCTGTAGCAGCTCTTCGGTGGCTTTCTTCCAGTCTTCGCGTTTTGCAATGGCTTCGGCTCGGAGGCAAAGGTCCAGTTTCTTGTTGTAGTTCTCGGCCTGCTCGTCGCGCATCTGGCCGAAATGTAGTTTCTTGTCGGCGTAATGCTTGTCGATGATGCCCTTGAACTGGTTCCAGATGGTTTCGTTCTGTTCGCGGGGCACGGGTCCGATGCTCTTCCACAGTTTCAGCAGTTCGTCGAGGGCTTCGGTGGTGTCGTTCCATGCCTTGGTGGATTGGGGTGCCTCTTGGGTGAGCTCGGTGGCTTTTTCGATAAGGGCCTGTTTGGCCAGCAGGTTCTGGTCCAGCTCTTCTTTGCGTTGGTCGTAGTATTCGCGGCGGCGCTGGTCGATCTGGTTGGCGGCGTTGTTGAAGCGTTGCCATGTCTCTTCGTTTTGCTCGGCGGGCACAGGGCCTATCTCGCGCCATTGGTTGCGGAGTTCCTGCAGGGCTTTGAAGGCTTTGACCACGGAGGTCTCGACGATAAGCTCTTCGGCGCGCTCGCACAGCTGGATTTTTTGTTCCAGATTGCGCTTCAGGTCGAGCATGCGGAGCTCTTTGTTTATCTTCACTTTGTTGAAGAATTGCTCGATGAGGAAGTGGTAGTTCTGCCAGAGGTCGTTCATCTGGTCGCGGGGCACTTCGCCTATGGCTTTCCATTTGTCCTGGATGGCATTGAACTCGTCGTATGTCTGTTTGAGGGTCTCCTCGTCCTTGTCGATAAGGGTGCGGAGCTCTTCAAGTATCTGCTTTTTGGCTTCGAGGTTTGCGGCTTTTTGGGCGTCGATTTGCTCTTGCATCTTCTGTCGGCGTGCGCGGTAGACGTCGTAGGCGGCAAAGAATGCCTCGGCCACGCTGTCGTTGGCAGGATGGTAGTCGTCCTTGTTGCCGCCTTCGGCCAGGAAGGCTTCGAAGGCTTTCTTTTCGGCTTCCTTGTTGAGGAGGTTGAACTGGTTGCGGATGGCACTGGCACGGTTTCTGATGTGTGTGATGTCGTCGTTCATCAGTTCGTTGAATGCCGCGAGGAGGTCTTCGCGTCCCATGGTGGTGTAGTCTACTACGGGCTCGTTTTCAGGCTCTGTCTCTGTCTCGTTCTCGGCATGAGCCGTCTCCTCCTGTGCCGGTTGCGGGGCAACCTCGGGTTGGGGTTCGTTGTTGGTGTTGTTTGTGTCAGAGTCGTTGGCAACAGCTTCGGGAGCTTCTTGCTGGACAACGGTTTGCAGTTCGTCGTTGGTGACGTTTTCCTCGTTGGCGAGGTTTGCTGCATTTTGATTCAGGTCTTCCATTTTGATGGTGTATTGTTTTTAGAATTAGTTCTGTAACATGTCGTTACAGACGTTTAACTGGGTTTATATGCCGTTGAGGCGTTTTGCAAAAATACAACTTTTTTTTTAATGAGTGGCACAAGTGCTGTTAAAATGATTGACAGGTGTGTCAAGGCTTGCTTTTCTGGGGTGTGAGGAGCCCGCGTGTGACGTTGCGGCGGAAGGCCACCAGCTTGTTGCCTTTGGCAAACTGCAGCCGCAGGGCATAGGAGCACCACAGCACGAGTGTCCCTCCCCATTTGACGGCCTCTTTGGCGAGGCGGTTGAGGTATTTCTTGCGGGAGATCTGCAGTGTGCGGTAGCGTTCGCTCACGCCGATGCCGTAGGTCAGCCGGTCGAAATAGTCCTGCGTGAGTTTGTGGGGCGGGATGATGTGGTATAGGATGGCAGTGGGGAGGTAGTAGAAGTGCATGTCGCGGGTGGTCATTTTGTCGAAGAGGTCTTTTTCTTCGGCGCCGATGAGGCTGTTGCCTTTGCGACCCAGCTCGACGTTGAAGAGGCCTATGGTGTCGAAGACCCGTTTGCGGTAGCAGGCGTTGCCGCCGCCGGGGAAGGCTCCGCGGGGAAACTCGCGCTGGTGGTCGCCGAGATACAGCCGGCCGGTGATGAGCTGGCGGGTGTAGTGGGTCATCCACGAGGGTTCTTCGGTCTCGTAAACGGGTAGGATGGGGCCTCCGGCGGCCACGGCGTCGGGGTGCTCGGCGAAGAAACGGGCGTAGGTGCCCAGGTATTCCTTGTTCACTGTGGCATCGTCATCGACATACACCAGCAGGTCGCCCTGGGCGTTGCGTATGCCGCTGTTGCGGGCGTACGACAGCCCCTGGCTTTTCTCCACGCAATAGAGGAAGCGGATGTCGGGATAGTCGGTCATGAACCGCTGGCACTCGCTCTCGGTGGTGTCGGTGCTGTTGTTGTTTACCAGCACTATCTCGTACTGGTCGCGGGGGTAGTCGTTGTCGGCAACGCTTTTCAGCACATTATAGATGTACTTGTCACGGTTGTAGGTGCAGAGTATTACGCTAATCATGGCTACTTTTTGTTCTCAACTTCTTTTTTCCTTTTGCGGTAATAGATGACCAGCACTCCAGCAACGGCCAGCAGGGTGACGATGGAGCATACGAGGGTGATGTTGTCCAGTCGGTGCATGGTGGGAGCCTCGTTTCGGAACTCGATGACGTGGTCGCCTTCGGGGATGACCATGGCGCGCAGGATGTAGTTGGCGCGGAGATACTCGGCGGGCTGGCCGTCGATGTAGGCTTTCCAGTCGGGGGCATAGTAGATCTCGCTGAAGACGGCCAGCATGGGTGTGCTGCAGTGGCTGCGATAGGTGAGGGTGTTGAGGTCGGCGGGGTGCTTGTGTTCCATCAGGATGGTTGCGTTGCTGTCGACGGGCAGGGGGGTGGTGCCTTTGAGGCAGGACTCCGGCAGGCGCTGCAGCCTGTCGCCCATCTCAGGGATGTTCACCACGGCGACGTTGGCGGGGTCGAAGTCTTTCAACGCAGTTATCTCGTCGTTTGCACTCTCCACCGGCTTGATGTTGCTGACAAACCAGCAGTTGCCCAGTGCATCGGGGTTGCGATGCACCTGCCCGTTGTTCATCACGATGTAGCGGGTGTTGAGCATGTTCAGCACATTGGTGTTGATTTGGTATCCGATATAGAAGTCGATCAGGTCTTGGTAGCGGCGCAGCTTGGCGGCGCTATATCCGCCCACCTGGTTGTGGAAGGCCGAGGGCTTGGAGTCGTTGAAGGTGTTGACGGCCAGATTCAGCACGCGGTAGTCCTGGTCGCCAGCCTGGAGGGCCATGGCGTCGATGTCGCGGTCGTACTGTGCCGGCTGCATCTCCAGCATACGGGCGTTGCGGACGTAGTTGTCGCTGTTCAGGTAGCGGCTGTTCACCCCTTGCAGGTCGACGACCGTGAGCAGGGCCAGCACGGCCACCACGGGCAGCACGGCCTTGGGTTTGCCAGCCCAGCGTTTCAGATAGAGCCAGAGGGTGGCACCGGCCAGCAGGATGAAGATGATGCTGCGCCACGAGTCGCTCACGAACAACGCCTTGCGGTCTTTGACGAAGATGTCCTGTATCATGGGCCACTGGTCGCCGTACTGGCGTGCCATCTCGGTGTCGCCGGCGCCGCTGTAGGTGAATCCGCCGCACATCAGCAGTCCGAGCAGTATGCCGCCCACGGTCACGCCTGCCGCGATGTACAGGCCACGCAGCAGCCGCTTGGTGTCGCCTTTCTCTCTCATCGTGGTGGCTTCGCGCAGACCCAGCACACCCATCAGCACCGCCAGCACGTTGGCCAGCACCAGACTCATCGACGGGGTGCGGAATTTGTTATAGAGGGGCAGGTGGTTGAACATCCATTCGTTGAATCCCATCAGGTTCCGTCCCCACGACAGGAGGATGGCCAGCACCGTGGCGGCGAGAATCCACCACCGCTCCGGTCCGCGCACCACTATCATGCCGAACAGGAACAGGAACACCACAATGGCGCCGAAGTAGACGGGGCCGCTGGTGAAAGGCTGGTCGCCCCAGTAGAGGGGCATCTTCTCCTGGCGGAAGTTGTTGTACGAGGCGCTGCTCTTGCTCACCGGCTCGATGCTGCCGCCGCCCTTGGCGCCTGGCACCAGCAGGGTGTAGGTCTCGCCGATGCCGTAGCTCCAGCTGAAGGCATAGTTGATGTCCAGTCCCTTGTCGTTGGAGTTGTTGTTGCGGGGATAGTCCTTGCCATACAGGTCCTGCGGGGTGACGGTGATTTCGCTGCCGCCACGCATGGTGTACTGCATGTATTCCTCGTTCACCAGCAGGTGACGGGTGTTGCAGGCCAGTGCCAGCAGGGCACCCACGGCCAGCACGCCCACAGCAAGGAGGAAACGGCCGAAGAATTTGTCCTTGACGGCATAGATGGCATACACCACACCCATCAGCACACCGCCCATGGCCGTGTAGAGGGTAATCTGTATGTGGTTCAATGCTATCTGCAGTCCCAGGGCTACCATGAACAGGATGCCGCCCCACACCAGCATGCTCACACCTTTGCGGCGATCCTCTGTCAGCCGGCCGGCAGCCTTCAGGCAAAGCATTTCGCCTGCCAGCACGGGGGCCATCATGGCCATGGCCCACGCTTTGGTGATGTGGCCGGCCTCGATGATGATGATATTGTAGCTGCCCAGCCCGAATGCCAGGCCGCCCAGCAGGGCAAGCCATGGACTGATGCCCAGCGCCACCAGGGCGATGTAGAAGCCCAGCAGATAAAGGAACAGCACGCCCATGTCGTTCTGGCGGCCGAACACCTGCAGCGACAGGATGTTCTTCAGCGGTGTGAACACCGAATGCTGCGGACTGTTGGTGATCTGATAGCCCGGCATGCCGCTGAACATGCTGGGGCACCATGTGGAATATTCGCCTGTGGCGGAATGATAGTCTTTCTGAGCCTTGGCCATGCCCTCATATTTCTGCAGGTCGCCTTGCGGAAGGGCCTTGCCCTGCATGATGGGCATAAAGTAGATGGCGGAGATGGCCAGCATTGCCACCACTACGCCGATGTGAGTCAGGATATTCTTCTTCATATTGTTTATTGATATTATTGTTTCTTTATTTTGTCGCTTGTTTGGCAGCACGCGACTCCTGTGTGACGACGGGGTAGGAGATGCGGGCATGGTAGATGCTCAGCATTTTCGCCTTCAACATCGTTTTCAGCCGTGTGATGTCGCCGAATGTCAGGTCGCAGTTCTGTAGTTGGTTCTGGCTTATCTTGCTATCCACGATACGGTCCACCAACTGGTTGATGGCTTCGCTGTCGTGGTTGGGCAGACTCTTGCAGGCGGCTTCCACGCTGTCGACAATCATCACCACGGCAGTCTCGCGCGAGAAGGGGGTGGGACCGGGATACTGGAAGTCGGCGCTGTTGATGGGCTCGTCGGGGTGCTCGTTACGCTGTTTGGCGTAGAAGTAACCCGTCATGGTGGTGCCGTGGTGGGTGCGGATAAAGTCCTGCACCGAAACGGGCAGGTGGTATTTCTTGGCCAGCTCCAGACCCGAATGCACATGTTGGATGATGATGGCGGCGCTCTCGCGGTAGTCCAGCTCGTCATGGGGGTTGTAGCCTCCGCTCTGGTTCTCGGTAAAGAAGAGGGGCGACTCCACTTTGCCGATGTCGTGGTACAAGGCACCCACTTTGGCCAGCAACGAGTTGCCGCCGATTTCGTTGATGAGGTCCTCGCAGATGTTGGCCACCTGCATCGAGTGCTGGAAGGTCCCCGGTGCATGACGCGACAGCTCGCGCAATGCTGGGGTGTTGGTGGACGACAGCTCCATCAGCGTCAGGTTGGTCGTCAGCCCGAAGACCCGCTCGAAGATGTATATCAGCGGGTATGCCAGCAGCGTAATCAAGGCGTTGAGGAAGAACACCAGGTAGCGCTCAACGGTGATTCCCTCGAGGGTGCTCTCCTGACTCAGCACGCCGAAAGTGTAAATCAGCGCGTACGAAAGGAATATCACGCCGCTCACCAGGAAGAACTTGCTCCTGCTCTCGAAATTGCGCACGGTCACAATCGACATCATGCCTGCAATCAGCTGGTAGAAGATAAACTCGAAGGGGTTGGGCACCATGTTGGCCAGGATGACGATGGTGATGATATGCACATACAGCGCCACGCGCATGTCGAAGAATACCCTCACCATGATAGGCACGATGCACAGCGGCACCAGCAGCACCATCTCCGGCCGCTGGCTCGTCACCAGCGCCGTGGCTGCCGAGGCCAGCAGCACCAGCACCATCACAAAGGTCACCTTGCGGTTGTCCTCCAGTATCGGGTGGCGGGTGTTCTTTAGGAACATATACAGGGCGATGAAGGAGATGATGCACAGCATCAGCTGTCCCAAATAGCGCCCCCAGGGATGATAGTTGTCGCGGAACAGTTTGTCGTTAGCCTGCTCGAGCGAGGCGATGATGCGGGCCCGCTCTGTGGTCACCGTCTCGCCTTTGGCGATGATGCGTTCACCCTGTTTCACCACGCCGGCCGACGTCACCAGTTGCGAGATGCGCGAATCGAGCTCCAGCTTCGTGCGGTTGACGTCGTACACGATGCTCGGCACCAGTACGCTGTCGCGCAGCAGCATGTTGCTCACGTCCATGGGTGTGACAAACTCGCTTGCCGAGTGCTCGGAGCCGATGTTGCCGTCCAGCAGCACCAGGGTGTGGCTCTCGAAGTCGGGCATGTCGTCGGGCATCTGCAGGTAGCCTACCGAGTAGATGCTGTCCACCGTGTTGCGCATCTGGCGGGCATTCATGCCGGCGCGTGTAGCGGTGAGGGCGTTTAGCTGCTCCACTGCCTTGCCGTAGGCGTTGGGGTCGTAGTGGTAGTAGAGCGTCAACCCGGCCATGGCCGAGGCCAACTCCTGCTCCATCTCGTCCGAGGTTTTCTGCACGGGGAAATCGAAGGGGGCCACCAAGTCGTCGTTGCGCCAGATGCTCCCCTCGGCATAGTCGTAGTGCTCCCCTTGTCCGTCGCTGGGGAACATCAAGGGTATCAGTGCCGACGTCACAAGCATCAATGTCACCTTCGTCAGCAACGGCAAGTGCTTCACAGTGGCAAAGATAATATTCTTCAGTTGCATAGGCAATGAGGTAGTATATTAAATAATTGCAGACAAACGCTGCCTGCGTTTTAAAATGCAAAAATACAAAAAAAATATGACGTATGTTCTTTTTTTCTGACAAACTGCTGCCGAAAGCCCCTTTTAGGCAGCATGGATTCCCCCTGTCCGCCTCCCTTTGCTCCGATACTTCTCGGTCGTCGTCAGTGGAATAGAGAAAAAAAACACCTCGGAGAGGTGAGACCTTTAATAACACGTAATAACACGGTACAAGCCGAAGGTGCAGTGCCGTGACAAGAGGTGACTAAATGTCACTCGAGCTCGTCGGGATTGGTCAGTGCCCATTCGAAAGTGGCGAACACGGAGGCGAGGAACTGGCGCAGACGGGTGAGGTAGGTCTGCAGGCGGCGGGGCATCTCGGTGGCAGGACCGCTGTAAAGCGAGGTGCTGTCGGGTTGCCCGTTGGGGAGGAAGGAGAAGGTGGCGGCATCGATGATGCCCTCCTGCAGCTGGTTGAGGCTTTGCCAGTGGTGATGGTCCAGCAGATTGTCGGCCGGGGGCTCGGGACGGCGCGTGGTGATGTCGTCGTATAGCTGCTGCACAAACTGCCGCGAGTCGCGTCCGCGAACGATGAGCAACTTGTCGTAGTTCTCGAATGGGAAAGTCATCGGCGCATTTGTGGGACGGTCGAGCACGACGAAGGTGAGACGCGTCGAGGGGTCGTGGAAGATGAAACAGGGGAGGTCGCTGTCGCCCAGGGGGCAGTCGTCGATGCGCCGTAGCTTGAGACCGTAGGCGTGGTTGAGGGCCATGGCCAGCTCGTGGTTGAAGAAGGTGGTGTTCAGCAGCGCCATGGTGCTGTTGGCGAACGAGAAGAGCGGGTCGTCCAGATAACGGCTGTGGGGTTTGCTTGGCATTTTGTTTTTCTGTTACAGGGTTTTGTTGTCTTGTTGTAGTGCTTGGGAGGGGTCGGACGCGGCTGCACCCTCGAAGGCCTCCTCAATGGTGAAGTCGGGACGGTAGCACGACTGGGCTTCGAGTTCCTGAACCCATCCGCGGCAGAGACCTACCTCGTAGAAGTGGTCGGCTACGCGGTTGTATTCGTCGGGGGTGAGGGTGCGTCCCAGCTGGTCGGGCAGGTCGGCACGCGTCGGGAAGTACTGCGCCATGAGGGCCACATGGAGGTTAGGGGAGAGGTCGGCCAGCAGGTCGGCCACGCCCAGGCTGTTCTCCACCTGCCCCGGAAGGACCAGGTGGCGTACAATGATGCCGCGGTAAGCCATGCCGCGCTCGTCGGTGGGGAGCGACGAGCCTTTCTGGCTATACATCTCGCGGAGGGCGGCAAGGGCCATCTGCGGATAGTCGGGGGCGTGGCTGTAGCGTGCGGCCAGGACCGGGTCGGAGTATTTGAAGTCGGGCAGGTAGATGTCGATGTACGGAGCCAGGGCGCGGAGGGTCTCCACGCTGTCGTAGCCGCCCGTGTTGTAAACCACTGTGGGGTAGAGGCCGCGCTGGTGTAGCCCTTCGACGATGGCGGGGATGCTGTCGGCGTAATGGGTGGGGCTGACCAGCCCCACAATGTTCTCGGTGGTGGGGAGGATCTGGGCCACACGCTCCACGATGGCGTCGACTCCTACATACCGCGGGACGATGGCGGCAGGAAGGGTGCCGCGGCTGATGTCGTGGTTCTGGCAGTAGACACACTGCAGGTTGCAGTGGGCAAAGAAGATGTTGCAGATCCCCCGCTCGCCGCACAGTGGAGGCTCCTCGCCACGGTGCACGCACACGGTGACGGCCTCGGGCTCGGTTCCTGCATGGCAGAAACCCAGCGAGCGTTCACGGTCAGTGGCACATCGGCGTGGGCAATTCGTACATTTCATGTTGCAAAAATACAACTTTTTTCTGCATTTTAACAACTAATTCAAAAATATTTCGTATCTTCGCAGATACCTTTGGATAATAAATTAAACACCAATATTATGACAATTAAAGATTTAGAGCCAAAAGAACTGTGGGGTAATTTCTATAACCTCACCCGTTGCCCCCGTCCCTCCAAGCATGAGGAGGCTGTCCGCGATTATCTCGTGAAGTGGGCAAAAGAACGTAATATCGAATGCCACGTCGACAAGGTGGGCAATATCATCATGCGCAAACCCGCCACTCCCGGCATGGAGAATGTATGCCCCGTAGTGCTGCAGGCCCACATGGACATGGTGCCTCAGGCCCGTGCCGGCAAGGTGCACGATTTCCTCAAGGACCCCATCGAGACTAAGATTGTCGACGGTTGGGTGTATGCTTGCGACACCACCCTGGGCGCCGACGACGGCTTGGGCGTGGCAGCCGCCATGGCTGTGCTCGAGAGCAAGACCATCAAACACGGTCCCATCGAGGCCCTTATCACCACCGACGAGGAGACCGGCATGACCGGCGCTTTCGGTCTGAAACGCGGCGAGCTGAAGGGTAAGTATCTGCTTAACCTCGACAGCGAGACCGAGGGCGAGCTGTATGTGGGCTGCGCCGGCGGTATCGACGCCACCATCGCCATCCCCTACGCCACCGAGACCGCTCCCAAGAACTATTGCGCCATGCGCCTGACCATCGGCGGCCTCAAGGGCGGCCACAGCGGCATGGAAATCAACACCGGACGTGCCAACGCCAACAAGATCCTCTTCCGCCACATCCGCTGGGTGGCCGACTGCGGCATCCGCCTCATCAACGTCGACGGCGGCAATATGCGCAACGCCATCCCGCGCGACGCCTCCATCACCTTCGCCATGCCCAAGGCCCACAAGGAGTGCATCGTCGCCGAGCTCGAGAAGGTGGCCGGCTGGGTGAAGAAGGAACTCGGTCGCGTCGAGCCCGACTTCTTCATGAAGCTGGAGCCTGTCCGCATGTACCCCAAGGTCATGACCGAGGCCGACACCCAGAAGATTATTAACACCGTCATGATTGCCCCCAATGGCGTCATCCGCATGAGCAAGGACATGGAAGGTCTGGTGGAGACATCCCTCAACCTGGCCATCATGTACACCAACGGGAAGAGCTTCACCATTAAGGCCCTGCTTCGCAGCTCGGTCGACTCCGCCAAAGAGGCCCTCGCCGAGCGGCTGGTCTGCCTGGCCGAATTGGCGGGCGGCAAATGCCAGCTCACGGGTGCCTATCCCGGATGGAAACCCAACATGGAGAGCGGCCTGCTCAAGACCATGAAGCAGACCTACAAGAAGATGTACGGCAAGGAACCCGCCGTGGTCGCCATCCACGCCGGTCTGGAGTGCGGCCTGCTGGGCGGCAAGTATCCCGACATGGAGATGATCTCCTTCGGTCCCACGCTCAACAGCCCCCACAGCCCCGACGAGCGCGCCAACATCGAGAGCAGCAAGAAGTTCTTCGACTACCTGGTGGCAGCCCTCGCCGCCATGCCCAAGGAGAAGTAATTGCTTATGCTGTATAATCTGATTAATCCGATAAAATAAAACCTTATATATGATAGCAAAAGAACTTTTAAATCCCCGCAGCATCGTCATCTGCGGCGCGTCAAGCGATATTCACAAACCCGGCGGCAAGGCTTTGAAGAACCTGCTCGAGAGCAGCTTCAGCGGCCCTGTCTACGCCGTCAACCCCAAGGAGACCGAGGTGCAGGGCATCAAGTGCTTCGCCAAGGTCGAGGACCTGCCGCAGGTCGACTGCGCCATCCTCTGCATCGCAGCCAAGTTCTGCGCCCAGACCGTCGACGTGCTGACCCAGCAGAAGGGCACCAAGGGCTTCATCATCGTCAGCGCCGGCTTCTCCGAGGAGAACGCCGAGGGTGCCGCCATCGAGAAGCACATCGTCGACAGCATCAACGCCGTCGGCGGCTCCCTCATCGGCCCCAACTGCACCGGATTCCTCAACACCAACTACAGCGGCTGCTTCGACACCCCCATCCCCAAACTCGACCCCAAGGGTGTGGACTTCATCACCGGCTCTGGCGCCACCGCCGTGTTCATCAAGGAGTACGGCATGACCAACGGTCTTAAGTTCAACAGCGTGTGGGCTGTGGGCAACAGCGCCCAGCTGGGTATCGAGGATGTGCTGGAACATCTCGACGAGACTTTCGACCCCGAGAAGTCCAGCCACGTCATCATGCTCTATATGGAGAAAGTCGGCGACCCGCAGCGTCTGCTCAAGCACAGCCGCAGCCTCATCAACAAGGGCTGCCATATCGCCGCCATCAAGAGCGGCGGCAGTGCCGCCGGCAGCCGTGCCGCCTCGAGCCACACCGGCGCCCTGGCCACCAACGACGCCGCCGTCGATGCCCTCTTCCGCAAGGCCGGCATCGTCCGCTGCCAGAACCGTCAGGAGCTCACCACCGTCTGCGGAGTGTTCATGTATCCCGAGATCAAGGGCAACCGCTGCGCCGTCATCACCCATGCCGGCGGCCCCGCTGTCATGCTCACCGACGTGCTTAGCAACAACGGCATCGAGGTGCCCAGCCTCAAGGAGCACCCCGCCAGCCCCGCCCTGCTCGAGAAACTCTTCGGCGGCTCATCAGTGGGCAACCCCATCGACTTCCTCGCCACTGGCACCGCCGAGCAGCTGGGCTACATCATCGACACCGTCGAGAACGAGTACACCGACATCGATTTCTCCGTGGTCATCTTCGGCTCCCCCGGACTCTTCTCCAACCGCGAGGTCTATGCCCTGCTCAACGAGAAGATGAAGACCTGCAAGAAGCCCATCTTCCCCGTGCTGCCCTCCATCATCAACGTCAAGGACGAGATTCAGGAGTTTATCGACATGGGCAACATCAACTTCCCCGAGGAGTGTGTGCTGGGCAACGCCATCTGCAAGGTGTACAACACCCCCAAGCCTCAGCCCGAGAATGTCGAGCAGCCTGCCATCGACGTGGCCCGCATCCGCAAGACCGTCGAACGCTGCAAGAGCGGCTACATGGAGATTGCCGACTACAACGAGCTGCTCGATGCCGCCGGCATCAGCCGCAAGAAGAGCGTCGAGGTGTCCAAGGTCGAGGATGCCCTCGCCTTCGCCAAGGAGGTGGGATGCAGCAAGGATGTCCCCCTGGTCATGAAGGTCGTCGGACCCCTGCACAAGAGCGATGTGGGCGGCGTCACCCTCGGCGTGAAAGACCTCGCCACTGTCGAGAAGGAGTTCAACCGCCTGATCGTCATCCCCGAGACCTACGCCGTGGAGATGTACCCCATGCTCGACGGTACCGACGTCTACATCGGCGCCATCAAAGACCCCAAGTTCGGACATCAGATCTTCTTCGGACTGGGCGGCATCTTCATCGAGGTGTTGAAAGATGTGCAGAGCGCACTGGCACCCATCAGTGCTGCCGAAGCCAAGGAGGCCCTCACCAAGCTGCGTGGCTATAAGATCCTGCAGGGTGTGCGTGGCCAGGAGGCCGTGAACATCGACCTCTACGCCGACCAGATTGCCCGTGTGAGCGCACTGGTCCAGGCAGCCCCCGAGATTGCCGAGATGGACCTCAACCCCCTGCTGGGCAACCCCCGCTACGTCACCGCAGTGGACGCCCGCATCCGCCTGGAAAAATAGTTGAGATGATTTCACAGGGTGCTTGACAAGTTTGTCAAGCACCCTTTTTTTACAAGCACCCCTTTTATTTCCGATGAATATGAAAAAGACCTTGGCTGCTGTACTGTTCTGTCTCATAGGCATGGTTTCTCTTGCTCAGCAGGAGAAGGCTTACGAGGGTCGTTGGGTACATATCGGTACCCCTTTCAGGGTTCCGGATATATATGGCGACACCGTGGATCTGCAGGCATGGCTCGACTCGGGTTATTGTGTGCTCTTCGACTATTTCACTTTGTTGTGCCGTCCCTGCTGGAAATACCACGAGAAGGGAGTCCTGGCGAGGTTGTATGACTATTTCGGCCCCAATGGTACCAATCAGTTGCGTGTGGCCTCTATCGCACTCGAGATTCCCTCCTATGCTTCCGCGATAGCCGAGGGAAACACCGTCCACGACTGGACGCTTGGAGGTACGGTTCCTTACCCAATCATCTGTAACAATAGTTGTCTTGAAGCGTGCCGCGAGTTGTATCAAGGTGCTGTGCCTTACTTTGTGTTTATCGGCCAATATGGCTATTATCGAAAAATAGCTCTTTACCTGAATAGTGATGCCGGTAACAGAACCAATATCGCTCATCTCATCGGTATCGCTCAAACGGTGGGCACGGAGACTGTCCCAGTGGTCTCCATCAATGGCCATAATCGTGTGGCGAAAGGATGTCCTTCTGTCTTTTCGAGCGAGGTGGACTGTGTGGGTTCCCCCTACGGTTATGTGTGGAATATCGAGAATGGTAGCTTTACTTATGCAGTCTCGGAGGATGTGAATGTGTCGTGGAGCGAGGCGGGCGACTATAGGGTCACACTGCAGGCTTCCAACATGGCTGGCACAGGATATGATACCATGATGGTGCATGTGTTTGAATGGGAATGGGGCGATACACTCAGCTATGTCTCCGACAGGGTGGACACGGGGGCAACCCTCGATGGCATGAAGTATTGGGGCGTTGTGTTCCCTCCACAGGCTTTGACGGACAGGAACTGCCTCAGGGAAGTGGAGTTCTATGCCGACACCGCTTTCCGTAAAACCATTACGTTGAACGTGTACCAGGGAGGGGAGTATGCGCCCGAATCGCTAATCTTCAAGAAGAAGATTACGGCTTGCCATGCCGGTTGGAATCGTGTTGACTGCAGCGCCTTGGAGGTGGACTGGATGAGAAACCTGTGGGTTACCTTCTCCGCGATGTACGATTTTGCCCCATCGGTGGAGGCCTATGCCGGCGACCCGAACAGCTGCAGGGTGTCGGCTGATGGCAATGTGTGGTTCCCCTTGTATGAGTATGACCCCGGCAATCCGGCGTACGATAAATCGTGGATGATCCGTGCTGTCATGGCTAATCAGGTAGGGGTCGAGCCATTGGAAGCGACAAGGCCGGCCGTTTATCCCAACCCCACAACGGGCAGACTGACGGTCAAGGCCGATGGTGTTGAAAGCGTCAGCGTGATGGACCTTGATGGGAAGATATTATATTCTACCCATGACAGTTCGATTGATATAGGCTTCCTGCCCGACAAGGTATATATGCTCATTATCAATTGCGGCGACACCGCATACATGCAGAAAGTGCAGAAGGTGTCCATCGATAGCTCCCGCTAAACAAAGGGAAAGCACAAAAGCATAAGCATAATAATTGACCTTAACCCTAATCGGTAATTATTTATCTTGGAGTTTCCACTTATTTTTCATTACGCTTTGACTGTCCATTTTTTATCCTTTGATTACTGTACCTAAATAATAGCTAAAATTCAGGTAAAAATAAAGTAAAGAATACAAAGGAGTAACAACCGACGGACTTGCGTACATTACATCCTTCAGCGTCGGCGGTTTCCTGATGCCCTTTTTGTGTTTATTTTCTCTCTTAGAAATAATGTAGAAAATAAATAGAAAGTACATAGAAAGTATATAGAATGTAAATTGCTGTGCGACATCGTGTTAGCAAAGTGTGTCTTTGGCCTTTTCGGGGTGGGATAGGGTGGTATATCCCCAATTAAACCTTCATGTAACTGGCGATTTGAGATAAAAAAAGAGGATGTCGATGGGACATCCTCTTGTGGTTCGTGATGGGGTGGGGGTCAGTCGTCGACGTGGGTCAGGCGGCCTTGCAGGTCGAATTGCAGTTCAAGGCCGTTGGTGAGCTCCACTTCGTAGCCGCCTCGCATCTTCTCGCATTTGATGATGAGCTGTTTGGGGAAGCGTTCCACTACATAGCGGGTGATGTTGCCGGGGACCAGGGTGACGGGCAGTCCGTCGGTGCATTTGGCTTCTTTCCAGATGCCTTTGTTGTTGAACTCGATGATGGTGCCGTCGCTGAGCAGCACTTCGTACTCACGGCCGTCGATATAGGCGAGGTCGATGACGCACGAGGGCCAGTGTTTCTGGATCAGTTCGGTGGCGGCTTTGGGGAGCTCTTCGGGGTCGATGACCCGCTTGCGGCCACAGGCATTGAGGCTGGTTCCTACCATAAGGACGGCTAATAATGTCAGGATGAACTTTTTCATGATGGATGATGTTTTTGTTTTAAGGTATGGATATGACGTTTTTTTTATTTGACGAATTGCAACGGCATGGCGGTGCTCTGTCCGGCAGGCATGCCGTTGAGGAACACTTGGCGCAGGCGTGTGTGGAGGGTCTGCCCCTGGATGGGGCTCCATCCGCATTTGTATAACAGGCTCTCGGGCGTCACCACGGTCTCGGCGGGCTCGAAGACGGCGAGGTCGGCATGGTAGCCGGGACGGATGAATCCGCGTCCTTCGATGCCGAAGATGGTGGCGGGGTTGTGGCACATCTTGGCCACGAGCAAGGGCAGCCATTCGTTGAGCACGTCGCTGTGGTCGTCGCGCTGGCAGGCGGCAGGGTTGAAGAGCCCTTCGAGCATCATCTGCAGCGAGTGCTGGATGCCGGGGATGCCGCCGGGGGCGTCGAAATAACGCTGCTCTTTCTCGGCAAGGGTATGGGGCGCGTGGTCGGTGGCGATGGTGTCGATGACGCCGTCGATGAGTCCGCCCCACAGCCCCATGCGGTCGTCGTTGCTCTTGATGGAGGGGTTGCACTTTATCTTGTTGCCCAGCTCGGCATAGTCGCGGTCGTCGAACCACAGGTGGTTGGGGGTCACCTCGGCGGTGATGTTTTTGTCGTCGACGCCTTTGTTGCTGAAGAGGGAGAGCTCGGTGGCGGTGCTGATGTGGGCGACATGGAGGCGGGTGTTGTACTTGCGGGCGCGTTCGACGGCTTTGTAGGTGGAGACGAAACAGGCTTCGCGGTTGCGGATTTTGGGATGCAGGGAGGCGTCCTCGCCTTCCTTGCCGGCAAACTCCATCTTGTAGTTGCGCAGGTTGGCCTGGATGATGCTCTCTTCCTCGCAGTGGGCTACGATGAGCTTGCGGCTTTGGGAGAAGAGCTTGTCGAGCACGTCGGCTTTGTTGACCAGCATGTTGCCCGTGCTGCTGCCCAGGAAGAGCTTGATGGCGGCGTAGCGCAGGGGGTCGATGGCCAGCAGGTCGTCGATGTTGTCGTTGGTGGCACCGAGCATGAATCCGTAGTTGACGGCACTCTTCTTGGCGGCCAACGTCTCTTTGTCTTCGAGGTAGGCCAGGGTGGTGGTCTGCGGATTGGTATTGGGCATGTCGATGACGGAGGTGACACCCCCGGCAAGCGCGGCATTGCTCTCGGTGGCGAAGTCGGCCTTGGCGGGGAAGCCCGGGTCGCGGAAGTGGACATGGGTGTCGATGACGCCGGGTATGACATAACACCCTTTGGCCGAAAAGGTCTGGGGGTTACGCAACGCCGAGGCACTCTCGACAATCCGTCCGTCGTGGATGAAGAGGTCGCGCGTGGCGATGGAGCCTTCGTTGACGACGGTGCCGTCCTTGATGATGTAGTCCATTAGAATTTCTTCTTGGCACCCCACTGGCGAGCGGCCACATAGGCGTCGGCGGAGTTGTTGTAGATCGGTTTCACCACAAATTGGCCGGTATGGTCGATGCAGCCCCAGCGGCCTTCTTCCTTGGCGGGAGCCACGCGGTTGTTCCAGGTGTTGATGAAGGGCTTGGCATCTTCGAGACGGGGCAGGATGACCCATTCGCCCTCGAAGTCGACATAGCCCCAGTGTCCGGTCTTGGGTTCCTGGATGGGGTAGAGCCAATGGCCCAGTTCGGCCTCTTCGATGCCTTTCTGGTTGTCGTCCCACTCCTTGCCGGCCTTGGCGGCTTCGCTGGAGAGGGTGAAGACGGGCTTGGAGAGCAGTCGGCCATCCTCGTGGATGCTTGCCCAGAGGCCGTTCTCGCATTTGGCGGTGGCGAAGAGTCCGGTGTCGTTGGGGAAGCGCGAGACCTCGAGGAAGGTGGGCTGGATGGCCCAGCTGCCGTCGGCCTTGACCCATCCCCAGAGGTTGGTGTCGGTACGCATCTCGGGGAGGCGCCATCCGTCGATGTCGCGGCCGTGTTCGATCTGCGACAGGGCGTAGACACAGTCCTCTTCACGGCTGAAGATGAAGTCGCTGATGACATTGCCATTGCGGTCGATATTGCCCCAGCGGCCACCTTTCAGGGCCTGGGTGTAGATGTAGTTGTGCTCGCCGGAGAACTGGCGTATCATGGCGTACTGGGGTTGGACCACCCAGCGGCCAAGATAGTTGACGATGCCCCATTGGTTGACGTTCTTGGGGTTGGTGACGGAGATGCGCCAGGTGTCGTAGTGACGGCCCACAATCCATTGATGGCCGGCCTCGGTGGCGTCCTCCATGCTCTCGAAGATGTTGTTGATGATAAGGATGCCCTTGGCGTCGATGCAGCCCCAGCGGCCTTCAATCTTGACGGGGGCGAAGCTCATGGGGTCCTGGCCGTAGTACTTGCCGGCACCCTCGTAGGCGGGTTCGTACTTCCATTGGCCGTAGTAGTTGACAAAGCCCCATTTGTGGTCGGCGGGGTTCTCGGCGGGATAGATCCATTTGCCGGGTTCCTCGGCGGTATACCACTGGTCGCCGGCTTCCTGCGCCTCCTCCTGAGTGTGGAAGATGTTGCGGACAATCATGTTGCCGGCTTCGTCGATGCAACCCCAGCGGCCATCGTATTTGACGACGGCAAATTTGCGGTCCTGATGTTGGAAGGGAAAGGCCACTTGATACCGTGGAGGTATCTGCCAGATGCCGTTACTGTTTTTGTAGCCATACTTCATATCGATGTCGTCAAAGGCCAAAGTCTGGGCCAATGCGTTGCCTGTCAGTGCGAAGACGGCTGTGAGAATCAAGATGTATCGTTTCATATTCGTGCTATTTCAAAGTTGCAAAGATACGTTTTTTTTTTAGATTATTAAAAATTCTGTGTCACAATGCAAACAATTCGTTGCCTGCCCGGCTATGGGAGGGGTGCTTGGGATGGTCGCTTGGCGTGTGTAGGCGGGTGGTTCCATGGCGTTGTTTTTTCCCCTTTAGTACAGCTGGCTTGTGGTTCCTTGCAACTGGCGTGGTGAAATGGAGATTTTTCGTTAGGAGACCGAAAACTCCTACGGAGTATCGTTGGGAGGGGTATGACGTTGGCTATTAAGCGGAAACTCCTATGGAGTACCCGCTGAAACCTCTCCGAGGTGATTTATAGAAGTCCCCTATATCATGTTGGTTGCATCAAAAAGAAACAGGCTCCTGCGTGTCGGTTTGGCAGGAGCCTGTGTGCTGTTGGTTATTTCTTTTTCTTGCGGTAGTCGAAATAGAGCATGCCCGCGGTCCAGAGGAGGGCACATATCAGTGCCCATACTGCGCCGCTCATAGGCTGAAGAAGAGTTGACGGTGGCCGTACCAGTCGATCATCAGCTGGCGGAAGTCGGAATAGTCGGCCTTGGTGATGAGGGCTTTGCGCAGACGCAGGCTACGGGTGACCAGCAGCCGTTTGCCTTTCTGCTTGATGATGATGCTGATGCTGCCCACATTGCGGTTGTATTCCAATTCCACGTCGCCGCCTATCAGCTTGGCCCCTTTGGGCAGGTCCATGGTGTAGTGGTAGAACTCGGTGGTGGCGCGGGCCTGGAGGTCGCTGGTGCGGGAGGCGTTGAGGCGCGAGGGGTCGAATTGCAGCCCGCCTTTCTCTTCGGGGAGGGTGATGCGGACGTAGTTCTCGACGATGGTGTCGGGTTTCCATTCCAGCTCGCGGTCGATGTAGATGGGCGCGGCAGCCACGGCAGCGGCGTCGGCTTTCTCGTTCTCGGTGAGGAGGGGCGTTTTGGCGGTGGCGGAGAGACGGTATTTGAGTCCTTCGATGGTCACTTCCACCTCAAGGGGTTTGTCGCCAAAGACATTGAGGCTGTTGTCGACGATGGTGGCGCGGAAACCAGCCTGGTTGAGCATGGCGGCAAGGAGCCCGGTCTTGTCGATGGCGGTGCCGCAGTTGCTGGTGAAGACTTCGTTGGCGGGTGTCATGGCGTAGTTGACACGGGCCGGGTCGATGGGGTTGAGGGTGACATAGTCGACAACCCAGTCGCGGATGGCGGCAACATATTCCTTGCTGCCGTTGGCTTTGAGCGAAGCCAGCAGGTTGGCGGCTTCAGGAAGGCTTGTCTCGGCCGTGTAGACGGGCTTGGAGCCCAGCTGGAATTCCACGTCGTAGGCCTTGGCAGCAGGCATGTAGGGGTCGTTCACGGTCTGTGCGATATTGTTATGCACATCGGTATGCCCGTCGGCATAACGGATCTCGTAGCGTTTCACGGGGCAGTCCTGGCTGAGGTTGAAGCGCTCGACAAGCAGGGGCGAGCGGCGGCGGAGGGTGTAGTCGAGCACGATTGTGCAGTTGTACTCGAGGGCGGTGTGGACGATGGCCAGTTCGGTGATATGGTTCAGGCGGCCGCAGTCGGCACACTCGGAGGGCAGCTGACGGACAAAGGCGTTCTCGGGGGTGTTCACTCTCACACCGTCGGGACGGACGGTGTAGCACTCGTTGACGGTGAGGGTCTCGAAATCGGGGTTGTAGGTGATGAAGGTCTCGCCCTTGTCGGCGTAGGCTGTGATGGCCCGGTTGCGCAGCAGGACAATCTCTTTGTGGAAGCGAATCTCGGTGACGCTGTCGCCGACAGTGCGGTAACTGCGACGGATGAGATTGTATTCGGCATCGGGTTGCTTGTTTTGGGCGAAGGCCGTGGCAACCGTGAGCAGGGCTATGATGCTAAGCATTGTTCTTTTCATGATGTGGGTATTTTAAAACGATCGGACTTGGTTATTTGGTGAGGATGACGGGCGTCTCGGCCAGTTTCTTCTGGTTGGCTACCACCTGGCGGAAGCTGGGCCAGTCGGCGGGGTCGTAGACACGTTTGCCCAGGAGCGAGCTCTCGGCAAAGGTGAGCGTGTTGCCCTCCATCCAATACTGGCACCCGAAGCTTGCGGCGGGATTGGCCACTCCGTTGATGAAGGGGAAATGGAGCTGCTTGTACTCGTCGGGGAGGGTGATGGTCTCCTTGATTTCCACCAGGCGCGAGCAGGCATCGGCAAAGGGCTGGGTGCGGCTGGCGGGGGTGGCGTCGAAACGCAGGTGCGTCATGGCGCGGCTGAAGAAGTTGCGTGCCGACAGCGGAGTGAAGATGATGGTGTTCTTGTCGATGACGGCAAAGTCGGGGATGGAGAAATGGTAGGTGATGCTGACGGGTTGCTTCAGATAGCTGTCGTTGTCGGTGCGTTGAATCTTGGTGATACGGGCGGCAGGGGCTATCTTGAGCAACTCGAGCTCCATGTTGCGCATCCATTCGGCGGTGCGGCAGCTGAAGACACCGCGCACTGCGGCATCGCTCTGCCCCTCGGCAGTGATGGTGATGGTGCCGGCGAGCGTTCCGTCCTGTCCGATCTGGGTGTTGGCGTTGATGCGGACATAGTGGTTCTCGGGGGCGGAGACAGGGGTGTAGGCGAGGTCGGCCCCTTCGGGCAGACCGATGAGATAGCCCTGCTGTTGCTCGGCGCTCGACCAGAGCTCCCGCACATTGGGCACCCAGGTGGGATCCAGCATCTCGAAGGACCCGTCGCGGTGCTGGACGGCACAGACACTGTGGTTGAACTGGTCGGCGGGAATGCGGTCGATGCGCTCGTGGGCCATGGTCATGGCGGCATAGGCTTTGAAACCGGCGGCACGGAGCATGCACACCAGCATGCCGGCTTTGTCCTTGCAGACGCCGCAGCGGTCGGTGAAGTTCATCTGGGCATTGTGGAGGGTGTATCCCTCGCCGGGACCCATGCTGATGCCCGCATAGCGGATGTTGTCGGCCACCCAGTGGGTGAGGATGGCGATGCTGTCGTGCTCGGTTTTGGCACCACGCACCAGTGCGTTCACTTGGGCTTGCACTTCAGGAGTAGGGACGAAGCTGCCGTAGTCCTCGTTGACACCGTAGAACCAGATGGACTTGGCCTGCCAGTTGGGACTGGTGCTGAGCAACAGCTTGGGCTGGATGTCGTTGTTGGCCAAAGCCCTCGGCTCGCGTTTCAGCGGGGTGATGTTATCTTTGGTGAAGGTGTAGACCGTGCGGTCTCCGTTCACGGTGCTGTCTATCCGCACGCCGCATCCCTGGTCGGCGGGGCAGTTGTAAAGCTCGAAACGGAGGTGCTTCTCGGTGAGCACGTCGACCTGATAGACTTTCTTGTTGACGGGCGACTCGCTCCAGAAGGGGACGATGTCGTAGAAATGGCCGCGCATGGGGGGGATGTACTTGTCGTCGTCGTTCTCGCCGAGCAGGGCATAGGTGAAGCCCTTGCGGTAGGTGACGAATTCGACCTCGTCGCCGGGGTCGAGATGGCCTATCTGCACCATCTTCTGACTGGCACCCCAATAGATGAGTCGTGCCGGGGCGACATAGTCGTATACCCGCAGCAACACATCCTCCACGGTGCCGTTGGCGTGGTGCAGCAACACTTGGCGGAACTCGACGTAGGCGGACAGCGGGTCGTAGTCCACCTTGACGGTGGCCAGCTGCTTGCACCCGGCATAGTCGTTGGCGCGGATACGCTGATGATTGATTACATGGCTGAGGCCGCTCTCCTCCATGACCACCGACGTGCTGTCGTAGAGGACGGTCTTGTGCTGGGCTGCAGCCGGCAACTCCAAGGCCGTCAGCACAGCAGTGATGAGTAGTGCTTTGTACTTCATATTGGATGTTTTTTGTCTCGTTGTTTCAAAATGCAAAGATACACTTTTTTTGTGGATTGGGCAGTGCGAATTGTTTAATATAAGAAAAAAATGTACCTTTGCATCTTGTATATGAGAAAAAATTATTTGGCAATATTGCTGACAATCATGCTGCTATCCGCTTTCGGCGGACAGGCACAGGACACCGTTTCGACGCCCCCTCCACAGAAGGCCGACACGACGGTGCACCGTAATTTCTTTGTCTCCACGTGGAATTGGTTCAGCCGTTGGCGGGAGCGTGCCCAGCTGATGGGATACGAACCCGGCTACGTCGATTTCCCACGTGAATACCCTTGGGTGGCAGGGGTCTATGGTACCATGGCGTTCACCAACCTCTCGCTCCATCTGCCCAATCTTTCGGGCGACTCGTACTGCCGCATCCACAACAGCACCGGTCTGTCGTCCAAATTGGCCTTGGGGGCTTATTACCGTGGCTGGGGACTCAGTTTCGGCCCCCGGCTCAGCAACAAGTCCGACTTCTATTTCACCTTCTCGTCCTACGGGCGCGTGGTGGGGTTCGATATCAAACTCGACTATTTCAGTCGTCTCCACAGCACAATCGACTGGGTCGACATCGGCAGCGCCCGTCCCCAGTTGGGTGAGTACAAAACCGCCATAGGGCCTGAGATGATACTGCTCGAAATCAACTCCTACATTGTTTTCAACTCCAAGCGTTTCTCCTATGCCTCGGCCATCTCGCAGACCACCTGGCAGAAACGCAGTGCGGGCAGCGCCATCGCAGGGGTTTCCTACTACGCCACCTATACGGGATTCGACAAAGACTTTTTCGACCAGTTTGATACCGTGGCGAAATATTTCGCCGACACCCTCCATCACCTTAGCCACAATATCCTTGTAGGCATCGGGTACGCCTACAACAAGGTGCTGGACGACGGCAAGTGGATGATTCATGCATCGGTGCTACCCATGTTGCGCTGGGCATACTACAACAAAATCGACATGAACCCCAACGGGTCAATCTCCGACTGGACCGAGGAACAGCGTGCGGCCTATCATCAGACCGTCGCCGACCTGCAGACCAGCGCACGTGCCACCCATCTCTCAGTGGCGGGAGTGCTCAGGTTGGCCGGATTCTACAACATCAGTCCCCGTTGGCTGGCCGGCATCATCTGCACAGTCAACAACTGTTGGCGAGGACACGACGACGGCATGCACTCCTCAGTATTCGACAGCAAGGTGCTAGTATATGCAGGATACAGGTTCTGATTGGCATTTTAAAATTGAGAATTGAGAATTGAGAATTGAGAATAATTCAAGCGTTAACACATTCTCAATTCTCAATTCTCAATTCTCCCCTCTCAATTCTCAATTCTCAATTCCCCTCCGTGTGTTCGAGATCAGGCGTAGCGCCAGGGTCAGCGAGATGGGGAACAGGGCGGCGTTGAGCTGTTGGGGCAAGGGTCCCAGGGTCATCACCATGGCGGCAAAAAGCATGGCCAGCTGGATGAACACGACCACCCGGTTGCTTTTCTGCAGCCTGATGGCGAAATAAACGAACAGCGGCGATGCCCACAGCACATTCAGATTCACCTTGGTGCAATAGTGGTCGGTGAAGAACCACAGGAACAGCGCCATCAAGCTGAAAATGGCAGCGATGGAGAAGAGCGTGCGGTCGAACCAACGCAGGCTCCATCCCTTCTGCCACTCCAGCAGCGTGAAGCACATCACGGCCAGGAACACCACCCAGAATAGCAGGGTGGGGGACACACTGCGTGACGGAGGCGTGCGCGTCTCGGACAGCAGCACTGTGGCAGGCTCGGCCAGCGGCTGGCGGGTGTCGCTCACCGTCATGGTGTCGAACTGCTTCATCATCTCCAACGGCGAGAACATATATTCGTAGTTGCTGCAACGCTGGTCGCAGCGGACGCCCAGGGCCATGTCTATCCCCAGCCGCCACCACAGCAGCGTCCGCTCGGTAGAGCGGTACAGGATGTCGCGGTAAGAGCGATTGGTGTCGGCGGTACACTCGGGGCTGAGGTTTCGGTGACACAGACAGTCGCGCACCATGTCGCGTACACGTGTGGCGCAGTTGTCGCGGAAGAAATCGTATTTATAATACCTGTATTCGGGCAGGTAGTTCGTTTCAAGCATCACAAACAGGTTGTTCACCTCTTGGTTCGACAGGCGTAAGCGCTGTTCCCACACCGCGCGGCCCTCGGCACGGTATTCGAACATAAAGGCGTCGAAGCTGGTGCGGCTCAGGCAATAGTTCAGTTTGCCCAGGGTGAAAGTCCAGTAGAAATGCGGCGTGTCGAAGTCGAAGGTGCCATAGTTGTACACCACGTCCAGATGGATGGCGGGGTCGTAAACCCTGATGGCCGTGTGCCCGAAAGAGGTGTAGAACTCCTCGCCCGCACCGCAGGTGAGGATGCTGGCGTATGCCGAATCCGACAGGCGCAGCTGCGTGGACTCCTGCGCCCCCAGCCTGCCGGGAGCCAGAAGCAGCATGGCGGCTGCCCATATAATCAGAATCTTCTTCATTATTCAGTGTAGTCTTAGTTTGTTGATATGTTTATATGTTGATGTGTTAACGTGTGAATGCTTGATTGTTTGAGTAATTTGACTGCGCCAGCCACTCAAGCAATAACACAATCAAGCATTCAGGCAATTACTCAATTCTCAATTCTCAATTCTCAACTCTCAATTCTCAATTCTCAACTCTCAACTCTCAATTCTCAATTCTCAACTCTCAATTCTCAATTCTCAACTCTCTCACTTCTGCTGTCGCTCGCAATATGGACATCCATCTGCGGGAACGGAATGGTGATGTTGTTACGGTAGAACGCGTTGTAGATGTTCTCGCGGATGCGGAGCCACACCGTCCAGTAGTCCTCCACCTTCACCCACATCCACATCGACAAGTCCACCGAGCTGTTCCCCAGCTCGCTCACAGCCACAACCGGAGCTTTGGGTTCGGTCTGAATCAGCGGCTCGTTGTTGATCACCTCCATCAGCACCTCCTTCACCTTCTCCAGGTCCGACCCGTAGGCCACGCTGGCCACCACGTCCAGACGGATATTCTCCTCCTTGGTGTGGTTGATAAGGCTCTTGTTCGACAGCTCGCTGTTGGGTATCACAATCGTGCGACCGTTGAAGGGACGCATCACCGTGTGGAAGATGCGGATTTCCTGAATATAGCCCTTAAACTGGCCGCACTCGATATAGTCACCCACCTTGAAAGGCTTCATCAGCAGGATGATCACACCGCCGGCGAAGTTCTGCAGCGTGCCCTGCAACGCCATACCGATGGCCAGACCCATGGCACCCAACAAAGCAATGAACGAGGTGGCCTTGATGCCCACCACATCCATCGCCATGATGATAATCATGGCTTTCAGCAGCACGTCCACCAGCGACCCGAGGAACGACTTCAACGACGGCTCGGCATTGCGGCGCTCCAACGCCTTCACAATCAGCTTGCGCACCATCTTCGCCAGCTTCATGCCCACCCACAGAATCAGGATGGCCACCAGCAGCTTGGGCACAAAGCCCACTGTCATCTCGGTCAGCTCCCTCAAACCGTCGCGCAGTAACGTGTTTTCGCCCGTCACCACGCCTTTCAAGTCGCTCAAATCCATATTCTTCAGGCTGTCCGCCACCGTGCGGGTGATGCTGTCCGTGGCGTGCAGATTCTGTGCAAACTCGTCGGGAGGCACCTCGGGAGGCTTGCCGTTCCCCATGGCCGCTGCCGTCAGCAGCGAAGTCTCTTTCTCGTCAATCAATAACATAACAATAAATTGTAGGGTTCTTCAAAACAGCCTACTTAACGCCCACGCGCGAAAAAAAGTATGTCATCAAAAAAAAATATGTATCTTTGTCTTTCAAACAACATCATACACACCATGGTTATTGACTTCTCAAACATTGAATTAAGCGTCATGCCCCACTTCAAGGGCGGCGAAGGTGACACCAAGTCCCGCATCTTTTTCGACGGAATGAACAAAATCATGCTCGGCTGTCTCGACCCCGGCTGCACCATCGGCTACCACATCCACGACACCAGCAGCGAGATGATCTACATCCTCGGCGGACAGGCCCGCTGTCTTTACGATGACGGCGAAGAGTTACTCAGCCCTGGCCAGTGCCACTACTGCCCCAAAGGCCATTCGCACAGTCTTATCAACGCCTCCACCACCGAGCCACTGACCTATTTTGCCATCGTTCCTGAACAATAGCACACTGGTTGAACCTTTACAATAAATAACTACTATGAAAAAGTTGACATTCACTTCTATTGCAGCAATACTGCTGCTTGTTGCCTGCCACCAGCCAACTCCCCAGGAAGAATCTTTTCAGACCCTGCCCATCCACATGATCAAAGGCAAAAGTTGTTTCGAAATCAAAGCTCTCGAAAAGCTTCCCCTGCTTGATGATGTATACCTCGACGTGGAGAACGAATTCACCCTTGCTTGGCCTGACCTCAGTGGTTTTTCACCACAAGTCCGTGCTGAGCTCAGTCTGATGGCTTTTGGTGACAGTACCTCCACCACTTTGCAGGAAGCCGGTAGGCAGTTCCTTGCCCGTACATGGGTGGAAGATGACGAGCTCTTTCCCCAAGGCGATGCGCTTCAACGTCGCAAACTCGATTCTGTGCGCTTTTTCCCCCATAACTATGCCACGGTCAAAGGCGAAGTGAGGCAGGACGGCAACCTGCTGCATTTCTCGGTAAACGATGAGCATAATGTGGCCTATGCCGCACACGGCACCTATGGCTACAGCACGTTGATAGTGGATCGCGCCACTGACCGCATTGTTCGATTGTGTGACCTGATGGACACCACCGACCTCGGTCGGCTGCTGCTCCGTGCGCTTGACGAGGTGCCGTCAAATCGTGAGAATGGCAACACTGCAGAATGTATCGACGGCGAATATCAACACCGGCTGCCGCCGCCCGACGGCTTCACCATCGACAGCAACCGGACCACTATCACGGCCTTTTACAACATCTACAGTGTGCAGTGCTATGCTTGTGGCATGCTCTTTGTCGAGATGCCCGTTGCATGGCTAGAAGCAAACGCCACACTCACCCCCTACGGCAAAGAAATCTTTGCGGAAGCACTCTCCCGCAAGCAGTGACGCATAGTGGGACAGAAATAAACATAAAGCCCGGACGAGAAGATCTCGCCCGGGCTTTTGACGTTCTTCTGCCGGAGTTCTTTTACTCCGAGTTAGGTGTAAGTGGGTTTATAGCTGGATGAAGTGGTCGTAGCAGTGGGCGTCGCAAAACAGGAGTCTGTTGGTGGATGCGTATTGTAGAATTTCTTTTCTTGTCTTGACAGCAGCGGCGGGGTCGTTGTCGTATCTGGCGCAGAAGTCGGGGTGCTGAAGCTGGAGGTCTTCGGAATGGATGATGTCGCCGGCAATGAGGCAGTTGCCTACTTGATAGACCGTATGGCCGGGAGTGTGGCCGGGAGCCGGGATGGTTGCAACTAGGCCATCAATGATGGTGTCGCGGTCGGCAAAGGTCTTGATGCGTCCCTTGTAGGCCGACTGCACCTGTTTCCATAAGTCGTTCTGTTTGGACATGGAGCCTTGGTCGCTCCAGGCATCATACTCTTTTTGCGAGAGGTATAGGGTTGCTTTGGGGAAGGCGGCTTTTCCACCAGCGAGCAGTCCGCCGATGTGGTCGCCATGGAGGTGGGTGAGGCATACGGCGTCGATGTCTGTGGGTTTCAGACAGAGTGTATCCAGTTTGTCCATGAGCGCACCCCCCGATTGGGTGCCGAGTCCTGCGTCGAAGAGGATATTATGCTGTAGGCTGCTAAACAGGAAGACGTTGATGGCTGACTTTGAGCCACCTTCGGGGAGCAGGGCTTGAAGAAGGCTGTCGTTGTAGGAGCCTTTAAACAGGTCGATAGACATCTCGCTGGCGCGGTCTTGTATGCCGATGATTACATCGCTATCAATGGTGCATTCGCCATTGAGATAGTATTTTGATATGCCGTCTTTAACGGTAACGCCTTCAATATTGGAGGTGAAGCCTTGCACGGCACTTGTGTCGGCTGGTTCGGTTTGGCTGCTGTTCGGGCCGCATGCGGCACAGAATAATGACAGAATGGCAGCGGTGGCTTTGATAATGTTTCTTTTCATGGTATTGTTGATTTTTAATTGTTTTTGTTTCTTGCAGCGGCTTGTATACCGGCTGGGGTCATCAGACCTCGTTGTTCCAGGTTGCTGACTCGGGCGAGGTTCCGTTCTGTCCAATGGCTGTTTTTCCTTCTTGGGGAAATGCGTTGTGCCAGTCGTCCGTCTGGCAGTCGCTTGAGGGTGGAATCAATCCAACCGAAACAGAGAGCCTCCTCAACAACGGTGAGGTAGGGGAGTGCGTTGGGTTTAGGAACTTTGCCCCGATAGGTAACCACCCAGCAGTGATGTGTAGAGGTGTGGTTTTCCTCCAGCCACTGACGTAGCTGATTACGGTCATTGTATTCCAAAAGAATATCTATCTCCATTAACGGCGGGATTCAATGTCAAAACATGCTGCAAAGATACAACTTTTTGCTGATACGAGAGAGTTTTTTACATATTTGAGAAAAAAGTTGTATCTTTGCAGTCGCTTACATGAGTAAAGTAAGCGGTAAGCAAGAAAAGCATTGTAAATTGTCCTTACTTGTAAAATCGCCAAATTCAAGCTGGAGGATGAACATTTATGCTTTCGCTTGGTGTGTATGCAATAGGTTCACGCCTAAGGCATATAATCAGGCGTGAGATATGTTCCCCAGCGATTCGTTCCAGCAAAGGCGTTTGGCGATGCCTACAAGTAGACGGACATGAGCACATAACCTCATGCCTTTTCTTATTGTTTAAGTTTAATATTCCGTTGGAGGGTCGGAACATAAATTAAAGGTATAATGGCAAATAAGAAGAAAAACTTTGAGCCTTTAGATTCATTGAAAAACGTTGAAAGAGTAATTAATGAAGTCGATGAGGCTCAGAAAGACAAAAACAGAACTGGTGTTCAAAGTGCGATTCCCGAAGCTCTTGCTGGTGCAGGTGGAGCAGCAGTAGGAGGGGCAGCAAGTTTTGCGGCTCTATTCTTTGGTGGTAGTGTTACAGGATTAAGTGCGGCTGGGATAACTTCAGGGCTTGCTGCAGCTGGCGCAATTATTGGTGGAGGTATGGTTGCAGGTGTTTTTGTTCTTGCCGCACCTGTGGCAGTTCTTGGAGTAGGTGGCTATGCAATAGTAAGAAAACACAATGAAAATAAATTAGCCCAAGAACGGCAACGTCTTTATAATCTTGCATTACAGAAGCATCAAGCTATAATTGAGGAGTTGAAAAAAGATGTCAATATTACAAAAGATAGGGCTGATTATCTTAACCGACTCAATATTCTTTTAACACAAGCTATAAAAGAGCTGAAATCTGATCTTGAACAATAAATAATATGGTACAAAAAGAAGAACAAAACGTAATCAATGTTCTTTCTTATCAAGATATTCAATTAAACGAGTTGAAGGGAACACTTACGGGAGTACAGGGTGTCATAGAGGAAAGTATTAATGAGTCAGAGAAGGTTCTTAATTCTCTTGGATATGTAGAGTCTATTAAAAATGCAAAAGACAGATCTAGAGAATCCGCAGATGAACCAATTCTAGCAGGAATCAATGCCACCCTGCCAGATTGGGACAGTTTATGCGCAGAAGCTGAAAAACATAATAAAGGAGAAGTGGCTAAAATTGAAGACCTTTTTTCTAAGGATGAGTTACTTGATAATAAGAGGTACATTGAAACGTTAAACGAGCAATTCAACTCCGTTTTTAAACTTGACGAATTAGATTGGACAATTTGTGCAGTAGCAGCAATAGTATCAGCAGCCATGGATATTCTTCTTGTTGGCATACCTGAAAAGACAAAGTCTGGGCTAAAAGCGGGACCATTGTCTAACTATATTCGTGATTATTTCGATAAGAAATATCCTGAAGAAGATATGAAAAAACTTGGAGAAAAAGCTAGAACAAAGACACCTTATGATGCACAAGATAATAGAAATACAAAGGTTTATGTAGAAGGCCTTTCCCCACAATATCACAGATTGTTACAGTTAGGTCATGACCCACTTTTGGGATTCTTTGTTGGTGTTATGGATATTCTTAGTGGTACGATGACAACAATAGATAAGAAGGGAAAAATAGTGATTCAAGTTATAGATGAATATTCAGGGCGTAAAGAGACTTCTTTATTCGAAGCATTAGGAAAACAATTTAGACATTTGAAATCAGATGTGACCACCAGTATGGGATTGCCAGTACCGCTTATGGGATTGTTCAATTTATTTCAATTTGGTAGTATAGGAGAAGAAGATCAAACAATAGCTGAGATTGTTCAGGGAATGTACTATGAGGGGTATGATTTCATTCATTTTTGCTCAATGTCCATTCCCGTTATGGTGACAGAAATAATAGTTCGTTTTTCATGGGCTGTGAAACGTTTGTCTCAAGGGTATTCAATAAAAGATTCTATTCCTGTGACTATAGGTTCCAAATCTAAAATAAAGAAACCAAAGCTTGATACAATGCTTTTTATTGCTCATTCTGGAGCTACTGCGGTTAACGCAGGTAAAATTGTTTTTACCCGAAACCCAATGGCAATAAACTACCCTCAATGGATAGCATGGGCAAAATACGCTTTTCAAGAGCTGAGATGGGAATTAATCAACAAACCAGAATTGCAAAACAAATATGTTATGTCTTTCATTGAAAATGAACGTGTGGATATTCTTAATAGGGTTAATGAATGTTATGATGATTACTTTAGATTGAGGCATTAAAGCTAAGATTATTGGTTTGCGTAAGTTTTAATTGCTAATTAAAAGAAGTTTTAATTAGCAATTAAAACTTTTGTTGGTTTGGATTATTATTTGTATCTTTGCAAAAAAATGTAAGATATGATAAAACGGCAGGATATAGCGCAAACAGTTATAAGTCAGAGAGAAAATGTATTATCTAATACCGATACTTTTCCACGTCAATTGCTTGGGAAAATTGATTTGCAGCATCCTCAATATGCTGATATCATCACTGGCATACGACGTTGCGGAAAGAGTACGTTGGTGGAACAATTGATGCAGCGGTATGCGGAGGATTCGTTTTATTTGAATTTTGACACACCTGCTTTGTTTGGTTTTACGATAGAAGATTTCCGGACACTTGACGAAGAGATAAAGCAGTCGGGTGCACACTATCTATTCTTTGACGAGATACAGGTAGTGGCAGGTTGGGAGTCATACGTAAGGAGCAGGATTGACGCGCACAATAAGATTGTTGTGACAGGTTCTAATGCTTCGATGTTGAGTCGCGAGTTGGGAACAAGAATGACGGGCAGGCATATCAGCCACAGGTTGATGCCATTTTCATATTCCGAATTTATTGGATACAAGAAGTTGCAGGCTGGTGAAGATAGTTTGAACCAGTATATGCAGTTGGGCGGATTCCCGGCCTATTTGCAGACTGAAAGAAAAGAATTGCTTTCGGATTTGGCAGTGGATGTGTTGTATAGAGATATTCTTGTCCGCTATGGCCTAAGAGATGAGCAATCGTTGAAGAATCTGATGACGTTCTTAATGGGTAATGTGGGTAATCTGATTACCGGCAACAAACTGACTCAGACTATCCGTGTTAAATCGGCCAAGACGGTGCTGGATTATATGGCGTATATGGAGAATGCATATCTGCTTTTTTCAGTACCAAGGTTCTCTTTCTCCTATCGATCGCAGTTGGTTAATCCGAAGAAGGTGTATTGTGTGGATTTGGGACTACAGTCGATACTTTCCCCGTCCTTTTCTGAGGACAGAGGTCATCGGTTGGAGAATCTGGTTTTTGTTGAACTATACCGCCAAGGACGTGAGATTTATTACTACAACAATAATGGTCATGAATGCGATTTTGTCGTGTGTGATAGTCAGAAGCCTGAACTGCTGATTCAGGTTTGTGAGGAGGTGGAGACAGACAATCAAGACCGTGAGTATGGTGGACTTGTTGCTGCTATGAATGAATTGCAAGTGGACAAGGGGGTAATACTAACGATGAATCAGAGTGATATGGCTTGTGTCGACAGGTATACAATAGAGACAATACCCGTTTGGAGGTGGATGTGTTTTCCTGAAATCGCTTGACAGATTTTTGCTGGTTAAACTGATTAGCTTGTCAAATAAATCTGCTGCTGTATTGAACCCAAATCGGTCATTAGCCGACTTATCAATCGGGATAACCGCACTCAGCTGACGGCACGCACGGCCCACTTGGGCCGTTCAATCTCGGCTCGATATTGCCTGCTTCCCGGCTTGTTTTCCGTTATCATATCGAGTAACGATGCTATAACAATACTATAAGGATACAGGATTGAACGGCCCCTCTCCGTAGCGAGGGGAAAACGTTGCCGCTCCATGGCGCAGGGCGGGTAGGCAGAACAAGGTATGGGGCAGGGGTTTTCCTCGTGCATTGCACGATTCGGCAGTTAAACCGTAGGAGTTTTCGGTTTCCTAACGGCCGATTTGGGATAAACCCTAATGGCCGATTTGGGATTAAGAAGCCCCGAAGTTGATGGCGGGGGTTCTTTGTTATGAATGTCAGGGTGACTCAGAGAATGCTCCATGGCTCGATGCCGAGGATGTCGGCAATGGTTTGGACGGAGTGCATCATGAAGTAGATGGCACCGGTTTCGTGTGCGGGGAGCACATCGGAGCTGCCGTAATCGTCGATGTCGAGCGTGATGTTGGTGGCACCGTGTGAGGTGAGGTAGTTATAGAGATTGGTTGTGTTGACGGCTGGGACGGTGATGTCCTGTGTGTTGTGAAAGAGATAGATGGGTTCGAGGGGACGTGGTGTCCAGCCTTGGCACAGGTTGTCGGTCTGCATGGTGGCGATTAATCGTCGTGAGATGGAGGACTGGAGGTCGAGCATGGAGGGTGTGACGTAGTCGGCCACGAAGAGTGTGCCGACAAAGGCGTCGATTTCCTGACGGGTGTAGCGTTTGCTGAGCACCCAGTCGTCGATGTGGCTGAGGAGGGGCTCGATGAAGATGCTGTCGCGCGGGATACCGAGGTGGAAGAAATGGTTGTAGGCCAGCAGGACGCTGATGACTGTGGAGGGCATTCCGGAAATGGAGTCCAGAATGAACTGACGGTAGGTGGCGGGGATGTCGTAGGATCCTGCTCCGGCAAAGGTATAGTCGAAATGGATGTCGGGATAATGTTCAGCAACGAGCCTGACGACACCCATGGCGGTCTGTCCACCTTGGGAATAGCCGCAGTTGAAGAGGTGGCTCTCCCAGCAGTAGCCCATGTCGGTGAGAAGTTTGCGGGCGGCAATGAGTGCATCGACGCTGCTCTGGGCGTTGGCGGCAGAGATGCAATAGGCCTGCGGCTTGGACTCGGTGATGCCGAAGCCGTAGTAGTCGGGGGAGATGGTGATGAGGGGACTGCGAGCCATGACTTTCTGGATGCTGAGGTCGCCACGCGAGGGGCATTGGTCGGCACGATAGACGGTGAAGTGATTGTAGAGAGCCAGCCCTTTGGCGGGCTGATGGCGAACGATTTTGTCGCCAAGGGTGATGGTGCCGGAGAGCATCACGGGGTTGCCGTCGGGGTCGGTTGAGGGGTAGACGAAGTTGTAGGCCATCATGTGGTCGGATGCGTAGTGCACCGAGTCGATGATGTAAGCTTCATCGTTGTGGCTGTCGGGGCTGGGGACGGGTTCTTTAGTGCAGCCTGTAAGAAGGCAGAACAGTGTGACGACAAGAAGGAATGGGAACGGGTGTATATAGCGTTTCATAATGATTGATTGTTTGAAAATTGAGAATTGAGAATTGAGAACCGCTTAAACATTTACACATTCAAGCAATAATTTCATTTTTCACTTTTCACTTTTCAATTTATTAAGCATTCAAGCATTAACACATTGTTATTCATTCATGGGTATATATTTCTCATTACCGCTGTCGAGGGGCTTCAAGTTGTTGCCGATGGAGAAGGGCTGTAGGTAATGCTTGCCGTCAGGAGTGACGAAGGATACGTTGTCGTGTTCGGTGTCGTCTTTGTCAACGTATATCATCACGGTCTGATTGCAGAAGGGTTGGAGTTCACCGTTTAATTGTACCTCGCCGAAGGGGTACCAGCCGCGGACAAGGAAGCGACGTTGTTCGCTCTCGTCGGGGTAGGTGAGGGAATTGACCCAGTGGCACATTCCGATGTAGTCCAGAGATGGGTTGAAGGTTAGGCGGAATTGGTTGTCGCCTTCGGGGGTGATGGAGGTGATTCCCTCGTTTTCGCTAATGTCGGAGAAGCTATCGATGGCTTTTTTCAGTTGCTCTTTATCCATGTCGTAGACGCGGATGACGCGGTCGACGGAGGTATTGGAGAGCTCCTGGATATTGTTTTTTCCAGAGCCTGTCTTGTGATAGAAATAAAAGACGACGACGGCAAGGAGTGCCAGCAGTAGGATTGTTGTCATGGGGCTATTGGTTTAGGGGCAGTTCGACGGCGGGCCAGCCGTAGTCTTGGAGCATGGTGACGGGGAGGTTGTGTTGCTGTACGTAATATGCCACCTGTGTGAGGCGTACGGAGTCGCGGTGTTGCTGGTCGCTGTTTATCTTGTGGAATGTGTCGTAGTATTCGCCGAAGATGCGCTTGGCGCTGGGCAGGTTGCGTGAGCCGTCTTCCACTTGGTCGAAGGAGGATACAACCCACTCATGTGTGTTGTTCTGCTTAAGTTGCATCAGTCCGGGATGGTTGCCTCCAGAGACGCACTTGAGTGTGTCGCCCACGATGTTGTAGTTGAACACCCACCAGTCACCCCACACACGAATGCAGTCGGTGTCGCTATCGTTGACGGCTACAACGGTGTAGCTCGGAATGCATACTTTGCCCGGAGCGTACTGACTGCCAATTGTCATTAAGTAGGCTTCGATAGCTGCCAGAAACTCGTCATGGTCCTGTTCCTTCATGGGATTCATGTCGGTGGTTGCTTCGGCCTGCGACTCTTCGAGGTTTTCCATTCCTTTTTGTTTGCAACTGATTACGCTCGCACCGAGAAGGATGATGACGGCGAGCATTGATAAGGTCTTTGTCTTTTTCATTTCCATTGTGTTTCTTTTGGATTGCAAAAATACACATTTTATCTTACATGACAACTTTTTTGAAAAAAAACTCGCCAACGTGACGCTGGCGAGTTTTTGATGGGTTCAGTCTGAGTGACAGGATTAGTGTTTCACCACTTTCTTGGTGCTTATTCCGTTGTCGGTTGTCACACGGACAATATAAACACCGTTGGCAAAGTTGCCGATGTCGTATCTGCCACCAGTGGTGCTTTCCAACATCAAACGCCCACAGGCATCGAACATCTGAATGTTGCGGATGCCGTTGCCCTCGATGTTCAGGGTGCTGCTGGTGGGGGTGGGGTAGATGTTGACAGTGTTGTTTTCGACATTGTTGATGCCAACGGTTTCTACAATCTGGATGCTGTAGATGATGAGTGCGTAGCCGTCGCCGGGGTTGTCGTAGTGGCGGAAGGCGATGCGGAAGTCACCTGTGACGGAAGAGGGGATGGCGGCGGTGCGCAGCTCGAAGTCGGTGATGGCGGAGGTGAGTGTTTCGTCGAATAACAGGGTGGGCTCCTCGTTTTCGCCGATGACATACACACCGTAGTGGTCGTTGGGATAATCAGTTGAATATGGCAGGACTTTCCAGCTAATCATGCCGTTTACGCCGGCGGGCATGGCGATGAGGGGGCTAGTGAGCCAGTTGTCGACAGTCTGGTCAAAGGTTATTCCCCAAAGAGAGAATGCAGACATGGAAAGTATTTGTCCGACAGGATCGCTCTCGAAGGCTTCAATGCAGGCGAACCAACCCAGACCCTCGGTCTCCAGACTTTTGTTTAACCAGCAGTGCAGACCTCCGGAGAAATCGGGGGCGTAGGGGAGGGTGATGCCGTCGCAGCTGAAGACATCCACTGTCATGGTGGCAGGTGCGCTTGTCCCGATGCTGTTGGTGGCGGTTACGGAGACGGTGTGTTGGGTGGCGGTGGTGAAGGTGTGGGTGAGGATGGAGCCGGTTTCGGAAACTGGGGTGCCATCGATAGACCAGACAAAGCTCTCGGCAAGGCTGCTGGTGGCAATAAAGGTGGCTTCGTTGCCGGTGCCTATTTCAGTGGGGCCGTCGAGGGTTACTTTGGGTGCAGTAAGGGTCACGATACTCAGTTGGTCGATATAAAGGGAGTAATTATAGTCGGTATAATAGTTGATGCAAATGTATTTGGTGTTATTTGGCAGGGCGATGGAGACCTCACAGGGCGCTGAGGCTGTGACTCCTTCGTAATCGCACAGCACTTGGGTAAAGGAGTTGATGTTGTCGTCGGTTGTCGAAGCCAGGACTCTGAAAGACTCTTCCCGGTGTTCGGAATAGTAGTAGAATTTGATCATGTAATCGCCGTTCGCGGGTAATTGCAGTTCAGGGGTGATGAGGTATTGGTTGTAGTTTCCGGCCCTATCCCAGCTAGAGAATTTGAACATGCTGTTTCCTTCAATAGCTTCTTCGGTTTCTACGATACCAAAGTCGTTGGGGTTGTTGGGGTCGGCACAAACCATTTTCCAACAAGGAATATTGGTCTCAAAATTCTCGACAAACGGGAATGTGCTCTCCTTGATCGATATCGAATGATGAAGAAACAATTATCGTCGTTCCTGAATGGGCGATTTCCTCGCTCTCTCCAAGCCACCAGTTGAATCCGTCGTTGTCGTAATCGATAAAAGTATAGCCCGAAATAGAGTCTACGAAGCCTTCGGACCATGGGAAGCTGAAGATGGTGTCGCCTAAACTTTTAGCGCCAAACGATTTGGCGGCCTGTTTGATGGTCAGGGGGTTGAATTTGACGTGCTTGTCGGGGATATTATTCCCTTCAATGGCACGAAGGACGGGGTTTTGCGAAAAACATGTTGCCGCTAAAAGTAGCACGGCTGCAAAAAGGGTAATTGTTTTTTTTATTAAATTAATTATTGTTTATGAATTAATAAAAATGAATTGAGAATGTGTTAACGTGTTAACGCGTTAATGCGTTAATGTGTTAGTCGATTTACGAATTCAAAAATCTCCACGTATCAAACATATTACACGTATAGATAATACTTGTAATTCGTGAGATACGTGGAGAAATACTGCGTGAATCGATTAACGAAATAACGAATTAACGAATTAACGCATTCAAAGTTCTCAATTCTCAAATCAACTGACTAGCAGAGTTCGTGGATCACGAGGCCGGAGCGGAGCTTGGGCTCAAACCAGGTGGTCTTCGGGGGCATGATGTTGCCGGTGTCGGCAATGTCGATAATCTGCTTCATGCTGACGGGGTAGAGGGCGAAGGCTACCTTCATCTCACCGTTGTCAACACGGCGTTTCAGCTCGCCGAGGCCACGGATGCCGCCAACGAAGTCGATGCGCTTGTCGGTGCGGAGGTCTTTGATGCCAAGCACCTTGTCGAGGACGAGGTTGGAGAGGATGGTGACATCGAGCACGCCGATGGGGTCGTTGTCGTTGTAGGTGCCGGGCTTGGCAGTCATCTTGTACCAGTGACCATCGAGGTACATGCTGTGCTCGTGCAGTTTGGCGGGCTTGTAGATTTCGGTGCCCATGTCCTGCAGGTCGTAGCTCTCGCCGACGGCGGCGATGAACTGATCCTTGGTGAGGCCGTTGAGGTCTTTGACCACGCGGTTGTAGTCGATGACGTTCAGCTGGTTGTCGGGGAAGATGACGGTCATGAAGTAGTTGTACTCTTCCTTGCCGGTGTGTTTGGGGTTCTGTTCTTTCTTCTCCTGTCCCACGAGGGCGGCAGCGGCACTGCGGTGGTGGCCGTCGGCGATGTACATGGCGGGAACCTGCTTGTCGAAGATGTCGACGAGCTCGGCAATGGTGGCTTTGTCGTCAATAACCCAGAAGCGGTGGCCGAAGCCGTCTTCCTTGGCGATGAAGTCGTAGATGGGTTTCTTGGCGGTGACGCCGGCCACAATCTCGTCGATGCGGGCGATGGCGGGATAGGCGAAGAAGACGGGTTCGACGTTGGCGTTGGTGATGCGGACGTGCTTCATGCGGTCCTCTTCCTTGTCCTTACGGGTAAGCTCGTGTTTCTTGATGACCTTGTTCACATAGTCCTCGCTGTAGGCGCAGGCCACGATGCCATACTGCCACTTGGCGTCGGCATCCTTGGGGTTCATGCTCTGGGCGTATATGTAGAGTTTCTCCTCTTCATCCTTGACAAGCCAGCCGAGGTCTTTGAACAGGTTGTAGTTCTTGACCACCTGGAGGTACACTTCGGGCGAGTGCTCGTCGGTGCCTTTGGGGAGGTCGATTTCAGCCTTGGTGACGTGCAGCAGGCTGTAGGGGTTGCCCTCGCATTCAACGCGGGCTTCTTCAGAATTCAGTACGTCGTAGGGACGTGAGGCCAGTTTCTCGACGATGTCGACAGGCGGGCGAAAGCCTTTGAAGGGTTTGATTATGCTCATGAGTTTTAATATTTGTGTTGTTATTTATGTATTAATTTTCATCAAAATAATCCGAGTCGATTCGTTTGACTTCGTATGTTTTCTTTACAGAGACTCCAAGGTTGAATTCTATCATATACTCTGCAAGTTTGATTCCGTCGATGAAAACGACAGATACGTCACTCGGTAAATGTGTTAGTGACTCCGTTGCCTCTTTTGAGAAAGATGATGTGGTGATAAAGACACCTTTCTTGGAACTTTTAGACATGAGTGTCCCAATAAAACTTGTTACGTCTTTGCGACCAACAGTTCCATTGTTCCATCGTTTGGCTTGAAGATAGACCTTGTTTAAACCTAATTTGTCTTCAGTAATAATACCATCAATGCCCTCGTCTTTAGTATAGCGAGTGACTTCGGTGAAACCATTCTGCCCATAGCCCATCTTTCTTAACAAATCAACAACTAATTGCTCAAAAAATTGGGGGGATTGGTTCTTTACCAATTCTAGGATTTCTGAAGCCAATGAGGAGTTGATTTCATTTACGGCATTCTCAATTGCTTCAGATGGAGTGGCATCTTTGAAATTACTATTCGGTTGAATTAGATTATTCCCTATAACATTTTTTCCGGATTCTCTCTGTTGGAAATCTACGAATGATTTGTATCGGCTCAGAAATTCTTTGGTTATTTTAGTACCAGACAAGTATACTTTTCTACCTTCTTCAGTTATTTTGTAGTGGCCTCGGGTAACTCTCTCTATTAAACCTGCTTGATACAAATAGGTTACAGCCCAACTAGTACGGTCGTTTACTTGAGTTTTTTTCTGACTTCTAATCATTTCGGCACAATCTTCTTCGGTAAGATGAAAGTCAGAGATGGCTTGCTCCATGAATTGTTGTAAGCCGGCTGTTTCATTAATAATTAATGAAGATAGAATGGGTCTTGCAAAGTCTAAAAAGAAAGGTACCATTACGATGATTTCATTTATTTAATAATTACATCATGCAGCCCCAGCCGAACTTGCGGGACAAGTCGCGGAGCAGATTGCGGTCGCTGACGGGGATGGTGACGACAACGTTCTCACACCGGGTGGATTGTACGGAGGTGTCGTGGTCGTATTGCGCCTGCAGGTTCATCCACATCGCCTTGGGGATTCCCAGCGCCTTTTCAAGCGAGAGGGCAATCTCTTCAGTGACGTTGCGGCGGGCGCGCACCAGTTCACTTACCATAGTGGGTGTCAGGCCGGAAAGGACTGCCAACTGTTTCTGCGTCAGGCCTCGCTCGCGCATCTCGTCGCGCATCAGCTCACCTGGGTGCGTGGCTATATATGGGGTTGTATTATTCATAGTGTTTCGATATTTCTTCCAACAAAGCATTTACAATTATTCCGTCGTCATTCGGGGTGCTGTGGAATAGCAGACGGTATTGTGCGGTAATCCAGACAGCCTCAACGCCTTTCAGCGTGCCACTTTTCTTTTCATAATGCAGTGACCCTACAGTAAACAGGTCTTCGATGCGGCTTGCAGCCTTCATGTAGTTCACCACCTTTACATATCGTTTCACCACATCCTTCGGCAGACGGAGATAGTTCTTTGCCTTTGTTTTTCCCGTCAGAAATAACTCCTCCAATGCTTTATCCTCGAATGTGACGTTCATAATATAAATACTTTTATACTCATTATGCGATTGCAAAGATACGAACTTTTCCTGACATGGAGAAATTATTTTTCTTGGGTACGGAATATCTTATATCCCAGCATGGCGATGAAGATGGACATCAGTGGCGAGACGATGTTGAAGAAGCAGTAGGGAAGGTATTCGATGGTGGGGACTTTCAACACCAAGGATTGGGTCATGCCGCAGGTGTTCCACGGTACGAGCACGGAGGTGACTGTGGCCGAGTCTTCGGTAGAGCGGCTGAGCAATCGGCCCTCAAAGCCCTTCTCTTTGTACAGTTTCTTATAGATGTTGCCGGTGAGCACGATGCTCAGATATTGGTCGCCGGTGGCCATGTTGGCAAACAGGCCGGTAGCCACGGTGGTTGAGACCAGCGAGCGGCGTCCGCTGATGCCTTTGGCCAGTGCCGAGGTGATGCTTTGTATCATGCCTGCACCTGTCAATGCCCCGCCGAAAGCCGCCGCACAGAAGATGAGGAATACGGTGCTAAGCATTCCCCGCATGCCGCGGGTCTGCACCAAGCTGGAGAGCACCTCGTTGCCGGTGTCGATCGAGGTGCTGCTGCAGTAGGTGAGCATCAGCCCACGGAAATTGTCACCTTCGCCCACATGAGCCACGATGTCGGGCTGGGCAAAGAGCATCACTATTCCCGCCATCAGTGCGGAAAGAAACAGCACAATGGCGGCAGGCAACCGCATGGCTATCAGTACACCTGTTGCCACGGGCACAAGTAGCAGCCAGGGACTGATGACAAAAACACTTTGCAGTCCCTCGGCAAACAGGTCTGCCTGAATGCCGCTGTCTGTCGTGTGGCAGAGGCTTGCCACCAAGAATATGAGCAAGGCAATGGAAAACGAGGGCACAGTGGTGATGAGCATGTAGCGGATGTGCTTGAAGAGCGGCACTTCGCCCACCGACGAGGCCAGCACGGTGGTATCGGAGAGCGGGGAAATCTTGTCCCCGAAATAGGAACCCGAAATGATGGCTCCCGCTGTCCAGCCTACCGAATAGCCGTGGGCTGTGCCGATACCCATCAGGGCGATGCCGATGGTGGCAACGGTGGTCCAAGAACTGCCTGTGACAAGCGACACCAGTGCGCTGATAAGGCAGGCGACGAAGAGAAACACCGACGGGCTGACAATCTGCATGCCGTAGTAAATCATTGTCGGAACCACGCCGCTCATCATCCAGCTGCCCGATACGGCTCCAATAAAGAAGAGAATGAGGATGGCCGGACCTATCGTCTTTATGTTCTGTCCAATGGCGCTGTCGATGCTGCTCCAGGGAACCTTGTAGAATATCATCCCCATGGCCACCGCCACGGCAGCAGCAAAAAGCAGCGCCGTCTGGCTCGCCCCGTCCAGCGCGTCCGAGCCGAACTCGCGTATCACCACCACCTGCAGCGCAACAAGCACCGCCAGCGGTATCAGCGCCACCGTCCAGTGGACGCGGGGCATCGGGGCAGGGCTCTCCATAATGTGGTATTATTTTGCGGAATAAAAAATGTCAAAACCACGTTGCAACTTGGCCGGGTCGGTCTGATAGGAGTTTTCTCCATAATAGAAGTCGGCCAGCACCTCATAGAGACGGCAGAACTCACCAAGGTCGTGCCTGCCTCGTTGTGCATCGATGGTGAGCGACAGCAACTCCAACGCCCGGTCGGCTGCACGGCGGCATTGCTCCTCGTTGCCCTTGATCCTCCAGCGGTTGGCGCGTGACACCTCGCTGCCGATGTTCAGCATCTGCTCAGCCAGCGACATCTCTGCCCAACGGCCGGCGGCCAATTCAGTGTGCTGGTATTCGCTCATATTATTAAGGAGTTTACAATATCAACAATCTGTTTTCTGACATTGGGGTCCAACACATCGCGACTTCTGTTATTCTGGAATGGACGGATATTGATCAGAGAGTCGAACTCTACGAAATCCTCCCCATCCATTTCGGGATAAAGGTTGATACCCCACAAATCCGACTGCATCGAACCCTGCGATAGCATCTCCTTTTCTATATCGGCATGCAGTTCGGCATCAAGTCCAAGGATACCCTTTCCAACATCTACAACAGCCTTAATCATGTCACCGAAATAACCTGGCAACATTCCCTTCAGTTCGCTGTGTTTAATGGGTTGCGAAATGATTATCATATCAAATATAGTTAATTATTTGATTGCAAAAATACGAACTTTTCGCGACATGGGAAAATAAATTTGGCTGAATGGGAAAAACTTCGTTTTTTTGCACCCGATTTCAATGGTGTAATCACGAAGCGTTATGCTCGTTCTGCGGATAGAAATGCAGGAACCTTCTATAGTAAAGCAGAATCGGTGTGACGGTTCACGCATTTAGCGTGGGCTGACCACATCTTCTCTTTACAAGGTCTTTCCTACAACCTCTATCCGAAGAAGAGTGTACAGCACCACGCTTCTTTATTGTATAATGCTCAACGGGGTGCGGAAGAGTGGCAGAACTGATGAGCCGACAGTAAACGGCAGGTTGTTATGAACAAATTCGTACAAGAGTATCTTGAAAAGAAAGATGCACAAAAGAAAGAAGAATTAAAAAAACAGATGTTCAAGGTCACGATGCTGAACAATGCTCATAACTCACTGATAGTTACCCTCTCCGCGAATTGCACAGGTAATCGTCGGGAGTCTTTCCTTTTTGTTTTTAATTCATTTGCCTGCACCTGCCGCAAAATTTACTGCGGGGCGGGTTTGGTAGAAAATATATAATTGTCAAAAAAAATGGAAACAGAAAAGAAAACATCATTGATACGTAATATTCTGTGGGCGATCTTGCTTGTAATTGCTTTAGCTCGCGGAATCAGCACTGGCCATTGGAAGGCATTTATCTTTCTTGCCATCCTTTTTGTCATTTCAAAGGGAACACTTCTAATAGGACAATACAAGTTGCGCAAAGCGACTAAACACCTTGAGGAAAGTTTAGCAGCACGAGGATTGCCTGAGTATATTCCCGAACCATCTATAATTGATGCTATGCAGAAGAAAACGGCCGCTATCATAGAAGAGATCAATCGCTTGCACCCTCCAAAGCAATGCTTGCGGTTTGCCATTGATCACAACAGAAAGCCATCCGTCTTTGAAAGCAAACTTGGCGGTATGCCTTACTGGGATAATACCCAACCATATCCCACCGATGCTAATGGGAAGCCTATGGCAATGGTGATACAAGTGAATTTTGGCGATGTGCCACACCTTGACCCATTGCCACAGGAGGGTATTCTGCAATATTTCATATCCGCAGACGAAAACATAATAGCCGAGGGCTATGGTGTGGATATTGACAACAATCGAAGGAAGCCCAGTGATGGACGAGTTTGCGTTGTGCGTTCGGCAAAGTGAATCCTGCATTAATCAGTCGGATTTCGATTTTGAGGATGCTGCCGTCCAAGCTGTCCGCAACCTGTACGGCGAGGAAATGGGGACCTCTTATGTGGCAGACTACGTGAAGAAGATACTTCCCGAAGAGAAAAGGGAACAGACAACTGACGAACTTGCACTGGGCGACAACACAATGTTCCAGGCTGTCTCAGAAGAGAATTTCCAAATGCTCGGTTATCCTGCCTTCGAACAATATGATGAGGTAGGAAGTCAATTTGATACTTTATTGTTGCAAATTCCAACAATTGATGCTACAGACGATACAATTGACGATTACCAATATGACACCATCTGGGGCGACTGCGGGTCAGTGCGCCTTTTCATCAACTCCGGCAATCTGCGCCGCCTTGATTTCAGCAGCGAGGTGATGTGCGTTTTCCAATGCTACTAAAAAAAATGCAGCAATACCCCAAAACGGTTTTGAAAACAGATGTCGCGGTTTGCGAAAATGGGTTTTGAAATTGAAACAAGGTTTTGCGGGGGCGCAAAAGGGTGTTTTGAAATTGAAACAAGGTTTCGCAGGGTGCGAAAGGGCTTTTCGGATTGAAAACATGGTTTTGCAGGGTTACAACGGGGTGTTTTGAAATGGAAATAAGGTTTTGCAACGCGAAACAGAACGAAAATAAAAGAGGCTTGCATGTGCAAGCCTCTTTTTATTATCAAATCTTTAAAGATTAACCCTCGTAGAAGGGCATCTTGACGGTGACGGCTTTGAGGAGTTTGTCGCGGACTTTGATGTAGATCTCGGTGCCGGTCTTGGCATAGGCGGCCTCGATGAGGGCGGTGCCGATGTTCTTGCCGGTGCTGGGGCTGGGAGAGCCACTGCGCACCTCGCCTATCTTCTTGCCTTCGGCGTTGCAGACTTCGTAGCCGTTACGGGCGATACCGCGGTCGACCATTTCGAAGCCGGCCACTTTACGTTTGAAGCCAGCGGCTTTCTGGGCGATAAGGAGCTCCTTGTTGATGAAGTTGTTGTTCTCGGCTTTGAGCTTGACGATGAAGGCCAGCGGAGCCTCGAGGGGGCTGACGGTGTCGTCCATCTCATGGCCGTAGAGGGCGAAGCCTTTCTCCAGACGGAGGGTGTCGCGACAGCCGAGGCCAGCGGGCATGATGCCGTATTCCTTACCGGCCTCGAAGACGGCGTTCCACACATCGATGGCTTTCTCCTTGGGGATGTAGATTTCGCATCCGCCTGCGCCGGTGTAGCCGGTGGTGGAGAGGATGATGTCGGGGATGCCTGCAAAGGTGAGGATCTTGAAGGTGTAGTATTCCATGTCGACAATGTTCTCGTCGGTCAGCTTCTGCATGGCCTTGAGGGCGTTGGGTCCCTGCACGGCGAGCTGGGCCCACTGCTCGCTCTCGTTGACGAAGTCTTTGCCGAGTTCCATGCCCATCTTGTCGGCAATCTGGCTCATCCAAGCCCAGTCCTTGTCGATGTTGGCGGCATTGGGAACCATGAAGTACTCGTCGTCATGGACGCGGTAGACGAGCATGTCGTCGACTACGCCGCCCTGACCGTTGGGGAGGCAGGTGTACTGCACCTTGCCGTCGAAGAGGTCTTCGACGTTGTTGGTGGTGACATACTGCATGAAATGTTTGGCGATGGGGCCTTTGGCGCGGAACTCGCCCATGTGGCTCACGTCGAACACGCCTACGTTGTTGCGGACGTTGTTGTGTTCTTCAACCAATCCGGTGTACTGAATAGGCATGTTGTAGCCGGCAAATTCGGCCATCTTGGCTCCCAGCGAAATGTGGAGGTCTGTGTACGGAGTTGTTTTCATTATATTAACTATTTGATTTATTATTACTTGTATTCTATTTTGTTCTTCCGTTGAATTTACAAATATACACTTTTTTTTTAAATTATTGAATAGTGAATAGCGAAAAGTGATGAGAATGTGTTATCGTGTTAATGTGTTATCGTGTTAGTCGAATTACAATCTCCACGTATCTCGCGTATTACACGTAAAGATAGCTATACTTGTGATACGCGTGATACGAGGAGAAATAATATACTTTATTGAGATAACGCATTCAAGTGACTTCGTTCAATCCAGTATCGTTATAGCATTGTTATCCGTTCGTTCCCCTTAATTGGGTAGGGTAACGATGCAGGATGGATTCAGTAAGGATGCTGTATTGAAGGGCGTTAGTGGGGGTTGGAGGAAAGAAAAGAGACGCCGATTGGGAGTCCGGCGTCTCTTTTGGTGGATTGTCGTGATGCAGGCGGCAGCGCGTCAGGGCAGGATGAGTTTGACGGGTTTCTCGTTCCCGATGCGGACGATATAGATTCCGGAGCGGGGTAGGGTGAACGAGAGGGGGTCGGTGTGGCTGCTGCCGCTGTGGGCGACGGTGCGGCCCAGGAGGTCGTAGATGGCGACGGGCTGGCCTTCGGCTCCTTGGATGGTGATGTTGTTCTGGCGGGTGGCGATGACGTAGCCGCCGTCGGTGTCGGTGGGTTGGATGCCGAGGGGAGAAGTGAAGTGGGCAACGAGCACGGTGTCCTGTGTGATGACGATAGTGCGTGGGTTGTCGGTGTTGCCGTCGTGCCACGAGTGGAAGCGGTAGTTGTGCTTAGGATAGGCGTTGATGACGACCGTTTCGTTGGGGTTGTAGAGGCCTTCGCCGGTGACGCGTCCCATCTCGTGGTTGTCGGAGATGATGCAGGCATAGTATTGGCCTCCGTTGTCGGGACACCCGATGAACTGGATGTCGTTGCGGAAATTGTGGAGGGTGTACGAGCCGCCGGTAGAGTCGGTGTAGGGGTAGGCGTCGTGGCTGGTGCTGTAGTAGACGCAGGAGCGGTTGTCGTTGGTGGTGTGGCACAGGAAACGGTCGCCAGCATAGGTGGTGACGCCGGAGTTGTCGTGGATGGCCAGGACGAGGTTGTCGGTGCCGTTGTATTGGAACGGGGTGTTGAAGTAGATTTTGTTTGGCCCGTGGACGAAGTCGAGTGTGCCTTGGTATACGGGTGTCATTTCCTCGATGGGGATGTAGCTGTGTTCGTAGTTGAATTTGTCGAGGGTGGTGTGTCCCATGTATACAGTGCAGCTGTCTTTGTGGATGCCCTGGGTGTAGTTGTAGTTGATGCTGAAGGCGTGGATGGTGAGCGGGCCTTCCATTTCACCGGCAAGGAAGAGCTGTTCGGAGAAGTTGTAGGATTGGTTGACGGCGAAGGGCAATCCATTGCGGTCGTAGGTGGTGTTGCTTAAAATGTCGATGTTGGTCACGTTGTTGCATACCTCGGTGTTGAACGAGGTGGTCACCCAGTCGCTGCTGTCGGTGTAGATGCCGTCCTGAAGGTTGTAGTGGCCGCGGATTTTAAGTTCGTAGACGGTGTTGGATGCGAGGTTGGCGATGGTGGAGAAGGGCATGGATGTGGACAAGGTGGTGAAAGGCAGGTCGCTGCCTTGCTTGCGGTAGGCGAGGGTGTAGCTGTCGAAGTTGCCCATCCATTTCAGCGAGGCAGTGGAGGTAGTGACGCGCTGGATGGTGATGTGCGAGGGGTTGGGGTGGTTGGTGTAGTTGAAGCTGATGGTCCGGCCGGGTACCGAGACGTTGGTGATGGCAAAACTGACGTCGGGGGTGCCGTCGGAGAGGTACGGATAGATATCGGTGTTCGGGGTGAACTGGGTGCGTTTCTTCAGGCGGGAGAAGTAGGCTTCGTTCAGCTGGCCGTTCACGTCGTTGCTATTGGAGCCGGGACGGAATACCCACACTTCGTCGAAGTACTCTTCACCGTCGAAACCGGCGTTGCCGTCGAAACGGGTGTCGACACGGTAGATTATCAGACCGCGGCCGGGCAGTTGGCGCTCGAAGGTTTCGGTGTTGTCGCGGTATTCCACCACATAGAATTGGTCGGGGTCGGCACTGGGGAAGCGGAGGGCAACGGTGTCGGGGATGCTGTCGGCCAACGAGTTGATGGTGTATTTGCCGGGTTTGGTAATCAGCGGGATGCTGTCCAGCCAGTTGCCGTACTTATATTTGAGGTAGGCGCTCATGTGCTGTGGGGGCTTGGAGTTAGTGGCCATGAGGTCCCATTGTCCGACAGGAGAGATTTCGTCGTCGCGGTTGTAGCGGTAGAGGTCGGGGGCGCCGAGCGAGTGGAACATCTCGTGGCAGAAGGTGCTGGTGCCGAAGTAGTCGGCACCTGAACCCTCGAGGGCGAAGTTGAAGGTGCTGACTTGTTTGCCGTTGATGTAGACATCGCGGCCGTAGAGACTCCATTTGTGGGGCCAGAGGAGGTCGTTCCATCCGGTGGCGGCACCTTTGACGACGAAGTTGACATTGTCGATGTAGCCGTCGTTGTCGCAGTCGAGGTTGTAGCTTGTGGGTACGGGCGCGGAGTCGTTGATGTAGTTGACGGCGCTAACTAAGAGCTCGAACTCGCGGTTGGAGCGTTCGCGGTAGTTGGTGTAGCCAATGGGGTTGGCCTCGGTGTAGGGCCTGTAGTAGTCGCGCGGATGGGGCGAGCGGTAGGAGCGAATGCTGTCGCCGTCGGGAGTGGGGGCATAGTGGGTGCGGATGAAGATTTTGTTGTAGGATGCGTGTTTGAAATAGTTGTATACCGAGGAGACTGTGGCCGTAGACGAGTCGCTGAACATCTGGTCAATGTTGGAGAGGGGACGGGAGTAGGGCGAATCGTCGGCAAAGCGGATGAAGATGACGAGGTTGCAGAAGTCGCCGTGGTTGCGGCCGCTGGTTTTGGGGACGGCACGGCGGTATTGTTCGGGAATATCCCAAGCGTGGCGGCGTTGCAGCCACTCGTCACGAGAGATGGAGATGCCCGGTTTTACTCCCAGGGTGGCGGGGTCGACTGTGCCGACAGGATAGGCGGAGGGGCGTACACCCTTCTCGCTGTCGCCGAGGGCGTAGACCCACCAGCCGCTTGGGGCTTGGACGATAGTGTAGTTCTGGGCATCGTGGAAGCGGTGGTAGCATTCGTCGCCAGTGACGAACATGTGGATGGTGTCGCCTGAGGGCTGGATTTGTGTGGTTGGCATGTTCTCGACGTAGACAGCATGTGCGCAGACGGGACTGAGAAGCAAGGCTGCCAGGAGAACGAGATGAAAACGGAAATTCATAATGTGTTTGGTTTATTTAATTTGACTGTATACTGATTTATTTAGGTAAAGCGCCTGGAGTAATCCTCGCAAAGCAAGGAAAGCCATGAAGGCAGTCCATAGGATGTTGTTCCAGACAAAGGGGTCGGTAAGGTGTGCGGGGAGGAAGTGCTTGCCCAGGTAGTAGACGGCAAAGAAAGTGGCCGAGGCAACGAACATGCTGTTGCGCATGGTGCGCGATGCTGTCGCGCCGACGAAGATGCCGTCGAACAGGAAAGCGGAGAATCCGCACACGGGGATAATGAGCGTCCAGAAGAGGTAGTGCAGGGTGCCCTGTATAATGACGGGTTTGTCGCTGAAGATGCGGAGGAACCATTCACCTCCTATAGCGTAGAGTGCCGTGAAGAGGAGTGTGAGCCCCAGTCCCCAGCGAAGCAGCAGTTTGACCGAGAGATGCAGGGAACGGCTGTCGCGTGCACCGATGTAGCGGCCTACAAGCGATTCGCCGGCATAGGCGAAGCCGTCCATGATATAGCTGAAGAGGGTGAAGAACTGCATGAGGAGGGCATCGATGGCAAGCACCTCGGCACTGATATGGCTGCTGGCAGCAGTGATGAAGGTGAAGACTGCCGAGAGACAGACGGTGCGGAGGAAGATGTCGCCGTTGACCTTGAAGAAGAGCTTGAGTTGCGACCAGTGCAAGGACGCTTTGAGCAGTGGTATTATCTTCAACTGGATGGTGGTGTGCGGTTTGATGCGGCGCATCTCGCGGACGAGGAAGAAGAGGCCAATGGCAAAGCCGCTGTATTGTGCTATCACTGTACCCAGAGCCACGCCTTTAATGTCCCAGTGGAACACCAGCACGAAGAAGAGGCTGCAGACGATGTTCACACAGTTGAGGAAAATGGCTATCCACATGGGGAGCCGTGAGTTCTGCATGCCGATAAACCACCCCTTGATGGCATAGAGCCCCAGGGTGGCAGGCGCTGCCCAGATTCGGACAAAGAAATAGGTGAGTGCCAGCTGGATGACTTCGTGCCCACCTTTGAAGATGAGCAGCGACAGGCGGCTGATGGGCCATTGAAGCAGGATGAGGGTGAAGGCAACGGCGATGGCTATGGCGATGGCACGAACAAAGATGCGCACAGCTTCGTCGAAGTTGTGCGCACCATAGGCCTGTGCGGTGAAACCACTGGTACCCATCCGCAGGAAACCGAAGTTCCAATAGATGAGGTTGAAAATCTGAGTGCCAATGGCAATGGCTCCTATGTGACTGGCACTGAGACGCCCGACAATGGCCATATCCACCATTCCCAGCAAGGGGACGGTGATGTTGGTGATGATGTTGGGCAGTGCCAGCGATAGGATGCGCTTGTTCATGTTCAGAGGTCACACTGGACGACGTTGAGAATCCTACGGCTTCCTTTCTCAGAGACGAAGGCTACTAAATGACTGTTGGCTTCAACAACCCCTGTGGGAATAGAGACGGGGAGGGTGATGAAGTATTTCATGCCCTTGGCTTTGCCAACATTGATGGGTAAGCCCCAGATGTCCGTGTAGATTTCGCGGAGGACGTGGTTCTGGGCGTAGTGTTCGATGTCGCCGCCGGTACGGCTTTGAGTGGTGAAGATGCTGTCTTCGGTGAGCAGGAGGGTGAGGGTGAGCTCTTGGTTGACATCTTCCTCAAAGCTGATATGCACATCGGCAGTGATTTTGTCGTTCACTTTTGCTTTCTCCATCAGCATGGATACGGCAGGTTTCTCGTTGACTATAGCGTCCACTTTGTCGTTGATGCCTCCGATGGGATTGAAGTGCGCGCCGCGGTTGATCATGGCAGCAGGAAGGCCGGTGCCGGTGCCGATAAGGCTCTCGTACCATTCGTTGGCTTTTGCGTTGCGGAGGTCGGGGTCGTTGCCCAGTGGACGGCCAAAAGCACCGGAATGGACGGCCACGGCAATCAGTTTGTCGCCATATTGGTCGAGGGCGGCGTGGATGACTTCGTCGGCGGTGGGGCAGTTGACGCATCGCACACCGGTATATTTCTCGACCATGGCACACTGTTTGGTGGGGATGTCTTTCAGGCTGACAAGCCATTCGCCGGTGATGCCGCTGGGGATGATGTATTCGTTTTGCTCTATTTTATCGCACGAGGTGGCCAGCGACAAGAGCGCTATGAGTAAGGTGTAAAGGACTGTTCTTTTCATTGCTATTCATGTTGTGCGGAGAGGTTCCGCAGTGTTTTGTTTTTTTGCGTATTAGAACGTTGTTGTGAGACTGAATGTGAGACCATTGCTGGCGGGCACCTGACGGCATACGCCGCCAATGCAGAGGAGACCTTCGCGCTGTTTGCCGTAGCCGAGCTGCAGACGGGTGGCGTCGTGGGTGTATCCCACACTGATGTTGTAGTAGTTGGCCTTGTTGCCGTCGTTGTAGACGTACTGGTCGCTGGCGGAGATGAACCAAGCGCTGGCAAAGTTGTATTCAACAAGTCCCATAATCCAGTCGCCACAGCGTTTGTCGTCCACGTCGGGGTCGTATTTGCTGTCGCTGCCCATCCATTCGGCTTCGAAACGGAGTACATTCTTCTTGTCCACTTTCCAGGTCATGTCGGCCACAACCACATGGTTGTGATGCAGGTTGCCGAAATGCCCTTCAACAGCGGGGTTGAAGATTTGATAGCCATAGGTGCAGGTGAGCTTGAGCGCAGAACTGAGTTTCTTGGCCACTTCGAGGGAGAGGTCGGTGTAATACAACTCGCCGGTTTTGAACCATGAAGAGGTGTAGCCGTCGGTACCCATGAAACCAATATGATTGGTGTCTAACCCAGTGATGACGGCTCCGTTGAAGTGGATGTCGGTGCCATACTTGCCACCAAGCAGGGTTCCTTTCTTGATTTTGTACATCACATCGCCTTGCAAGCCCATCTCGCCGGTGGTTTGTGTGGCGTAGGGGTACATGTTGAGGAAGGCGTAGGAGTGTTGTTTGGTAATTGCGGGGATGTAGTTGATATACAACATCTCGCCACTTTCGGAGCGGGAGGATTTGAAGCACATGTTGTCGATGCGTTTGGCTTGAAGGTTGGCGCTGAATCCTTTTTGTGAGTAGGTGGCATTGAGCATCAAAGCTTCGCCTTTGCGGTAGATGTAGTTGTTCATGATGCAGGGGTCCTGTCCTTTGCGGGCATATTCGGCTTGGAGGCCCCAGTTGCCATAGCTCATGTCCATACGCACGGCGCCGGCTCCCACATTCTTGGGAAGGTTGAGTTTGTAGCCATTTTCTTGGGTGGCAATGAACTCGTCGGGTTCAAACTTGCTCACAAAACCGGCACCGAAGGTGGCGCGCAGTTTGCTGTCGGCCATGGGGGTGATGAGGCTGTTGAGGTTGACTTCGCCGTCGATGCCCCTGACGATGTTTTCGGATATATAGTTCCAGAAATAACGCTGGACACCGGTCAGGGCCTTGATGGTGACGCCGCTGAAGGGACGCAGAGTGACGTTCAAGCCACGGAGCGAGTTGTCGATACCCAGGTAGCGGTCTTCGTAGGCACGAAGGATCATGCCACTGCCGAATTGCTCGTAGAAGTTACCAGCCGTGACGCTGATGAGCTCCCCTTGATAGCTGGCGAAATAGTTGGCGATTCCCATGCCTTTGTAACGATAGTCAAAACCCAGCATGGGGTTCAGATAAGCCTCGAAACGCAAACCGGCACTGAAATTGCCGTTGGTATAGAGAATGTCGGCACGGCTGTTGGTGAGCAATCTTTCCGTCACATCGGAGGCTCCAATCAAAGAGTCGGCATGAGAAATCTGCCCGTCGAGCTGGATGTTACCTGTCACATGTCCTCCTAAAATGCCTTGAGCTCTCAGCGTGGGAGTGGCCAAGAGCACGAAGACAAAAAGGGGGATGAGTTTTCTTACATTAATCATCTCTCTTTATGGTATAATATGGTTTGTGCTTTGTGTATTATTTCTCTGCTTCAGCTGCTGCCTGCCTTACAACTTCGATAAGTTTGTCTTCGTCGCCTTCGACATAGGATGCGTGTTGCCAGATAATCTCACCTTTACCGTTGAGGACAAAGGTGTGGGGAGGATTCACTACATTCATGGCGCGTTTGAAGTCTTGGTTTTGGTCAATGTACACTTCGTATTCCCATCCGTTACCGTCGACATGGGGCTTGACACGGGCAGCGCTGCGGGCATCGTCGATAGAGATGGCCACCAGCTTCACACCGGTTTCCTCCTGCCATTCCTCGTAAACTTCCTTGATGGTGTTCAACTCGCGGTTGCAGGGTTTGCACCATGTGGCCCAGAAGTTAACGATGATGGGCTTTCCGTTGTTCTGGATGACAGAAGACTGCACAGAACTTCCGTCCAGGGCTTTCAGTGTGATGTTTTGCGGTAAGGTGGCGTTCTGAGCCATGGCCAAGCAACCGATGGTCAGACAAATCACTGTTAAAAAAAATTTTTTCATAATGGTTTGTTATTTGTTGTTATTATTTTGTATCGTTCGATGTTGATTAATTGCATTGGATTTTTTGCAGGAGGGACAAAAGCGATTGTTTGGCTTGGCTGTCGGGGATTTGCAGCAATGCCTCGGAGGCAATACGCGCATGGTGAGTCACCAAGTCTTCGGGCTGGACGGTATCCGGCATTTTGATGTCATGGGCTTCCTGCATATCGGCCATGTCGTCGCGTATTTGGAAAACAATGCCATAGTGGTAACCAAAATCGCGCATGGCATTGCAGAATGGTGCGTGAGCTCCTGATTCAGGTAGGCTGCCCAGTTCGCAGCATACGGACAACAGCGAGGCTGTCTTGCTTCCTATAACGTCGAGATATTGGTCGGTGGAGATGTCTTTCCGTCCTACATATTTCAGTTGTTTCAGCTCGCCGAGACTCATAGTGGCCACGGTCTTGGCTACAATGATGGATGCCTGTTTGTTGCCGGTTTCCTGAAGGATGGACATGACACGTGAGAGGAAATAGTCGCCGCACAGTACGGCAGCCTGATTGCCCCAAAGGTGGCGTACGGAGTCCGTACCCCTACGTTGGTCGGACTCGTCGACCACATCGTCGTGCATCAGGGTGGCGTTATGGAGCAGTTCCATGGCTACGGCGAGATTGATATGCATGTCGGAGAGGTGTTCGCATGCTTTTGCCGATAGCAACAGCAGCAACGGACGGAGCATTTTGCCGGGATGGGAGGAGAGATGCTCTTCCACCTCGGCAATAATCGAGGGATAGCGGCCCTCGTTGCCGCCTTTGATACAATGGGAGTATTCTGATTTGAAACGGTTGAATGCGTCAAGTACTGGAAGTTGCAATTCTTGGATAGTCATGATATGTTGCAGGTGGTTGAGATGGTAAACTGTTCTGTGGTTTCTTTGTTCAAAAGGGTATTACGGGTATGCGGATGCCTGTTGTGGTGATGATGGAAACGGTACGGCCAGACGAGTCGGAAACAATGATGTGGTAGACGCAAGTGGTTTGTCCCTGTTTGATAAGCTCGGTACGGGCTTGAAGGGTGTCGCCTTTGGGTTGTGAGAGGAATTGGATATTGCTGCTGAGCGATACCCATTCTATCTCGCGGTCCTCTTCCAGACATTGGCTGTTGGCCGCTGCGGCAAATGCAAGGTCGGAAAGGGTGAACATTACGCCACCCATTACGGCACCCATGGCATTGCGGTGGGTGTTGTTCAGCTTGAGACTGCAGATTGCAAACCTTGGCTCGACACTCTCAATCACCACGCCTGTGGCCTGAGTGGCGTACAGGTCGTTTGCAAACACCTCGCGGGCTTTATCCGTTAAACTCTTCATATAGTGAGGATAGTTTGTTGTAAAGGGGTTTACTCACCTTCACAAGCGGTAGTCTCAGCGTGTTCCCTATTTTGCCTTGGATTTCGAGCAGGGCTTTGATGCCTGAGGGATTGCCCTCTTCAAAAATGGCATTCATGAGCGGCAGCAGACGGAAATGAAGCGGTACGGCCTTCTTGACATCCCCTTTCAATGCATGGCGAACCATGGTTGACATCTCTTTGGGCATGGAGTTGGCTATCACAGATATCACACCTTGAGCACCCATCAGCACCATGGGCAGTGTGAGCGAGTCGTCGCCGGAAATCACTGCAAAGTCGTCGGGTTTGTCGTGAAGTATCTGCATGACTTGGGTCAGGTTTCCCGAAGCCTCCTTGATGCCAACGATATTAGGGCATTCGCGTGCCAGCGACAGGGTTGTCTCGGCAGTCATGTTCACTCCGGTGCGTCCTGGTACGTTATACACAATCACCGGTACGGGTGAAGCCTCGGCGACATGTTTGAAGTGCTGAGCCAGTCCACGTTGGTTGGGTTTGTTATAGTAAGGGGCCACTGACAGGATACCGCTGATGCCGTCGAAATTGGTGTTGGCGATTGCATCGCGGACGGCCAGGGTGTTGTTGCCACCCAGTCCCAGCATGATGGGACAGCGTCCACCCACGCATTCGACGATAAAGTCTTGCAGGGCGTGACGTTCGGTATCGGTCATGGTAGCGGCCTCGCTGGTAGTGCCCAAGGCGACGATATAGTCGACTCCGTTGTCGATGATGTCGTCGATAAGCTTCTCCAGTTTGCTGAAGTCGATGGTCTCTTGTTTACGGAAGGGGGTCACAAGGGCTACACCCGTTCCGACAAATGGATTCTTCATATCTTGTATTATTTTATTCTAACTTTTTTTGATCATGACGAGGTATTCGAGTATGTTGGTCAAGTAATGCGACAGCTCGTAGGGTTGGTTGCCGAGGATGATGAGGTCGTAGATGTTGAGGTAGGCTTTGGGTGCGGGTTTGTCGGCGGATGTGCCGGGGGCTGTTGCAGGGGGCGTCCCGCCATAGCCTACGCGCAGACTTGAAGAGGCGTTGAGGGTGACATAAGGGCCATAAAGGTCGCTGCCCGTAGTGGTGTCGATTAGTACGTCGTAGTGGTAGCTAGTAAACAACTGCATGAAGTCGGGCTTTGGAAGACCGTATTTGTCAAGTAGTTCGTCGGCGTTAATGGGCAGTTCAATTTTCCTTACCATGCTCCCGCGGTTGGTCATGTGGTGGGTGAACTGGCTGAGGGTAATCTGTTCGGTGTCGGTAAGCCCATGGGCTATCACTCCGATGCTGCGCACGTCGTCGAGATGCATGATGCGCTTCCTGTGGGGTTTGACCACAAGTTCCTGCATCATGTTGTTTTTATATTGCTCCCTTATTTTCTCTACTACGTTCATGCTGTCCTATTGGTTGTTTTCGGGGCGCGTTTTGTGGCATTGCCCGAGTCAATGTGGGAAAGTTTAAAAGTCATCCTGTGGACGGGAGAAGGACCGTGCTGGGCCAGAGCTGCGTAGTGTGCGGCGGTGGGATAGCCTTTGTTCTTGTCCCATCCGTACTGAGGATATTGAGCGTTCAGTTCGTTCATATAGTCGTCGCGATAGGTCTTGGCGAGAATCGAGGCAGCTGCTATCGACATGTATTTTCCATCCCCCTTGACGATGGTGAAGTAAGGTATCCGCCCTTCGTTGTAGAAACGGTTGCCATCGATTAGCAGCAGCTCGGGTGTGATGTCAAGCTGGGCCACTGCCATGTTCATTGCATGCATCGAGGCTCGCAGGATGTTGGTCTTGTCTATCTCCGAGGCGCTGACGCTTGCCACTGCCCAGGCCAGAGCATCGTGTTCAATTTCTGTTCTGAGGGCATAGCGTTGCCGCTCGGTGAGCTGTTTCGAGTCGTTAAGGGTTGCGTTGCTGTAGTCTTTGGGCAGAATCACCGCCGCAGCGAAGACGGCACCGGCAAGGCAGCCGCGGCCGGCCTCGTCGCATCCGCATTCAATCAAATCGGGGGTGTATTGACTTTTCAGCATTTCTTACGCAATAGGTGTTATCATGTTTATCACAGCAAAGAAGACCACGATCACCACAAAGGCCACATTAATCCAGATGTCGTTGCGCCGAGATGAGAAGCTACCCGTTGAGCTCCCGTTGGCAAACAGATAGGTGGTACAGCAGGCAAAGGGGATGGCGTATGCTTCGGCAGGAACAGGGAAGAGCTGTGTATACAAGGTCAGTCCGACACTGCCGATGGTGAACAGCAACAGCGTGGTAATATTCTTGTTGAAGTTGATATTGTGGTTGCGGCTTGAGCCTATCACCTTGAACAGGCCGCACACCAGCAAGAGCAGGAAGAGGATACTCCATATCCACTGTAGCACATTGCCCCATGCCGACAGATGGATGTCGGTGACGGTGTACCACAGCAGGTAGTTGCGATAGAACATCTCGTCGCACAGCCAGTAGTAGGTCTCCACAATAATCCATGGGGCGAGCAGGCCAAGGATGAACATGGCCCAGTCGCGCCAGCTGTAGAGACTGAAATTGAACATGCTGATGATGACGGGAATGACAAACACAACCATGGTGGGACAGAGTACGATGGACAGGCCTACGCAGGCTGCTGCTCCGAAAGTCTTGTCAAGACCGATGGAGAGGAGAGTGCTGGTGATAAGCAGTTGGTCAATGGCTACCAGCAGGAAGAGGGTGCCGAGCATGACGGGGGTGAGCGAGGGCCGACCAAGGCTCATGGCTATCACAAAGAACAGCACCGGAAGCAAGGTGCCCTGACCTATCAGTTTATGGCGATATAATATGCTGGTGAGCAAAACTCCCTCTACCAACATCAACACAAAGCCCAGCACCGTGGCCAGGGTGGGACTCATTGCGCCCGTCAGCCAGTAAAACAGGCTGCCGCCACCCGACGGGGGAGTGGAAAGGGGGTAGGCAAAACTTTTTGCCCACATCAGTCCCGCCACCGCCAGAATGACGATTATCTGGACAATGATATCATTGTTGCGAAAGGCTTTTAACATTCGTCTTGTAGTATTATTGACGTACTATACGGGCGGTTCGGGCGCCGCATTTCAGCACATACACTCCGAGGGGAAGACTGGAAATGTCCACAGAGGCCTCCATCACCACATCAAGGCTCATCATCTCTGTGCCGTTGATTGCGTAGATGGTTACTTTCTCGGGAGTGTGGCGGCCGGTCATGATAGTGATTCTTTCGCTGGCAGGGTTGGGGTACACTTGCAGCGACTTCTCAAACCAGTTTTCGTCAGCCTGCTGGATGTCGACACGTGCCAGGGCTTCGTTTACAGCTGCTAAGGCATTCACCTTGCCCCAGCCCCAAGCATCGCTCATGCTGTCGTTGGCATGCAGGGGACCGGTCTCTCTGTCGTTGTAGGCGGTTTGGCACAGGATGTCCCTCACTTGAGAAGGGGTGAGGTCCTTGTTGGCCTCAAGCATCAAGGCTACGATTCCCGTCACGGCAGGACCCGACATGGAGGTGCCAGACATGGCGGACCAAATATATGTCCTACCGCCATGCTCGAAAGACATTCGGGGTTGATAGGTCTCGTCGGAGTAAGAACTGATGGAGGAGACCACGTTGGTTCCGGGGGCAGAGATTTCAGGCTTGCGGCGGCCGTCAATCACGGGGCCTTTGCTCGAGAAACTGGCCAACATGCCGGGGATGACGGTGCCATCGTTTCGTGTGGTGAGGGCAGCATGAGCAGCAACAGCAATGGCTCCCTCGGCACATGCAGGTTCGCCGATGCCACAACGGTTGTCGCCGGCAGTGAGGTAGGGCAGTGAGTTATTGGAAAATGAGGCACCCATGTTGCCGGCACCGTTCTCCAATATGCATACATTCCAAGCGTGGACGGTACCCTCGTTTGCCGTGAAAGCCACAAGGATGCCGTATGAGGTATTTTTGTCTACATTCAGTATCACATGAGGGCGTCCGTTGTATATGTTTGAGCTTTCCACTATCAGCTCAAAGTGTAGTCTGTCACCGTTTGATGCCACCATGGTGCTGTCCAGGTAGTAAACTCCGTCGGTGAAATGCACCCACGGGTGTGCGCCGTTGTCGTTAGTACTCACCCAAGGCATGCAGACAGAATCGTTCTCGTTGAACATGGCAAACGACACGTCGAAGTGTTTGCCAGGCTCGCCCCAGAAGGTGATGGCTTCGCCGATTTCCTGATAGCCATAATAACGTGCGATGGTGCGGATGGTGTCGGTGTTGGAGGGGTTGAATGTGTTGGAGATGTGGAACTTGTCGTCTCCGCAGTTTCCGCCGCTGGTGACAAAGACGATACCGCTGTCGCAGAGGTTGTTGATGGCCTGGCTTGCCAGCGAGGTGCCGTCGATGGGGCCAAGTGTGTACATGCCCCAGCTGTTGTTGACAACAAGACGTTTGCCTTCCTCTTTGGCCACGTTCTTCATCCAGCCCACAGCGTCAATCCATGAAGGAAGGTCGAGATAGAACGATGCAAACAGCAGGTTGGCGTCGGGAGCCTGACCACGGTATCTGCCCTCGATGCCCCTGCCTGCACATATACCGGCCACATGGGTGCCGTGGGTGGCGTAGCCATACAATCCCGATGTGTCGCCGCCGGCTTCGAGAAGGTCGTGGCGACCCACTATTTCGGTACCATAGTCATACCCCTGTGGGGCTGGTCCTTTAAGTCTGAACTGGTCCCAAGCACGCAACAGGCGGCGATTGTCGGCACCGTTGTTGTTGTAGTTGGGGTGCTTGTAGTCGAATCCCCAATCGGTGATGCCTATCAGCACATCCTTGCCTGTGTAGGCGCGGGGGAGTCCGAGACCTTGCTGTACACTATCGGTACGGGTGTCGACACGTGTACGGTCCATGGTGGGGAAGATTTTCTGCGAAATGCTGTACTGTAGAATATCGGGTGAGGACTGCAGCAGTGAAAGTTTGTTCAGGGGCAGGCGCAGAGTGACGATGTTGCCGGCTTTGGTTCCGACGGTGATGCCTTGTGATGCGAGTGTACGCGCGTCGAACCCGTCTCTGACTTTGGCCAAAAGCCGTATCTCTTCTTTGCCAGACTTGGCCCGCTGCATTTTCTGCAGTTCTACTTGGGTGATGCCGTCGCACTTGCCATTGGTGTTCAGGCTCACTTGTTGTCCATTTGTTTGTACTGATGCAAACAGTATTGCCAAGATGATAATGATTTTGCGCATAATAAAATAATGTATAGTTAGTCTTCGATTTCCTTTTCCACTTTTCCGTTCTTATAGATGGCGTGGGTCACCTTGCCAGTGCTGGTGGTGTAGGTGCCTTCGCCGTTGTAGCGGCCGTTGGCCCACGAACCTTTGTAGCGGGCGCCGTTTTCAAAGACGTATTCGCCCTGTCCACTCATGGCCCCTTTGTGCCATTGTCCGGTATAGGTGGCTCCGTTTGGCCACACTTTTTTGCCTTCGCCTTCTGGTACACCGTCCACGAGGTCGCCCTCATAGACACAACCGTTGGCATAGGTGAATTTGCCTTTGCCAGTTTGCGAGGTGCCGTCGGTGAAGTCGGCCTCAATTACGTCGCCGTTTGGGAAGTATATCACGCCTGGACCTACCATCTTTCCATTCTCCCACGAGCCTTCCAGTCTTCCCCCGTCGGCATAGATGTAGACTCCCTTGCCGTGGTACTTTCCCTTCACCCACTCGCCTTCGTATTTGTCGCCGTTGGGGAAGTCCATTGTTCCGAAGCCGTTCGGTCGGGTGAACTTGTCAAAAGCGCCATGGTACACATTGCCGCTCTTGTAAACTACAGGGCGGGATACCTGTCCAATGGCGAAATGGCTGGATGTCAGTAATATTAACGCCAGCAAAACGGTGTTTAGTATCGTTTTCATTGGTGCATATTTTTTTGCAAAGGTACAAAAAAAATGACATCTATCCGTTTTTTTTCTTTAAAAAGCTCCTCAAATTAAAACTTCCTTTCCGATGGGAATGCCCCGGATGGCATTCTTGGTTGTGTTGCTGCTCGGTTCTGTGGCTGTTTGAAAGATGGGTTATGCTAGGTGGGCCTTTGTTTTATTTCCATAGAGAGATTACATTTTGGGAGTGTCCGCAATGGGGATGTACTGTTGTCAGAATATGGTTCGAAAAAAGGGGAGGGGAGAAGTGACGAGAAAGTGAATCTCCAAGTTTGCCGCACATGTGCCGTTTATCCTGCAAAAGTAGGTTCTTCCAAGATTAACATGATATATAGTAATATGTTTTATTGGCGTATGCTGTTGGATATGTGTCTGTTGGTGAAATATGAACACGTGATGTTGTTTTTATTTATAATATTCAGTAATAATATGTGGATATTTTTTTGTATCTTTGCATCTCAAACAAATCAAGCAATATTTATCTAAAACATTCTAATATGTCAAAAGATCAGATAGTTAATAAAGATGACCTCGTTGTCCGCTTTGCCGGCGATTCCGGCGACGGAATGCAGCTGTCGGGAACGCTCTTTTCCGATGCTTCTGCCCTGACGGGGAATGACATCGCCACCTTCCCCGACTATCCCGCCGAGATCCGTGCCCCGCACAACACCATCGCTGGCGTATCGGGCTATCAGGTGCATGTAGGTAACCATATTTACAGCTCGGGCGACAAGTGCGACATCCTCGTGGCTATGAACCCTGCTTCCTTCAAGTCGAATCTGAAGTGGGCAAAGAAGGGTGCTTCGGTGATTGTGGATATCGACACCTTCACCGACGAGGCTATGGAAAAGGCCGGCTACAAGGAGAATCCCTTCACCGACGAGATGGAGCACGCCTATACCATCATCAAGGCCCCCATCACATCGTTCACCGCCCGCATCGGTCAGGAACAGGGTGCTGACAAGAAGACTGCCGACAAGTGCCGCAATATGTTTGCACTGGGTATCATCTTCTATATGACGCACAAGAAACTTGACCAGACCTTTGCTTATCTGGAGCGCAAGTTTGCCAAGAAACCCGATGTCATCAAGCTGAACAAGGCTGTGCTGAGTGAGGGTTATGAGTATGCCGACAAACTGGAGGTTATCCACTCCCATATCTTCGAAGTCGCCCACGCCGAGATGCCCAAGGGCCGCTACCGCAATATCACCGGTAATGTGGCAACCGCTTGGGGTCTGCTGGCTGCTTCTGAGCGTAGCGGACGCCGCCTGTTCCTTGGCAGCTATCCTATCACTCCCGCTACGGACGTGATGGTCGAGCTGTCAAAGCACAAGGCTTTGGGTGCTCGCGTGTTCCAAGCCGAGGATGAGATTGCAGGTGTCTGCTCCGCTATCGGTGCCAGCTATGCCGGCGCCCTGGCCTGCACCAGCACTTCCGGTCCCGGTCTGTCGCTGAAGAGCGAGGCTTTGGGTCTTGCTGTGATGACTGAGCTGCCTTTGGTAGTGGTCGATGTCCAACGTGGCGGTCCCTCCACTGGTCTGCCCACCAAGACCGAACAGAGTGACTTGAACCAGGCTCTCTATGGCCGTAACGGTGAGGCTCCCCTTATCGTTGTCGCCGCCTCGAGCAGCGCCAACTGCTTCTACTGGGCTTACACCGCAGCCAAACTGGCTTTGGAGCACATGACTCCCGTCATCCTGCTTACCGACGGCTATCTGGGCAACGGCTCTCAGCTGTTCCGCATTCCGAAGGTCGCTGACCTGCCGAGCATCACTCCTCGTCTGGCCAAGCCCAACGACCCGAACTACCGTCCGTTCCGCCGAGACCCCGAGACCTTTGCCCGCGAATGGGCTCTGCCCGGCATGGAAGGTCTGCGCCACCGCGTAGGGGGTCTTGAGAAATGCCCCGACGGTCCTCTCAGCACCGACCCGGAGAACCACGCCCTGATGACCTACAACCGTCAGGAGAAGGTGAACCGCGTGGCCAACTACATCCCCAATCAAGAGGTGACTGGCAACCCCGACGCTGACCTGCTCGTTATCGGTTGGGGCGGCACCGCAGGTGCTATCACCTTGGCTGTGGAAGAGCTGAACAACGAAGGCAAGAAAGTGGCCTATACCCACTTCAACTATATCTGCCCGCTGCCTAAGAACACCGGCGACATCTTGCGCAATTACAAAAAGATTGTGGTTTGCGAGCTGAACAACGGTCAGTTTGCCGGCTACCTGCGCACCCAGTTCCCCGAGTGCCCCATGCAGCAGTACAACAAGATTATGGGTCTGCCTTTCGAGGTTGGCGAGCTTAAAGAATGTTTCACCAAAATTTTAGGAGAATAAGTCATGGCACAGAGACATTTCGTTCCCAAAGCGGACAAAGAATATACAAAGGCTGATTTCACCAGCGACCAGATGGTAAAATGGTGCCCAGGATGCGGCGACCACGCCATTCTTTCCTCCCTGTTGAACACCTTCCCCAAGACCGGCCACAAGAAGGAGAATATCTGCATGGTGTCCGGTATCGGATGCTCCTCGCGTATTCCTTATTATGTGGACACCTACGGTTTCCACAGCATCCACGGCCGTGCTTGCGCCATCGCCACGGGTGTGAAACTGGCCAACCCCGAGCTGAGCGTCTGGGTGAATATGGGCGACGGCGACTCCATGGCTATCGGTGGCAACCACCTTATCCATGCTGTCCGCCGCAATCAGGACTTCAACATCACTATCTTCAACAACGAGATTTACGGCTTGACAAAGGGTCAGTACAGCCCTACCACCAAGTTCGGACAGGTGACCAAAACCTCTCCCTTTGGCACTATCGACTACCCCTTCAACCCCGGTGAGTTGGTGATGGGTGCCCAGGGTACCTTCTTCGCCCGTTCGCTCGACTGTGTGCCCGCACTCACCAGCCAGGTGATGGAAGCCGCTGCCAAGCACGACGGCACCAGCGTGGTGGAGGTATTGCAGAACTGCATGATCTTTAACGATAAGACTCATGCCGCCATTACCGACCGTGCCGTGCGCGACGACCGCACCATTGTGCTTGAGAATGGCAAGCCCATGATTTTCGGCAAGGAGAAGAACAAAGGTATCCGTTTCAATGGACGTTGCCTCGAGGCCGTCACTATCGGCGAGAACGGCATCACCATTGATGATATCATGATTCACCATGAGGACACTGAGGACACCGGCATCCACATGATGCTGGCCCGCATGAGTGGCGACCTGCCTGTGGCTCTTGGTGTTATCCGCAATGTCGAGAAACCTTCCTACACCGAGTTGTACGAGAACCAGATGGACGAGTGCAAGGCCAACGGCAAGTACAAGTGCGTGGATGACCTGCTCAACTCCGGCGACACTTGGGAGGTCTGAGTGTAGTTGAGAATTGAGAATTGAAAATCGGGAAATGGCTGTGAGTGTATCCAGATGATTCTTGATTTTCAATTCTCAATTCTATTTAGTTATCAATATTCAATTCTCAATTTTCATTTAAATGTCAATCGCACCGAAGTACGACCCCAGCATTGTTGAGGAGAAATGGTATTCCTATTGGCTGGAGAAAAAAATCTTTCATTCAGAACCCGACAACCGCAAGGCTTATACTATTGTGATACCCCCGCCCAATGTGACGGGTGTGCTGCACATGGGCCACATGCTCAACAACACCATTCAGGATGTGCTGATACGCCGTGCCCGTATGCTGGGCTTGAATGCCTGCTGGGTACCCGGCACCGACCACGCCAGCATCTCCACCGAGGCCAAGGTGGTCGCCATGCTCAAAGAACGCGGCATCGACAAACGCAGTTTGACGCGCGACAAGTTCTTGGAGTATGCATGGGAGTGGAAGGAGAAGTATGGTGGCATCATCCTCAAGCAGCTGCGTAAGCTGGGTGCCTCGTGCGACTGGGACCGCACCGCCTTCACCATGGACGATGTCCGCTATGAGAGCGTCATCCGTGTTTTCGTCGACCTCTACAACAAGGGCCTCATCTATCGCGGCGTGCGTATGGTGAACTGGGATCCCCAAGCCCTGACCGCTGTCAGCGACGAGGAGGTTATCTATAAAGAGAGCCACGGTAAACTTTATTATCTGAGATATTACTTGTCGGACGGGTCTGACTTGTCCGACTTGTCTGAACAGTCCGGCATCAAGCAGGATGAGAAAGGCCAGTACATTGTGGTGGCCACTACCCGTCCCGAGACCATCCTTGGCGATACCGCTGTCTGTGTGCATCCCGAAGACCCGCGCTACACTGCTTTGAAGGGCAAGAGTGTGGTCATCCCCGGTGTGGGCCGTGCGGTGAAGATTATCATGGACGAGTATGTCGACCGTGAGTTCGGTACCGGTGCATTGAAAATCACTCCTGCACACGACATCAACGACTACAACCTCGGATTGAAATACAGCCTTGAGACCATCGACATCTTCAACGACAATGGTACCCTCAACGAACACGGTCTGCAGTATGCAGGCATGGACCGCTTTGCCTGCCGCAAGCAGATTGTCAAGGACCTCGAGGAGGCCGGTCTGATTGAGAAGATTGAGGACTACACCAATAATGTGGGTCATTCCGAGCGCACCGATGCAGTCATTGAACCCAAGCTCTCGGCCCAGTGGTTTATGCGCATGAGCGATGTGGCCAAGAAGGCTCTCGAAGTGGTGGAGGACGACACCATCCAGTTCCACCCCGCCAAGTTCAAGAACACTTACCGCCACTGGTTGGAGAACATCAAGGACTGGTGCATCAGCCGTCAGTTGTGGTGGGGTCACCGCATCCCCGCCTACTACTACGATGTGGATGGCAAGAGCGAGGTGGTGGTGGCCGCCACACGCGAAGAGGCTTATCGTCTGGCCTGCGAGAAACACCCCGGAGTCGTGAAGAGTGCCGACGACCTGCGTCAGGACGAAGATGTGCTCGACACCTGGTTCAGCAGCTGGCTGTGGCCTGTCAGTCTGTTCGACGGTATCCGCAACCCCGACAACGAGGAGATTAAATACTATTATCCCACCGATACCCTTATCACCGCTCCCGATATCATCTTCTTCTGGGTGGCACGTATGATTATGGCAGGCGAGGAGTACCGCAAGGAGGTGCCTTTCCACCATGTCTATTTCACGGGTATCGTGCGCGACAAACTTGGCCGCAAGATGTCGAAGAGTCTGGGCAACAGCCCCGACCCCATCATGCTGATTGAGAAGTATGGCGCCGACGGTGTGCGTATGGGTATGCTGCTCACCGCCCCCGCGGGCAACGACATCCCCTTCGACGAGAGCATCTGCGAGCAAGGCCGCAACTTCTCCAACAAGATATGGAACGCCCTCCGTCTGGTGAAGGGTTGGGAGGTTTCGGACGGCTCCGACAAGTCTGACAAGTCCGACAAGTCTGACCAGTCCGACACCCTCTACAACAACAACGTCAGCGTCCAGTGGATGGAGATGCGCATGGCGCAAGTGCTGGAAGAAATTGAGAAGGACTTCGACGAGTTCCGCCTGAGCGAGGCCCTCATGAAGAGCTACAAGCTCGTTTGGGATGATTTCTGCTCCTGGTATCTGGAGATGATCAAGCCAGCCTACGGCACACCCATCGACCGCGAGACATACGAGGCAACACTTGGTATCTTCGACCGCCTGATGCGTATCCTGCACCCCTTCATGCCTTTCGTCACCGAGGAGATATGGCATGCCCTGGCCGACCGTCCCGAGGGCTCCAGCATCATGGTGCAGCACATGCCCCACAGCGTGTTCTACGACCAGCGTATGCTCGACGACTTCGAGATGGCACGCGAGATTATCGCTGGTGTCCGCAACCTGCGCAACAGCAAAGGCCTTTCGCCCAAGGAGGTGCTGGACCTTTATATCAAAGGCCATTGCCCTGCCATGTTCAACGGCATCATCTGCAAGCTGGGCAACGTGGGCAAGATCGAGTCCGTCACCGACAAGGTGGAAGGCGCACTGAGCTTCATGGTCAGCACCACCGAGTGCTTTGTGCCTGTCAGCCTCAACATCGACAAGGAGGCAGAACTGAAAAAGCTCAACGAAGAGCTGAAGTATGCCGAAGGCTTCCTTGCCACCGTGATGAAGAAACTCAGTAATGAGAAGTTCGTCAACGGCGCCCCCGAAAAGGTTGTCGCCGTCGAGCGCCAGAAGAAAGCCGACGCCGAAAGCAAGATAGCCGCCCTCAAAGCCCAGATAGAGGCCTTGGGTTGATGCTGTCTTTTATGAATAAAGAGGGTTTGCTAACCAATGTGCAAACCCTCTTTTTATATCTTAAGAATGGTACACCCAAACCCTCATTCGTCCAGAAAAATGTAGTTTTTGCTCCGTTGGTCGTCCGAAAAAATGTACTTTTTATTCCAATATTCGTCCAAAAAAATGTATCTTTGCATCGTGAATACGTCCGAAAAAATGTATTGGTGTATTAGAATATTATGATACATAGTTATTTACTTAGATGCAATAATATTGTTTGAAGGATAAAATGATAATGATGTAACGTTATTAGAAATAATAATTATTTTGCATCGTAAAAGAACAATCTAATCATGGATAGTCAAGAACGAACTAATGAATATCTGAAGAAATTCAAGTGTATCCTTGAATATTTTGTTTCGCATCTCCATTATGGACTAACAAAAGATGAGAGTGATATTGGATACATAAAATATATTAAACCACTCAAAGACAACAATGTCTTTAGATACTCTGGTCAAGGTTACAAAGGCGAACGGATTCAAGAACAGGTGAGTAATTGGGATAGCTATGGCAGATACCAATTATGTATTAATATCAGATCTGACAATTATGCTTCTCGTGGTTCTTACTTAAATTGGAGAGATACAGAAACAAACGTTAGTACTGGATTAAACATTATTGCCAAATGGAAAGATACCGATGTGGAAAGTTTAGGTATATATGAATATTGGGAGAGAGGTAGTTGGGATAATCTAGGAAAAAGTTACACCATAAAAGAGCTTGGATTGTTTGATGGGAATGACAATCCAACAGATAGTTTGGCTGATTTCTTTAATTTTTATTATGAGATAATTGTTACATACTGTGAAAACATGAAGTATATGGATTATATCAAGTTGCTGGAGGTTAACCACAACATAATACTAACTGGTGCACCAGGCACTGGAAAAACCTATTTGGCTAAGCAGATTGCGGCACAAATGATACTTGGGAAAGAGTATGACGAAAAAACTGCTTCGGATGAAGAAAAGAAAAAAATGAAGGAGCAGTGTGGTTTTGTTCAGTTTCACCCTAGCTATGATTATACTGATTTTGTGGAAGGTTTAAGACCTAATAATGATAACAATGGGAATGTCGGCTTCGCAAGACGTGATGGTGTATTCAAATCCTTTTGCAAAGATGCCATTGAACATGCTTCCATTAAAATCACGCGGAGTGATGCTACTAAGATGCTTGAATGGTGTAAGAATAATTTCCCCAATCACCCTATAATGTCTCTTCGTTCAAGCAAAGAGATATCTTTTGAATTAGAAGACGGCCAGATATATGCAATAGCCTCTTCAGGTAATAAATATCACTTAACAGATGACAATATTATACTTTATCTTCAGACACAGGAATATGATCCAAAACATGAGACTTATTTACCCACTATCGGGAAATATATATTAGATAATTATTCTGATGATAATGAGAAGTCTCCGTATGTCTTCATTATTGATGAAATCAATCGCGGTGAGATCTCTAAGATATTTGGAGAGCTATTCTTTTCGATAGACCCAGGCTACAGAGGCACAGCCGGAAGAGTGAAAACACAATATCAGAAGCTTGTGGAGGAAAAAGATGTCTTTTACGATGGCTTCTATGTACCAGAGAATGTCTATATCATTGGCACTATGAATGATATTGACCGCAGTGTTGAAAGTATGGATTTTGCTTTCCGCCGCAGGTTCGCTTTCAAAGAGGTTACGGCCAAGGAAAGCCAGCAGATGCTCAAATCTGAACCAGCATTGAGCGAAAAAGTCGACGAAATAATAGATCGCATGAACAAATTGAATGAAGCAATATGCCCAAAAGACAAGAATAATTCAGACAAAAAGGGTATAGAAGGACTATCCTCAGCATATCACATCGGTGCTAGCTACTTCTTGAAATTAGCCAATTACAAAAAAGATGATGGCACATTTGATTATGACAAACTTTGGGACTATCATTTGAAAGGATTGCTGTTTGAATACCTTCGTGGGATGCCGGATGCCGAAGAAAAACTAGATGCATTAAGAAAAGCTTTTGAAAAGTCAGATAGCATCCCGTCATGAGCCGTCTACGTATTACAGACAACCACGTGGCAGTAGAAATCACCCATGAGAGTGATATAGGGTATTGCCATGATGCAATTGATGACAATACTCGAAAGGATTTGCAGCGTATAGCCAATGCTCAGATTAAAGACTTAAAAGGTGATAAACGCCCGAATCTGTTGGTTTTTCCAAGAGACTTGGGCTACTATGGGGATGATGTGGGCGAAGGCAGGATTATCGGCTTTCATGATGACAGCATTTCTACAGGCAATATAATGGGATTTGTCGGTGTGAACGACACTCAAGTGGACATCATTTCCCGCTTCTCAAAAACAGATGGCGAAGACTACTTCCTGCACTATATGCTGCAGAGGGTGTTTGCCATCAACCTGTTTGACATTAAGCATACGACCAGTAGCCAGCCGATATTTGACTTCTTGCTCTACCTGTTTCCATACTTTCTCAAGAAAGCACTACGGCAAGGCATATATAAGAAATACAGACGGTTCGATTACAATGATTCTAATATACGCGGGTCTATCGATGTGAGCCGGCATATCAGGGATAATATACCTTTCCGTGGAACGGTGGCGTATTCGACACGTGAACATACCTATGACAATGAGGTGACAGAGTTGATTCGGCACACGATAGAATACATCAAAATTCACCCAATGGGTAATGGAGTATTGAACTGTGACCAAGAGACTAAAGATGCCGTCATGACAATGACGCAAGCCACCCCAACATACAATTCCAGAGACCGCAACAGAATAATAAATCTTAACCTGCGTCCTGTTACCCATCCATACTATTCTGAATACACTGCATTGCAGAAAATTTGCCTTCAGATACTCAGACACGAAGCATTAAAATATGGACAGGAAAAGGATAAAATTTATGGTGTTTTATTTGACGGTGCCTGGCTCTGGGAAGAATACTTGGGTATCATATTTTCCAAAGCGAGGCTGGAGATTACACATGCAAAGAATAAGACTGGAGAGAACGGAATTCTTCTATATAAGAATAAAAGAAAAAGTCTCTATCCAGATTTTTACAGGAAAACTGACGTTGCAGAAACCTCGTTTGTGTTGGATGCAAAATACAAACAATTAGACCAAGAAGTAGACAATATCAGCCGAGAGGATTTGTTCCAGATGATAACCTATATGCACGTTCTGCCTGCTCGGCATTGTGCATTACTCTATCCAATAGAACAAAAGGAGTCAAGCACCAGTACCATTGTGCCATCCTCACCACTACAACTACAAGGAGATGGGGGCGAGATAATAGGTATAGGTATTCCAATTGTCAATGAACCGGAGTTTTCTAAATACTGCGGTTCTCAGGGAATAATAGAGAAACAATTGGTAGTCGAAATAAAGAAAAAGAAATGGATGTAAAAGCCAACATAGTAACGTTTGTGCGATAATCTTAATATAAGGTGTGTCACAAGCCTTGTGTTTTGTTTTGAAAAATCGCAATATATTGCGATTATATTTTGTTGATTGAAAAAAAAGTTGTACTTTTGCAGCGGAAATCGCAATATATTGGTATTATGGACTTGAAGGAAATTGGACAGATTATCAGGGAGCGTCGGGCGGTGCTGGGGGTGAACCAGCGCACCGTTTCGGAGCTTTCGGGGGTTGCCGTTAACACCCTTGTGGCCATTGAACGCGGTGAAGGAAACCCACAGATAACCACTTTGCTGGATATTCTTGACACTATCGGGCTACAGCTTGAGATTAAACCTAAAGTGATGGAGTATGAGACAAGGTAAGGTATATGTAAACGGCACAGAAGCTGGCATCCTTCAGGAGGATGACAGCGGACAGTACACGTTCTCCTATGACGATGACTATAAGGGCAGACCTGTATGTCTCACCATGCCATTGCGGAAAGAGGAATACAAGTCGGACTACCTGTTTCCGTTCTTTTTCAATATGCTCTCGGAGGGTGCCAACCGCAAGCTTCAGTCACAGCTGCTGCATATCGACGAGAATGACGATTTTGGCATACTGCTTGCTACAGCCCAGACCGACACTATCGGAGCCGTAACCATTAAACCAATAGTATAATGGAAGAATTGAAATTTTGTCCCTCTACACTAAAGGAAGGCTATAACACCTACTCCCCCGAAGCCTGTCGCAAATTGTTTGGAGGAAAACAGGTGTCGCATATACTTGATTTCGACAGCCCCAATAACAACAGTGCCGATTCCACCGACTATGCTGAGCATATCGGTCGCATCTCGCTCTCGGGTGTGCAGCCCAAAGGGTCGCTCGTGTTAAGTGAAGGCTCGTTAAGGAAACCCAAGGAAGGTGAAAGGGGAGAGTATATCCTGAAACCCGCGCCGGTGTCATACGCATTGCTGGAACGCAAATACTGTCCGGCCAACGAACACCTCACCATGCAGATGGCGGCACAAGCATACGGGATTGAGACCGCCGCCAATGCGCTGTGTTTTTTTCGCGACGGCGAAGCTGCCTATATTACCAAACGGTTCGACACCGCTCCAGATGGCTCGAAATACCCGCAAGAGGACTTTGCATCACTGGCAGGGCTAACGAAAGCCAACGGAGGCACCAACTACAAGTACGGTGTATTGAGTTATGAAGACTGTGCCGACATTATACGGCGCTATGTACGGGCTGCCCAGGTGGATTTGCTGCGATTCTTCCGTGTGGTTCTTTTCAACTACATCACACTGAACGATGATGCACACTTGAAGAACTTCTCCCTGATAGACCGTGGAAACGGCGACTACCGCCTTGCGCCAGCCTACGACCTCATCAATACAAGCCTGCATCTACGCACCCCTCAAATCTTTGCGTTAGAGAAAGGCCTGTTCAAGGAAGGTATGAGGATGACCGACACTCACACCGTTGACCGAACCGATTTTGAGGAATTCGGCAGAAGAATCGGCCTGCCCGACAGAATGGTCAAGCGTGAGGTTGACACCTTCGCAAAGGTATCGCTTCTTGCCTTGGGATTGATAGAACGCTCTTTCCTGTCGGAAGAGTTAAAGAAAAGCTATAGACAGTCATATCAATATCGCTGTTTCACTTTAAAATGATTCAACTATGAATGTACTCTATGCCTGTATTATTTGTTTACTACTTCTGCCTTTTGCGGTGCAGGGGCAGAGCGAGGTGACGCGGCGGGTTAGTGCGGAGGAGATGGGCTATCGGGGACGGGTGGAGACGGTGCAGCACACGGAGTTTTGCATGGACTCTGCCAACCGGTTCTTTGTCACCACGGCAGAGGCGTATAACAAGCAGGGGCTGCGGACTGATATGTCCATTATGGATAACATCTATCAGACCAACTACCACTATGAGTATGACGGCAACGGACAGCTGGTCTATTATGTGGCAAGCTTCTCCGATGGATGGAAGGACAGCATTGTGTTCTTTTATGACAAGAACGGCTGCCTTTTGGGTTATGAGGAATATGGATTCAGTGCTGACCCGACCGAGGGCAACGATGTAACGGACTTTCTCGTGACTTGCGACGCTCAATGCCGAGTGCTGACCTGTGCCTCGGTTTGGGAGGACACCACATGGTATGTGTACGACAACCAAGGCCGGTTATTGAAGAAAATACAGTCCTGGCATACCGACAAGGCAGAGACTTTCGACTACAACAGACATGGACGATTGGAAAGAGTGCGTATTGGAGACAAACATTATGAGGACACACACTATCGCTACGATGCAAACCATGACACCCTCGAGGTGTGGCATACCAACTGGGAACACCTTGCGGGCGAGACGGGCGAACACGAAATCGGCGTACACAAATACTTTCACTATACCCAATACGACGACCACGGCAACTGGACCCATGCCACCGTCACCGTGAAGCAAAACTCAGTAAAGGGAACCGACAAAACTTACGCCTATAACATTATCAGAACGTTCAAGTACTACGAATAACAACACACAAAAAACTATGTATATGCTCAATCAAATCAATGTTCTACAAAAGTGCCGCACGCTAGCAGGCGTCACTTTTTTTGCTGCCCTGTTGCTGCCCTTCGTACTGCAGGGGCAGAGTGAGATAACCTACCGTGTGAGCGTGGCCGAGGCGGGCCTACGCGGACCGGTGAAGCATGTGCAGACCCATCAGACCTGCGATGCGACTGCAAGACGCTGTTTCAAAGTGGTAGAAGAAGAGTTCAATGCCGATGGGTGGCGCACTGCCATTGTCTCCATCGACTCGTTGGGGCGTTTTTATACCCGTTACGACTACACGTCCGACGGCCGCCTGCACAGCGTTATCGAAGGGTTCCCGCTGGCTTGGGACAGCATTGCTTTCAGCTACGACAAGCACGGCTGCCTGACGGGTTATAATGTCTTCGGTACCAATGTCGACACCACCGGCGGCAAAAAGTCCACACGGTTTACCATCCAATGCGACAAACAATGCCGTCCTCTCTTCCATATCGCAGAATGGGGCGACAGCTCCGAATACCGATACGATAGCAAGGGCCGTCTTGTCTACAAGGCTCTCCCTGGTGCCGAGATGAGCTATTTTTACGATGCCAAAGGCCGTTTGGAGCGGATTCGCACGGGGGCTGGTCACTATGTTGACCAGTTCTTCCGCTACGACAAGGATGACAACCTTATCGAATCATGGCATTCGGACTGGGAGCAGGATGCCGGAGGCGAGCCCAACCCCTCACCCCACATCCGTTACACCATCCTCAAGACCGACAGCCACGGCAACTGGACCAAAGCCAAGACAAGAGTGACCGAATCCGGCAAGACCTATACCTGTACCATAGAACGCGTTATCAGCTACTACGAGTAGCCTTTTATCCCCATTCGCAACCACTCCGTTTTTCCCCATCAGGGTTCCTCTAAAGGCACCCTGATGGGGCTTTATGGACGCTGTAACTTTGCTTTATATTTTCTATTTTCTTTCTATTTACTTTCTATTTACTTTCTGAATATTCAGTAAAACATAGTATAAAGCCACACAAAGCGGATTGTAAAACTAGGGGTAAGTAGGATGCTACAAACACTTGATGAGGTTGGTTTGCCGTTGATTTGACGGAAGAGATACGAGGTAGTTGCTGCGTGCGGTTTGGGACAAAAAGAAGCTGCCCTCTCTATGGGGTGAGGGGGCAGCGGGGGAATGAAATGGAAAATGATGATATGAAAAAGGTTTACTGTCTCTTTGCCTTTTTGGCAGGGCTGATGTCCTGTTTTTTGCGGTTAATGTCTTGATGATGTTTCTGGCGGTCGGCTTTGCAGCGTGCGCGGAATTCTGTCAGCTGTTCCTCGGTGAGCACTTGGTCAATCTGTACACGTGTGCGGTACATTTCCTTGGCTATCTGTGCCTGAAGTGACGACTCGCGGTCGATAAGCGGGAAGAGCTTGTCGGATTGGTCGCCGTCCTGCATCATCAGGTTGCGGATTTGAGAGCGTATTTCGTCGAGCTCTTTCTGCAGTTTGGCGGTTTGTTTCTTGCAGTTCTCGGAGATGCCTTCGAGGCGCTTCTTCTGTATGGCGGAGAGGTTGCTGACCATTTCCTCAACCTTTGGGGGCTCGGGGGGACCTTGGCGGTGGCGGTGTCCGCCGCCGGGAGCTTGGGCCATGAGCGTGGTGATGGTGAGGATGGAGATGATGAAGATGAATGTCTTTTTCATGATATGTTGATTGTGATAGGGTTGTTATTCGTAAAGATATTCAAGTACGGCCGATTCGGAAAGCATGGCTGTGGTGGTGTAGTCGTCGTGATAGTCGTAGACGGAGGTGATGACATCGCTGATTTGAGCCTCGTTGTAGGTGCGTGTGAAGAGGATGGTGATGTTGAGTGCCACAGCGAAGACGGCACATGCCGCCACAGCGGTAATCCACCGTTGCATCCGTTGTCGGCGCAGGGTGTAGGGGGAGAGCAGTGGCATGGTGCGTACACGTGCCATCACAGCGTCGGTGACGTCGATGGGACGTGTGTAGCGCAGGTCGCGTAGCTGCTGCATGAGTTCGTCTTCGGGTATATGTTCTGTTTCTTTCACGGCTTTTTGATGATGTTCTGTTTTGTGTTGTGTGCGGTGCGAGGGTGTCAGGGGTTGAGCATTTTCTTTAGGTTCTTCCGGGCACGGAAGATGAGTGACTCGACTTTGGCGGTGGAACACTGCATGACGTCGGCGATGTCGTTGTAGGAGAAGTCGCTGTAGGTGTAGAGCACAAGGGCTGTGCGTTGCTCGGCATTGAGGCGTCCGATGGCCATGCGCAGTTGTTGCTGCTGTTCGCTGCTGATGATGGACTGCTCGGCGGTTGGCTCGTCGGCGGGTCGGTCGGGCAGTGGGTTGTCGTCGGTGGGGACGATGTAGCGCTTCTGGTGTTTGAGCTCTTTGCAGACGACGTTGACAGTGATACGGTAGATGAAAGTACTCAGTTTCGACTTGAACTGGAATCGTGGGAGGGCTTGATAGAGCTCGACAAAGACCTGTTGAGTCATCTCCTCAATATCGAGTTTGAGGCCTCCCATTTTGAAGCAGAGGTTGGCCACGATGGTCTGGTAGGACTTGACTATCTCGGCATAGCGGTTGATGTTGCCAGCAAGTATGTCGCGGATTACCTCTTCTTCGTCCATGGTCGAATCTGTTATTATGTATTTCGGATGTGGGTTTTATTGCACTGTGGCCGCACTTTTTTTATTGTCGGATGTAAGTGCCACAATGGCAGTGCGTAGGGCTATTTATACTTGAACTCTTCGATGTCGCGGCGTTCGCGCTTGGTGGGTCGGCCGGAGCCTCGGTCGCGTTTTTCGAAGGCATATTGACGCACCATTTGTATACGTTCGTATTCCTCCTGCGGGGTGAGGTCGGTCATGAAGTTCTCGACGAGTTTGGCACCGACCCTGTTGCCGAGGGGCTGTCGTACCTGGATGACACGGTGCAGCTGCTCGATGGATACTTCGTATATCTCGCCAGCCTTGATTTCGTGAGAGGGTTTGAGCGGTTGCCCGTTCATGCGTACATGCCCGCAGCGGCAGGCATCAGTAGCAAGGCTGCGCGTCTTGTAGAGACGCACAGCCCAGAGATATTTGTCTATGCGGATGGGTTCGTCCATGGGCTTAGTTGTTGCGGAAGACGTATGTGATGGTGCCTGTCTGCACTTCGGGCGCATCGTCCTTGGGACTGAATTTTGCCTTCATGGCGGCGGCTTTGGCTTTGCTTACCAGCGAGGCATCGGTGAGGGTGGAGCCTTTTTCGGGTGCCGACACCTGAGTGACGTTGCCTGCGCGGTCAACCCATATCTTCACAACCACTTTGCCCTCTTTGTTGGTGGAGGTATTGGGCGAGGGAAGGGCGCGTGCACTGCGGCCAGCAAGGCTGAAACCGGCACCGCCTTTGCCCGGAACGCCGTCGTAGCGGTTGGAGTTGGGGTCGCCGCCTTCCTTGCCCATGTTGCCGCTGCCGTAGGTGTTGCCCTCGCTGCCGCTGTTGGCGTTCTTGTTTTTATTGCCGCGGTTGCCGTTGAAGAGGGCGTTTTTGTTGATTTCGGGCTCTTTGGGGGGCTCGGGCTTGGTGGTGGTGGGCGTGGGGTTGTCGGTCTTGGCAGTGGAGGGTTTGTCGGACGAGTTGATGGGAGTGGTGGACTCGGTGCGCTGCGTGGATACCTGCTCGGTGGCAGTACGCGGACGGGGAGCACTGCTGGCTTCAGAGGCTTCGGGCATGGGGTTGTTGCCCAGACCGAAGTCGCTGTTGCCGAGGTTCACCTCGACACCCTCTTCGGGAATGGGCGGGTCGGGCGGGTCGTAGCCGAAGGATAGGCATACGACGACAACCAGGGCCATGCAGAGGAGGGTGATGACACCCGATATGGTTCTGTTTTTGTCTTCTTGGTTCATTGGTAATAGTATTTCTATGTTAAATAGTATAGACTATCTATTTCTTCGGCGAGGTGGCAAGGATGACCTTGTGTTTGGCTCCGGTCTGCTCGTTGATGGCGTTGACGGCGTCGATGACGTTGACAACATACTGGACGGGGACCGTTTTGTCGGAACGGAGGACGATGCAGGCATCGTTCACCCCCGCTTCAATGCCCGAGGCGATGAGGGGTTGGAGGCCGTCGATGTCGGTGGGAGTGTTGCCCACTTGGAAGTTGTAGTTCTCGTCGATGTATACGGTGACATTCTGCTTGGCCATGGTCTTGCTGCCGCTCTCGGGGAGAAGAAGCTTGACGGCGTTGGGGCTGATAAGCGTGGATGTCATCATGAAGAAGACCAGCAGCAGGAACACCAGGTCGGACATGGTGGAGCTGTTGTTCTCGATGGAGAGTTTGTTTCTTGTCTCTATCATGGCTATATAGTTTCTGTTATTCCAGTACTTCTAGGTTTTGTCCAGGACTAGCGGAGTTTCTTAGGCGGGTTCGTGGAGGAGGTCCATAAACTCGGTGGCACGCACCTCGATGTCGAGAACCACTTTGTTGATGCGGGTGACGAGGATATTGTAAAGGAAGTAGCAGATGATGCCTACAATCAGACCGCCGATGGTGGTGACCATGGCTTCGTACATGCCGGTGGCAAGAACGGAGATGTCGATGTTGTTGCCGGCAAAGGCCATGTCCTGGAAGCAGGTGACCATGCCGGTGACTGTGCCAAGGAAGCCGATCATGGGGCCGAGGGAGGCAACGGTGGCCACGAGCGAGACACGTTTCTCGAGACGTGCCACTTCGAGCTTGCCTTCGTTCTCGATGGCGGCCTGGATGTCGGAGAGGGGACGTCCCAGACGCGAAAGGCCTTTGTCCACCATGCGGGCAAGGGGAGAGTTGGTGCTTTTTGAGAGCGAACGGGCACCGTCGACATCGCCTTTGTGGATGTACTCGCGGATGCTGTTCATGAAGAGGTCGTCGTTGTCGGTTTTGATGGCCTGGCGCAGGGCAAGGTAACGCTCGACGGCGATGTAGATTGCCAGTGCGAGAAGGCATGCAAGGACGAGCATAATCCAACCTCCTTTGAGGGTCATGTCCCAGAGGGTGATACGTTCGGGAGAAGCAACGGCAGCCATGGTGTCTACTGCGGTCTGCACATCAGCCTGGTCGGCTTGAATCATTAAGAATGGGTTCATGGATAGATTGTTTTTATCTTTTGTTGTTGTTTATTTTCAAAATCGGAATGTCATCTGCAGGGTGGGGGCGAGGCCAGTGGGGTTGGTGAAGTCGGGGGTGAAGGAGGGCGAGAAGTTGAGGGAGAGGTCGTCGTTGACCTGGAAGTCGTAGAGATGCCCGAAGACGTAGGCATCGATAAGGTTGAGCCCGTAGACTGCTGCAGATATGATAACGAAGAGTTGAAAGTTTTTATTGTTCGATTGGTAAAGATTGTATATACTGCTGTTGGGGTAGTTGGTGTAGCCTTTGAGCTCGGGGGTGCCACCGTTGACACGGTGGAGGTATTCATTCTTAAAGGCCATCATGTTGGTATAGTAGTCGTAGACGAAGTATCCCACACCGCCCAAGGCTCCATAGATGATAGGGATTTTCCAAGCCTGTCCGTTGTATATTTGTCCGGCTCCGGGGATGAGGGAAAGGAGGACGGCTTTGGTGGGGTTGTGTGGCTTGGGTTGATTGACGGTGACAACGTTGGGTGCGTCGACGATAACCTGTTGGGCAATAACAGAACTCGTCGCCATGAGAAAGAGGATGGCGATGAGTGTGTGGCGGAACGTCCTCGAGAGAGAGAGGACAGTGTTTTTTGTCTTTATACTATCGCACAGTGTTTCACACATGTGGGTTGAGTAGTTTCAAGATTCGGTCGAAGTCTTCGTCGTTGTTGAAATGGATGGTGAGTGTGCCTTTTCCACGGCGTGAACGTTTGATTTCAACATCGGATTGGAGTGACTGCCGCAGTTGTGACTGGGCTACGCTGTGGGCGGCGGGCAGTTCGGGCTTGGAAGTGACGGAAGGTTTGGCGGGTTGTTTGCTGGCCTTGACGAGCTGTTCGGTCTGATGGACGGAGAGGTGCCGGTTGACGATGTCGTGAAGAATGGCGAGATGGGTCTCGGGGTCGTCGACATTGATGAGCGCACGGGCGTGGGCCATACTGATTTGGCCGGAACTGAGCGCCAGCTGTGTCTCGGCGGGGAGGTTGAGCAGACGGAGGTAGTTGGTGATGGTGGATCGGTCTTTGCCCACCCGCTGGCTGAGCTGCTCGTGGGTGAGTTGGCATTCCTCGATGAGGGCGTTGTAGGAGAGGGCTATCTCTATGGCGTTGAGGTTCTCGCGCTGGATGTTCTCCACAAGTGCCATCTCCATCATCTGTCCGTCGGTGGCCACACGGATGTAGGCAGGCAGTTCGGTGAGGCCGGCCAGCTGGGAGGCACGGAAACGGCGCTCACCGGCAATGAGCTGGTATTTGCCGTCGGGCATGCGCCTGACGGTGATGGGAGTGATGATGCCTTGTTCACGGATGGACTGAGCCAGCTCTTCGAGTGAATTGTCGTCGAACTCTTTTCGGGGCTGGAAGGGGTTGGTCTCGATGTCGTTGATGGGTACCATGCTGATAGCAGCGGTGACATCGGATGCGGGGCCGTTGATGGCTTCGACATCGATGTTGCCCAGTATGGCATCCAGTCCACGTCCGGGGATAAGGTTTTTCTTATTTGCCATTGGTGTGTTTAGTGCTTTGCTGTGATTTAGTGTCAGTGTTTATTTTATTGCCTTGGCGTTTCTGCAGAGGGGTGATGTGGGATGTTGCTGCGTGTATCAACTCTGGGAAGGAGTTTTCATCTTGTTGCGTTTCAGCATCTCGGTGGCAAGGTTGAGATAGTTGACGGCTCCGGCACAGGTGGCGTCGTACATGATGACGGACTTGCCGTAGCTGGGGGCCTCGGCAAGCTTGGTGTTGCGATAGATGAGTGTGTCGAAGACAAGGCGCTTGAAATGTGCACGCACGTCTTCAACCACTTGGCGGGCCAGGCGGAGACGGGAGTCGTACATGGTGATGAGCAGGCCTTCGATGGTGAGTTGGGGGTTGAGGCGGGTCTGTACGATGCGGATGGTGTTGAGCAGTTTGCCCAATCCCTCAAGGGCGAAGTATTCGCTCTGGATGGGGATGATGACCGAGTCGGATGCTGTGAGCGCATTGACGGTGATGAGGCCAAGGGAGGGACTGCAGTCGATAATGATGAAGTCGTATTGGTCCTTGATGGGGTCGAGGGCGCGTTTGATGAAATACTCGCGGCTTTTTTCGTTGACGAGTTCAACCTCAGCCCCCACAAGGTCGATGCGAGTGGGGAGGACGGTGAGGTTGGGTGTGTCGGTGGGTACAAGGCAGTCGGCAATGTCGGCCTGCCCCATGAAACATTCGTAGGCGCTCTTGTCCAGTTCGTCGGTGTTGATGCCGAGGCCGGAGGAGGCGTTGGCCTGCGGGTCGGCGTCGACAAGCAACACCTTGTACTCCATCACCGCCAGAGCGGCACTGAGATTGACGGCGGTGGTGGTTTTGCCAACACCGCCTTTCTGATTGGCGACAGAGATAATCTTACCCATGCCAGCGTCAGTATTTGAAGTCGATGTCGTCGATGGTATAGGAGGATTTCTCGTCTTCTTTGTCGAAGAAACCGTTGCTCTTGCTGTCGTCGTCGGCGTTGTGGTATTCGCTCTCGGGGACTACGGGTTCGGGTTCGATGCCGGTCTCGATGAAGGAGATGGCGTTGGCCAGGCCTTTGCTGAATTTCTCGAAGTCTTCTTTATAAAGGAAGAGTTTGTTTTTGTCGATATAGAACTCGCCAGTATTGTTGTCGAAGATGCGGCGGCTTTCAGCAATGGTAATGAATTTGTCTCCTCCACGTGTTTCCTTCACGTCGAAAAAATAGCGGCGTTTTCCTGCGGGGATGGCTTGCGAATACAATTCTTCTTTTCTGTGTTCCATGTTATAATACGTTATTGTTTCTGATTGCAAAAGTATAATTTATTTTTGAAAGAGCAGGGTGTGTCGTGGGAAAGTTATCAACAAGATGTTGTTACAGCGGTGTGTGTGATAAGGGCGTAAACAGCGCTTGGCATTAATTATCAGAGCATAATGCGGCTGTGGGAAGGGTGTTTCTGTCGGTTCCTGCGATTATTGTTTGTGTGTCATGATGTCGAGCACGGTGTCGTCGACTTGGTCCATGCCGTCGTGGCCGAGACGGCCAAGGTTGCGGATGGAGCAGTCCACGTCGCTTTCGCTCAGGCCGTCGGTGGCATCCACCACACAGTCGTGGTAGGCCAGCTCGGCACTGACAAAGGCGCTGTAGAGGCCGGTGCTCATCTTGAGGGCGCAGCTGGGTTTGGCACCGTCGCATACCATGCCGGCGATGGTGTTGATCATGTTCTTGATGGCATAGCACATCTGTTCGAACGAGCCGCCATGGAGAAACACGATGCCGCAGGCCACGCCGATGCTGGCGTTGACAATGCCGCAAAGAGCACTGAGTCGGCCGATGCCGCGCTTGATGTAGATGGACATGAGGTGGTTGAGGACCAGCGCACGGGTTATCTGCTCGTCGGTGCACCCTTTGGCCTTGCCGTAGTTGTAGACGGGGAGGGTACAGGCGATGCCCTGATTGCCGCTGCCGCTGTTGCTGTAGACGGAGAGTGTGCAGCCGTCCATGCGGGCGTCGGAGGCGGCCACGGTACGTGCCACAACGGTGTGGACGATGTCTCCGGCGGCGTTCTCCATCAGTATCTTGCCAGTCTGCAGGCCGTAGCCTTTAAGACCTTCGGTGGCAGCTGCGTCGTTGTATTTGACGGTCTCCTTGATGAAGTCCAGCTCTTCGATAGGGGCGGTGGTGGCATAGTCGTATACCATCCGGGCGGTGAGGTTGAGGCCGTCGGATTCGGCTTTCTCCTCGGTGGTGTCGGTGTTGGGAGAGGTTGCAGTGCCGTCGTAGATGACTTTGCCGTTGCGTGCAATGAGCACGAAGTGGGTGTGGCGCTGGCTGATGATGGCAGTGGCGTTGTCGTCGCCTGCCGTGCAGATGCACTCGATATAGAGCTTGTCGCATGGGTCTTTCACCCCGATGGCAATCCGCGAAGCGTTGTTGGCAAGCCATTGCTTGGCTTTTTCTACCTGCTCGGCGGGCAGGGTGAGTACTTCGAGCCCACGGCTGGAGTCGCCTGCCACCACGGCCAGGGAGACGGCAATGGGCAGACCAATCATGCCGGTGCCAGGGATGCCTACGCCCATGGCATTCTTGAATACATTCTTACTAAGGCGCAGGTCGATGTGCTCGGGTTCGTGCCCCAGCGTCTCGACAGCCTTGCTCACACAGAGGGCCACGGCCCCGGGCTCTGTGCAGCCCGTGGCCAGGACCACCTCTTGCCGCAGCAAGGCATTCAGTTGCTTGCGGATGCTTTCTTCCATGATTGAAAGTATTATTATTTCTCAAACAGTTTTTGCCAGTTCTTGTACTCGCGGTCTTTCCAACAGCCATTGTGGTAGGCATAGGAGACGATGGCGGGGATGACAGTGGTGCCTTCGGCATAGACCATCTGCTGCAGTTCCTCGCTCACCTTGCCCCAGCTGCCGGCTTCGAGCAGTGTGGACGAACTGCAGGCGCCGTCGCGCACGTCGGCCACGGTAATCTGGATGGCATATTTGTGCATGGGCACCTCATGGCCGAGGATTTCTGCACACACCACGGTGTCTTGGGCGAAGTTCTTGGGGGTGCCGCCACCGACCATGAACAGGCCGCTTTCGGGACAAGCCATCTTGATTTTGGTCAGCTCGACGAAGTCGCACACCGAGTCGATGCTAAGATATTTCTCACCCTTCTGGGCGCGCTCCCACTGGTGCTTGCCGATACCGAAACCGGCGGAGCAGTCGCTGAAGGCGGGGCAGAAGATGGGCACACCGCATTCGTAGCAGGTCTGGATGAGGCTGTCTTTCTTCACGGCACGGCCGTTGTGGAGCCATTTGCCCAGCTCGTAGATGAACTCGCGCGAGCTGTAGGGACGGGCCTCGAGCATGTTTGCCAGCTCGTAGGTGGAGTTGTCGCAGGCTTGCAGTTCCTCTTCGTCGATAAAGGTGTCGTAGATACGGTCGATATAAAGTTCACGCAGCTTGGTGTCGGGGATGATATTCTCCTTGGTGCCGACATAGTGTTTGAATCCCAAAGCCTCGAAGAGGTCCATGTCGATGATGGAGGCACCGGTGGAGACCACCACGTCGACCATTTTGTTGCGCACCATGTCGACATACACCTGCATGCAGCCGGCGGCACTGGTGGAGCCAGCTATGGTGAGGATGTTGGTGCAGTCTTTCTCTTTGCACATCATGGTGAGAATATCGGCGGCACGGGCGGTGTCGCGGCTGGTGAACGACATGCCGCGCATGGCGTCAATCAGCTCGGTGGAGTCGTACTTCTTGATGTCGATGTGTTTGATGGTCTCTTTCAAGAGATCCTGCTTGGTCAGATTTTCGATGTTTTCCATTGTGAAATATGTTTATTTGTTATTATTCATTCGTTTAAGGCAAGGGTCAGAACGGGGGCTCGTCGTTGGGGAGCCCTGTGGCGAAATCCAGTCCGTCGTTCTTCCTGTTGATTTTCGAGTCGATGAGCATGGTGGGGGCACCCGATTCGTCGAATCCGGTGTTTTGGGGCAGCATATTGTTGTTCACCTGTTCGTTGGTGAGGAATTCGGGGTTGGTGAAACGGGCGTACTGGCCTTGGAAACGCAGGCGTACACGTCCTGTGCCGCCGCTACGGTGTTTTGCCAGAATGATGTCCGCCATGCCGATAGTGGAGCCGTCGTTGTCCTCTTTGATTCCGTAGTATTCCGGACGGTAGATGAACATCACAATGTCGGCGTCCTGCTCGATAGCACCCGACTCACGCAGGTCGCTCAGCATAGGCTCCTTGGTGCCGCCACGGGTCTCCACGGCGCGGCTCAGCTGCGACATGGCCAGCACCGGGATGCCGAGTTCTTTCGATAGGGCTTTCAACTGGCGGCTGATGGTGCTGATTTCCTGTTCGCGGTTACCTCCTCGCGTCATCATGTCGCTTCCCGCGCTCATCAGCTGCAGGTAGTCGATAAACACCATCTGTATGTCGTGGTGCTGTTTCAGTCGGCGGCATTTCGCTCTTAGCTCGTAGATGGTCAGCTGGGGGGTGTCGTCGATAAAGAGCTTGGCTTCGTTCAACGCCTGGGTGCGGGTGGCCAACTGTTGCTGCTCCCAGGGGTTGAGCTCGCCGCGTTTCAGTTTGTCGCCTGGCAGCTGGGCCTCGCCGCTGATAAGGCGCATGGCCAGTTCCACGCCTGTCATCTCCAGCGAGAAGAAAGCCACGGCTTTCTTGCTGTCCACGGCGATGTTACGGGCCATCGACAGGGCGAAAGCCGTCTTACCCATTGCCGGACGTGCGGCAAGGATGACGAGTGTACCCGGGCGGAACCCTGCCGTCAGGCGGTCCAGGTCGGTAAACCCCGACACGACGGTGTTCTGGCTTCCGTCGTCCGTGGCGGCATCGTTAATCTGCTGGGTGGCCTCGTGAACCAAATCGCCCAAGGGGTGGAAGTCGGTGCGGAAATTCTTGTCGTTGATGTCCATCAGCCGCTGCTCGGTCTTGTCGAGCAGATCCACCACGTCGGTGGTCTCGTCGTAGGCGTTGGTGATGGTCTCGGTGGAGATGCGTATCAGCTCGCGCGAGATGTACTTCTCGCTGAGCACACGCGAGTAATACTCGATGTGTGCGGCACTGACCACGTGGCTCGTCAGCTCGCTGATGTGATAGGCACCTCCTGCTGCCTCCAGCTCGCCGGTCTGGCGCAACTGGGTGGTCACCGTCAAGATGTCCACAGGCTGGTTCAACTCAAACAGCTTGTGGATGGCACGGAATATCACTTGATGCTCCGGCTTATAGAAATACTCCTCGTGAAGCAGTTCAATGGCAGTGTTGAGCGCGTTAGGATCCAGCATCAACGCCCCCAGCACATTCTCCTCCAAATCGGGAGCCTGGGGAGGCCTGTTGCCACCGTTGATGCTGAACACTTGCTCGTAAGACATTCTGTCTTTGCGTCTTGTGTTCGTATGAGACGTAATTTCCATGTTACAAAGTTATGAAAAAAAATCGTAGTAAGGAAAAAAATATGCTAACAATCGCATGTCGCGACATCCTAAATGACTCTTACTCACTAATACTCAACTCCTAATTTTTGCACTTCTCTGCTGCCTGCAGCACGGCGGTGGTCATGCGGTTCCATGTATACTTCTTTTTCTCCTCGAGCAGCGCCTGGGTGAAGGCCGCCTCCCGCTCTCCATTGTAGTAGTCTATCAGTGCATCGGTGATGGCTTGCGCCTCCGGGGGGACTACATAGCCTATCTTTCCGTCAGGCACAATCTCTGCCAGTCCGCCGACGTTGGTCACAAGCATCGGCACCTCGAAGTGGAAAGCCACCTGGGTCACGCCGCTCTGTGTGGCGTTCTTGTAGGGCTGAGCCACGATGTCGGCGGCACAGAAATAGAGGTTCACCTGCGAGTCGGGGATATAGTCGTTGTGCAGTATCACGATGTCGCTGATGTCCAGCGAGCGGATGCGCTCCAGATAAGGCTCTGGGCTGCCATAAAACTCGCCTGCCACAATCAGCTTCACCCCCATGTCTTGCAGACGGGGGTCGCCGAAAGCGTCAATCAGCAGGTCCAGCCCCTTATAGTCGCGGATAAAGCCAAAAAACAGCACATACTTCCCATCGGCATCAAGCCCCAGCTGCTTGCGGGCTTCGACCTTGGGGATACGGCTGCCGTAATGGTCGTAGATGGGGTGGGGTGCCCACGTCTTCGGTTTGCGGGCATGGTCGAAGTGGTTGATGTCTGCAATCACTGCCTCCGACAGGGTGGTGAACCCCTCCATGGCTTTCACAAAATAGCGCGGCACGAAGCGGTCGATAGCTTTCGGGTCGTGAGGAATCATGTTGTGAACCAGACCCACGCAGCGGATACTCTTGTCGCGCCTGATGCAACGGGCTATTGTCCCGAAACAGGGCGCCATGAACGACATCCAGTAGGCGAAAACCACCAGGTCGGGCTTCTTCTTTCTGATTTCTTTACCCACACTGAACCAATTTAAAGGATTGCATGAATTAATGCGACGCTTAATGTCCAGACGAGCTGGCGCAGGAGCGTCGGTAAACTGGGTTTTGCCGGGGAAAAGAAACGAAGGGTACTGCAGCGTGAAAGTGTACATCTCCACCTTGTGACCCTCGTCCAAAAACTGGGTGGCCAGCCGCTCGTTGAAAGCGGCGAGTCCACCCCTGTAAGGATGGGCTGTGCCTATGATGACGATATGCATACCTGTGCGTGTTTTTGTTGTTATCGTGTTCACTAAAGAGGGCGCCCATGCTGGACGCCACACTGCAAAATTACAAAAAATATTAAACATACAATATTTTTCTTTCTTTTTTGTTTTCTCAGTGCTTCACAACACCGCAGGGTGAGGTTGCATCCTTCGGTTTTGTAATTGTCTGTAAGGATTTAAAACACATAATATAGCCATGAAGAAACTTCTTTTAGTAATGACCATTGCTCTCCTCGGCTGCCATACCGGCCAGACCCAGCAGAGCGGCGAGATCAACCAGCCCGCCTCCTCCACACCACTCACCCTTCGCTACGCCGACTTCAGTCAAGTCGCAGCACGCACCATCGACGGCGTCGTTCACATCCGCACCGTCCAGACCCGTCTCACACCCCTCTATCAGTCCTTCTTTGGATTCATCATCAACCAGGGCGTACAGCGCAAAGAATACAGCGCCTATGGCTCAGGTGTCATCATCAGCCCCGACGGCTACATTGTTACCAACAACCACGTTGTGCAGGACGCCGAGCGCATTCAGGTGACCCTCAACGACAAGCGCGTACTCGACGCCAGCCTTATCGGTACCGACCCAGCCACCGACCTCGCCCTCATCAAAATCGATGCCGATGGACTTACCGCCATCCCATTCGGCAACTCCGACAGCGCCCTTGTCGGCCAGCCTGTCTTGGCCATCGGCAACCCCTTTAATCTCACTTCTACCGTCACCGCCGGCATCATCAGCGCCAAAGCCCGCAACATGGGTATCATCGACAACAACCGCGGCATGGAAAGCCCCATCGAGTCCTTCATTCAGACCGATGCCGCTGTCAACCCCGGCAACTCAGGCGGTGCCTTGGTCGATGCCGATGCCCGCCTTATAGGCATTGTCACCGCCATCGCCTCTGCCGACGGCTATTACACCGGCTACAGCTTTGCCATCCCTGCCAATCTGGCTCGCAAAGTGGCCGAAGACCTTAAGCGCTATGGCCATGCCCAGCGTGCCTACCTCGGTGTCAATGTTGTCGAGATGACCTCCGCCCTCGCCAAGCAGATGGGACTTCAGGAGGTCAAAGGTCTACTGCTTGCACGTGTCGTGCCCGACTGTGCCGCCGACCGTGCCGGACTCAAGCAGGGCGACCTTCTGCTCACCGTTGCCGGAGTTTCCGTCAACAGTTTTGCCGAGATGATGGAAGAAATCGGCCGTCACGCCCCCGGCGACCTTGTCGACGTCACCTACTACCGTAACGGTCGCACCCACTCCGCCACCGTCACCCTGCAAAACGCCCAAGGTACCACCTCCGTCATACGGAAATAATACAAATAGAAATGCATAACTTGAAAACCAAACCCTCAGCCCTCCATGTCCCCCGTTGCGGCGGATTTGCAATCCGCCGCAATAGAGTATCAGGATTTGTAATCCGGTTGCGTCAGGATGTCGATGTAGATGTCGGGGTTACGATGGTGAATGGCATCTGGCCGTGGGCTTTGGTGTATTCGGCTGCAAGGATGTGAATAGCCAAAGGAGAACATAATCCCTATATACGCACTTGAAGCTCTCAAACAAGAAGGCGGACTCCATTGCTGTTCTTGGAATATTCTCAAATAGCATCACGACTTATGAAACAGCATACAAGCCATAATATACTTTGAAGCGGAATGGAAATATAGCAAACTAATTCAATAATAACATGAACCAGAAAGAATTAATTCCAAATCCCGAAGACCGCATCATGTGTGTAAAAGTAGGGAAAGTGAAAAGGGAGAATCTGTATGAGATGACCCGTAAGTATTGGAGGGTTGATATAACTCGCGCAAGAAAAGCTACTCATGTACTGGCAATCGTCAATGGTATTGTGGAAGAGGTCTATAAGCCTTTTGACTGGAAATATACGGAAGACCCAAACTACATTGGACGGTGTGAATTTTTTGGGGAAGAGGATGAACATACCACTTACATTGGGAAAGATGTAACTGCTTTCTATGGCAAAAGCCAGAATCCAGTGAAGTATATCAATATGTAATTATTGCCAAGCGAAAGTCAGCCAATAGGATAACCGATGATGCCGTAAAGATGGTTACGGACACCCGATTTAACAACAGCTCAATAAGCAGAATATCAAATAATTATCACTCACCGCAAAATTATGGCAAAAAGTTCATTGTCAAATGAAAAAATAGTTGTAACTTTGCACTCGTAAATCGAATGTCAAATCACGGTTGTCTGGCAGATTAACAGGTTCTGTCTGTTTGGATGACCAAAAAGTGATTAAATAGACCCCACCAGAAATGCATAACTTGAAAACCAAACCCTCAGCCCTCCATGTCCTCTGTGGCATGTTTCTTGCGGCAACACTCTTCCTGCCGTCGGCTCTCTTTGCGCAGCAGGATGACCATCTGACTGTCGACCTGCAGATGATGACCCGTGGCGAAATACGCGACGGCGGCCTCTCGCCCGATGCTGACGAAGCCCAGGGCGACTGGGCAAACTTTGTCCTCAGCCGCACCCGACTCGTGACCAACTACCACAAGCGGCACCTCGATGCCAAAGTCAATATCCAGCATTCTGGCATCTGGGGCCAGGCTGGCAGGGGCTCCGTCAACATTCACGAAGCTTGGGCTAAACTCTCCTCTGCCGAAGGGCTTTTCATCCAGGCAGGCCGTATCGCTCTCAGCTATGACGACGAGCGTATCATAGGACTTGACGATTGGACGATGACGGGCAACTCTCATGATGTGCTACGCTTAGGATTCGACGGGAGTATCCACCGTGTCCATCTCTTCGCTGCCTTCAATCAGAACGAAGAGAACATCACGTCCGGCAGCAGTTTCTACACCGGAGGCTCGCTCCCCTACAAAACCATGCAGACAGCATGGTACCACCTCGACATCCCGCAGGCCTCTTTGGGTTTCTCGCTCTTGGCCATGAACATCGGCATGCAGGCAGGCGAGCAGGGAAAGAACGAGCACCTTGAGTGGCAGCAACTGGCTGGCGGATACGCCAAATGGACCCCCATCAACGGCACATTGTCACTGGAGGCCTCCTACTACCGCCAGATGGGCAAGGATGAAAATGGCTTGAAGATTGACGCCTGGATGGCATCAGCCAAGGCCACTGTCAATCCTTCCTCCGCTTTGGGATTCGAGGGTGGTTACGACTACCTCAGCGGCGACCCCTACTTCGCCGTCCCCGCTTCAGGTCAAATAGGACTGACAAGACACGAGGTGGTCCGTGGATTCAACCCTGTCTATGGCTCCCACCACAAATTCTACGGAGCCATGGATTTCTTCTATGTCAGCACCTATTTCCACGGCTTCACCCCCGGCCTGCAGAACGCTTGGCTGGGCGTAAAGTACCAGCCGCTTTCGTGGCTGAATGTTGCCGGTGCCTATCATTACATGTCCACAGCTATCAAGCTGGACAATATGGACAGGACCCTCGGTCACCAATTCGAGCTCTCGGCCTCCTGCCAACTCATACAGGATGTCAACTTGACAATGGGCGTCTCCTATATGACCGGCGCCGAAACCATGGAGCGGCTGAAACGCGCCTCCGACGATGGCCGTCTCCGCTGGTATTGGCTATCCCTCAACGTCAACCCCAGGATATTCACCCATTGATATCACCCAACAAACGCAAATTGTCATGAATTACCCGCTACAGGCAATTCATGACAATTTTGTTTTATGATACTAGCAAGGATGTCCCTTTGTTCGGCAATAATTCTCCCTAGACCTCCGTCAGCTCATAATTTCGGGTGCCGAGGCCGATGCGTTCGGCGTGGATAAGTCCGACCTCCCAGTCGGTGTCGGGATGCACCAGATGGAACACATCCTCGTCGTGGTGGTGTTCTGCGGCTTTCCCCGCCACGCTGCCCGGAACCAAGGGCTGAGCATTGGCTTTGTCGACGCAGGCCTGGTCCAGTGCCACAGGGTCGAACGATGCAAACATGCCCACATCGGGGATGATGGGAATGTCGTTGCAACTGTCGCAGTCGCACTCCGGCGACACGTCCACCACCAGACTGATATGGAAGTTGGGCTTGCCGTCCAGCACGGCCTTGGTATATTCGGCAATCTTCTTGTTCATCACCGGCTTGGCCTCGTCCCATTTGGTCATGATGGCTCCCGTGGGGCAGTATGCAATGCAGTAGCCGCAGCCCAGGCAGTGCTTTTCGTCCACCACGGCCTTGCCGTCGACCACATGGACACCGTCGTTGGCACAGTTCTTCACGCAGTTGCCGCAGCCCACACACAGACGGCGGCTGACATGTGGTGTGCCGCTGCTGTGCATCTCCATCTTGCCCTGTTTCGAGCCGCAGCCCATGCCGATGTTCTTCAGCGTGCCGCCGAAACCGGCATTGATGTGTCCCTTGAAATGGGTCAATGAGATGATGATGTCGGCCTCGGCCACGGCGGCACCGATTTTGGCCTCTTTCACGTATTCGCCGCCAGCCACGGGTATAGCACGTTCGTCTGTGCCGCGCAGACCGTCGGCGATGATGGTGTGCACCCCTGTGGCCAGGGGATTGTAGCCGTTCATATAGGCGGCGTCGAGGTGGTTGAGGGCGTTATTTCTGTAACCCACGTACAGGGTGTTGCAGTCCGTAAGGAACGGCTTGCCGCCAAGGCGCTTGATGTGGTCGCACAGCACGCGGGCATACTGCTGCCGCAGAAACGCCATATTGCCCACCTCGCCGAAGTGGAGCTTCACGGCAACGAACTTGTCCTTGAAATCAATCTGCTCTATCCCTGCGCGGGTGATAAGGCGGTCGAACTTGCCCAGCAGGCTGTCGCCCATGCGCACATGCATGTCGGTGAAATATACTTTCGAGGTCATAATGAAATATTTTTTGCAAAAATACAAAGATTATTTGAAACAGGCGCACTACAATCAAAAAAAAATGTGTATCTTTGCAAATTGAAATTGATCCACTAAAACCCACTATCGCAATGAAAGTAAAAGTAGGTATTGCCCAGATGGCATGCAGTGCCGACAAGCAGGCCAACATAGCCCGCTATACCGAGCAGGTGCGCCGCCTTGCCGCCGACGGGGCCCAGATTATTTGCTTACAGGAGCTCTTCGCCTCGCTCTATTTCTGCGACGAGGAGCGCTACCAAAACTTCCAGCTGGCTGAGGCCATCCCCGACGGTCCTACCTGCCAGCACTTCATGGCCCTTGCCAAAGAGCTGGGCGTAGTGCTGGTGTGCTCGCTCTTCGAGAAACGCGCCGAGGGACTATACCACAACACCACTGCCGTGATCGACGCCGACGGCTCGTACCTAGGCAAGTACCGCAAGATGCACATCCCCGACGACCCCGGTTACTACGAGAAGTTTTATTTCACCCCCGGCGACCTGGGCTACAAGGTCTTCAAGACCCGCTTTGCCACGTTGGGCGTGCTTATCTGCTGGGACCAGTGGTACCCCGAGGCCGCCCGCATCACCAGCCTCATGGGGGCGCAGCTCCTTTTCTTCCCCACCGCCATCGGTTGGGATGTGCGCCAGAACGAGGAGGACAACCGAGAGCAGTACGAAGCCTGGCAGACCATCCAGCGCAGCCATGCCGTGGCCAACGGTGTGCCCGTTATCAGCGTTAACCGCACCGGCCTCGAAGGCGGCATGCAGTTCTGGGGCGGCAGCTTCATCACCAATGCCTTCGGGCGTGTGCTCTATCAGGCTCCCCACCTCGAGGAGGCGCTCCACGTCGAGGAGCTCGACCTGGACCAGACCGACCACTACCGTCGCCACTGGCCCTACTACCGCGACCGCCGCATCGACAGCTACGGCCCCATCCTGAACCGTTATATCGACTAATCGATTCCGAGTAATCGGAGTAATCAGATTACTCCGAAAACTCTGATTACTCCGATAATCCCGACAATCTCCAACACACCTAAAACAACCCACTCGAACATGACTCCGAAAGAATTAGGATACTATATGCCCGCTGAATGGGCGAAACACCGTGCCACCTGGCTCAGCTATCCCCACAACGAGGACTCCTGGCCGGGCAAGATCGAGACCATCTTCCCCTCGTACCATATCTTCATCAAGACCTTGGCCGAGGACGAAGAGGTACACATCAATGTGGACGACCAGCGTATGGAGGACCATGTGTCCGAAGAGCTGCAGAAGATTGGATGCGACATGGGACGCATCTTCTTCCACCAGTTCCCCACCAACGATGCCTGGTGCCGCGACCATGGTCCCGCTTACCTCCTCAACCGGCAGGACCCTGCGCTCCATGCCATCGTCAACTGGAACCACAACGCCTGGGGCGGCAAATACCCCTACGAACTCGACACGCAGATACCCCTGCATATCTTCAACCACCTTGCCCAGCGCGACCCCGCCCTGCAGCTTTTCGAACCCGGCATTGTGATGGAAGGGGGCAGCATCGATGTGAACGGTGTCGGCGACCTGCTCACCACCACCTCCTGCCTGCTCAACCCCAACCGCAATCCCCAGCTCAACCGCGACCAGATTGAGGACTACCTGCGTGGCTACTATGGTGTGGACAACATCATCTGGCTCGGCGACGGAATAGTGGGCGACGACACCGACGGCCATGTCGACGACCTCAGCCGTTTCGTCAACGAGGACACCATCATCACTGCCGTGGAGGAAGACTCGTGGGACGAGAACTACGAAGCCCTGCAACGCAACCTCAAAGCCCTCAACTCCTGCCGCCTGGCCAACGGCAAGCAGCCTACCGTGGTGGAGCTGCCCATGCCCGACATGGTCTTCTACGACAATCAGCGTCTGCCTGCCAGCTATGCCAACTTCTACATAGCCAACAACAAGGTCATTTTCCCCACCTACCGCTGCCTCACCGACAACGAGGCCGCTTACACCCTCGAGGCCTGCTTCCCCGACCGCGAGATTGTCGGTATCGACAGCACCGACATCGTTTGGGGACTTGGCTCTTTCCACTGCCTTTCGCAGCAGATACCCCGTTGACCGGGGGCGGTGCTCCGCAGGGATGATAATGGTCCCCATGAGCGCCTTGCCCAGTAGTGGGGTCGTTCAATATCGGCTCGTTATCCGTTACTTACCCGTTCGTTTCAGCATTAGGCGTAAGAGAACGAACGGGTAAGTATGCTATAACAATACTGTATTGATACTGCATTGTTCGACCCTAGAGGGTATAAATAATGCAGTAGTTTTTGCAACTAAAAGGTGATGGACTCGCTTGTCAGAACCGCGAGAAGGGGTGTTTGCGCCAGTAGAGGATGAGCAGCAGACCGAAGAGCATGCCGCCGAGGTGGGCGAAGTGGGCGATGCCGTCGGCATAGAAGAGTCCCTCGAGCAGTTCGAGGGCGGCAAAGCCGATGACGAACCACTTGGCTTTGATGGGGATGAGGAAATAGAAGTAGATGCGCTCGTTGGGGAACATCATGCCGAAGGCCAGCAGGATGCCGTAGACGGCACCCGAGGCACCCACGGTAAGACCCCATCCGGGGACGAGGAGGTTGCACACTCCGGCTCCGATGCCGCACACCAGGTAGTAGACCAGAAAGCGGCGCGAGCCCCAGAAGTTCTCAAGCACGTAGCCGAACATCCAAAGGGCGAACATGTTGAAGAGGATATGGCTCCATCCCGCGTGCATGAACATGTAGGTGAAGAGCTGCCAGAAGCGGAAGCGTCCTGTGGCCACGGAGTTGAGGGCCAGCATGGATGTGATGTTGCTGTAGCCGTAGCGTTCCAGCACCATGGTGGCGAGGAAGACGATAAGGTTGATGATAAGGAGGTGCTTGACTACCGGAGGCAGCATGCGGAAGCTTTGGGGTTCGTATTGCGACATGGGGTTGTGTGTTGGTTTCTATATGGATTGATGTGTTGTCAGTTGAACAGTTGGTCGGGTTGTAGGATGACCATGGTTTTGCGACCCGAGGGGCTGAGGGTGGGCGTCTGGCAGCAGAAGAGGTCGGCAATGATTTGCTGCATCTCGGGCTGCTGGAGGCGGGTGCCGGGCTTGACGGCCAGCTGTCGCGCCATGGAGCGGCAAAGGCATTGGGCACGGTCGGTGAATTTCTGTATCATGGCCCCTTTGTATTCGACGATGACTTGGTCGAAGAGGTGCTGCAGCTCACTCTCTTTGATGTCGGGCGGGGTGGCGGTGACGACAAAGGTAGTCTGCCCGAGCGAGCCTATTTCGAAGCCGTAGGCTTTGAGGTCGGGGATGAGTTCGTTGAAGATGTCGGCATCGGCGGGGGAGAATTGGCAGTTGACGGGGAAGAGGAGCTGCTGGGCATGGGGCGCGGTGCGGTGCTGCATGAGCCGTTCGAAGAGGATGCGCTCGTGCGCGGCCTGCTGGTCGACAACCAATAGGCCTGAGGGGAGGACGCTGACGATGTGGCTGGAGGCGAGCTGGAGGCAGGGCGATGCCTCGGCGGGGCTGTCGGAGGGGAGGGGCGCAGCCGTGTCGGGAATGTCGAGGGCGGTCTGGCTGTCGGCAGGGGTGGGGGCGGAAGCGGGGGCAGCGTCGAGGTCGAAGAAGGATTTCCACTTGGGGTCGGCGGCGGGCTTGGGGTCGGACTGGGGGGTGACCGATTTGGAGGGGCGGGTGCTCTCGAAGGGATTATAGGCGGGGTTGTAGTGTATGCTCGGCGGGGTGGGGATGTAGCCTTTGGGCGCCGGGGGGAAGTCGACCTCCTCGATGGGGTTGAACTGCAGCTCGGAGGCCAGGCTGAACTGGCCGATGGCCTTCTTGGTGGCGGCGCGGAGGATGGCGAAGAGCGAGTGCTCGTCGATGAATTTGACTTCGGTTTTGGTGGGATGGATGTTGACGTCGATGCGTGAGGGGTCGATGTCGAGGTGGATGAAGTAGCTGGGGTAGTAGCGGTCGGGGATGATGTCGGCGTAGGCCTTCTCGATAGCGGCGCTGAGCGCTGGGTGCTTGATAAAGCGATGGTTGACGAAAAGGTATTGCTCGCCGCGAGTTTTGCGGGCGAATTCGGGTTTGGCGACGTAGCCTGTGATGTTGGCGATGTCGGTCTGCTCGTTGACGGGGCAGAGCCGTTCGCGGTAGCTGTTGCCGAAGAGTTGGCTGATGCGTTCGGCGAAGTTGCCTGCACGGAGGTCGTAGAGCAGGCGTCCGTTGCTGGTGAAGGAGTAGTCGACGTGGTAGTTGGTGAGGGCTACGCGCTTGAAGATTTCCTCGATGTGACTGAGCTCAATGCTGTCTTTTTTGAGGAAGTTACGGCGTGCGGGGACGTTGAAGAAAAGGTTTTTGACGGCGATGGAGGTGCCGCAGGGGCAGGCACAGGGGCTTTGCTCCTTGACCTGGCTGCCTTCGATGAGGACGAGGGTGCCGAGTTCGTTGTCGTGGAGACGGCTTTTGAGCTCCACCTGTGCGATGGCGGCGATGGATGCAAGGGCTTCGCCGCGGAAGCCCATGGTGTGGATGGCAAAGAGGTCGTCGGCTTTGTGTATTTTTGAGGTGGCGTGACGCTCGAAGCATATACGGGCGTCGCTGTCGCTCATGCCGCAGCCGTTGTCGATGACCTGGATGAGCGTGCGGCCAGCATCCTTGACGATGAGCTGTATCTTGGAGGCGCCTGCGTCGAGGGCATTCTCGAGGAGCTCCTTGACTGCCGAGGCGGGACGGTCGACCACCTCGCCGGCGGCGATTTGGTTGGCCACGCTGTCGGGCAGTATGTTGATGATGTCGCTCACTGTGAGGGTGAAGGGTGGTTAGCGGGCGATGATGGTGTCGTTGGCGGCGGCAAGGATGTCGTCAAGCATCTCCTCGGTGCTTTTGCCGACAAGGGGGATCATCTTGCGGGTCTGGTCGGCCATGTAGTGGTCGGGATATTTGTCGACGAAGGTCTGGTAGGCTTGGCGTGCCTTTTCGAACTGGCTGTCGGACTCGTAGGCTATGCCTTTGAGAAAATAGCAGATGGGCAGGTCTTCGAAGTCGGGATAGTCGTTGATGATGCGGTCGTACAGGGCAACGGCCTCGTCGGTGTGGAGGACATTGCTCTGAACCTCGGCGGCTTTGAAGAGGAACTGAGGGGTGAGTGTGTCGTCAGGGTATTTGTCGGCAAAAGCGGTGTAGAGGGCCGTGAGTTGGTCGGCGGTGTTTTCGTCGGCGGCAACGGCGGATTCGAAGATGGAGTCTTCGAAGTCCTCAATCTGTTCGATACGTTCTTCGCGGGAGGGGCCGCAGGCAACCAACATGGTTGCAGCAAGGATTATGACTGTTGCGATACGTTTCATGATGTATTATGTGTTATCTTTTGTTCGGTTTCATACGGTAGTGTGTGCGCACGTGTCCGGCGGCGACATCGTTGAGTTTGCGTTTGAGCATGGTTTTGCGGATGGAGCTGAGGCGGTCGGTGAAGACCTTGCCTTCGAGGTGGTCGATTTCGTGCTGTGCCACGCGAGCAAACATGCCGTGGATTTCCTCTTCGTGGAGTTGCCACTTCTCGTCGTACCAGCGGAGGACGATGCCTTCGGGACGGAGGACGTCCTCGTGGATGTCGGGGATGCTGAGACAGCCCTCGTTGAAGTATTGCTTCTCGCCTTTGTATTCGAGGATTTCGGGGTTGATGAGGGTGTGCTCCTCGGCGGGTTCGAGATAGGTGTCGGTCTTCTCGTCGTAGGGGCGGAAACCGATGACCACCAGCCGGATGCTGAGGTCGATTTGCGGTGCGGCAAGACCTACGCCGTCGGCATTATACATGGTCTCGTACATGTCGGCAATGAGCTGGTCGAGGCCGGGATAGTCTTTGTCGATGGGGCGCGCTTGCTTGCGCAGGGTGGGATGGCCGTAGCCAATGATGGGATATAGCATTGGGTGTAACTTATTGTGTTCGTAAAAAGTCTTGCAGCATGATGGTGGCGCTGACTTGGTCGATCATGCCTTTGTCCTGCCGCTGTTTTTTCTTCAGACCACCGTCGATCATGGCTTGGAAGGCCAGTTTGGAGGTGAAGCGCTCGTCGATGCGGGCAATCTCTTTGTCGGGGAAAGCCTGTGCAAGTTGCTGCACGAAGGGCTCGATGATGCGTGCTGACTGCGAGGGGGTGTTGTCCATGTGCTTGGGCTGCCCGACGAGGAAGATGTCGACGGGCTCTTTTTGGCAATAGTCGTGCAGGAATTGCAAGAGGGTAGGGGTGGCTACGGTGGTCAAACCGGTGGCGATGATACGCTCCGGATCGGTCACTGCGATGCCCGTACGCTTTATGCCATAGTCGATTGCAAGGATTCTACCCATGTGAAAGTGTCGTTTTTAAATTTGCAAAGGTACAAATATTTATTGAATTGTTGAAAGTTTTATTCAAAAGCTTTAAACCAAATCGGTCTTCAGACCGGCTTTTCAATCCATACACCCTGATGACCGATTTGTGTTCAAGTGTCATTTTTTTTGCTTTTTTCATTTTTTTTGTGTGGATTGTGAAAAAAAATTTATATTTGCACGTTGAAGTGTCGATTGTATCATTGTGTGGATGGTTACTTAATGTATTGATTAATAAAATGTCATCTCAGATGTAATAACTAAATGCATGTAAGACAAACTTCTAAGAACATTGATGCTTGGAAACAGGATTGTCCTATAGAGAGTCTGGAAACACACAGAGAGAATGTAATGTTGAGGTATATCGAAATCGTAATGAAGAATGAATCTAAATACTGATGCTTTATGAAGAGGATTCTGATTGTTGCCATAATGCTTGTAGCGGGTGCTGCTGCCCACTGTCAGGCTGTCTACCAATACCCCTATTCGGGTTATATGGAAATACCAATCCCCCCATTGGGAGCTTGTCAGGTTGGACGGTATCCAGGAAGAGTATCTCCGTATATTGTGTGGAAAAGGGATTCTCCTATAGCAATTCTCCGGCCTTTTCTTGTGGACACTCCGACAGTAATATACGGTATCGCTATATTACTTTGGGGACAGGATACCGCCAAGAGGGATTTAAGTGCACAACTTTATACCATCAACAAACACCTCGAAACAATGACGCTTATGACGCTGCAAAGGGATGTGAGATGGAACGACTCCATTCCTTACCGCAATATGATGTTTGTGGGAAGGGGTGTGACAACAACAGGTTGTGACGGAGATTTATATTTTGACACTGTAAAAGCTTACGAGTTCTATTTCGACACGCCGTTCATTGCTACCGACACTTTCTTTGTCGGCTTTCAAACGTATGGGGTAGACGGACTGGCTCACCATAATTATATAGGACAAGATCCCGACATTACTGGATATGTCTATCTGGTTAATGTACAAGATATATGTAATAGCCATATCCCATACCCATTTGATGAAATAGATGTGTTATTCAATGATAGAACTTACCAAACAGACCTCCTTAGGCCTTCTCGTGCGTGGATAGGAATGGTCCCCATTATTGAACAGCCCCCATGCAACCCCGACACGCTTACGTGCGAACGTGTGCCGGACTTTGGTGTGTATCCCATCGACAGCCAGCAGGTGGAATTCGGGTGGTATGGGCTACCATCGCAGCAGCGGTTCCAGATCTCGGTGGGGCCTGCGGATAGGTCACCTGACGATAATCCATTGTATGATGCCGACACTACACCGTATGTGTTGAATTATGATTGGGACACCACCGTGCTGTATGCGGCCTATATCAGGGCACAATGCAGCAGGCATTGCCATCCCGCTCCCTTCGACACCCTTGTGTGGGGCGGATGGAGCGAGCCAGTCTACTTCTTTGGCAACCGACAGCCAGAGGGAATCGCCACAGCACAGGACGGGCTGTTCAGTATGACTCCCAATCCTGCCAAGGAATCGGTCACAGTCACCCTCGGTACGCCCTCGCACTGCTCTTGTACGATTGTCCTGCACGATGCCGCCGGCCATTCGGTATTCAGCACGCCGTTCACAGGACAGTCCATCACCATCGACACACGTGGTTTGGCCGCAGGCACCTATTTTCTCACCCTCGCCACCCCCGAGGCAACCGCCACCCGCAAGCTGGTTATAGAAGGCAGATAGGTGTGGAGAATCGTATGCCGACAGGAAGGGGGAGGTTTTGGTGTGCAGATGAGAACACTTGTTATTTTTTGATTTGAACGACACTTTTTTCTTTGTGAATGAAAAAAAATGTGTATCTTTGCACCCGATTTCAAGAGGTGAAAAGCTGGTCCCATAGCTCAGTCGGTTAGAGCAACTGACTCATAATCAGTGGGTCCTTGGTTCGAGCCCAAGTGGGACCACTTTTTTTTAAATACAAAAATTATGGATAACAGCATGAATATTGATTGGCAGAACCTGCCGTTCGGTTATGTAAAGACCGATTATAACGTCCGTTGCTACTATCGCAATGGCCAGTGGGGTGAAATCGAGGTTTCCTCCTCTGAACATATCGAGATGCACATGGCTGCATCGAGCCTGCACTACGGTCAGGAGGCTTTCGAGGGATTGAAGGCCTACCGTTGCAAGGATGGTAAGATCCGTATCTTCCGTCCCGAGGCCAACGCCGAGCGTTTGCAGAGCACTTGCCGCGGCATCATGATGCCTGAACTCTCCACCGAGAAGTTTGTGGAGATGTGCAAGAAGGTCATCAAGCTCAACGAGCGTTTCATTCCTCCTTACGGCACTGGCGCAAGCCTGTACCTCCGTCCGCTGCTCATCGGTACCGGTATCACCGTGGGTGTGAAGCCCGCCGACGAGTATCTGTTTGTGATTTTCGTCACTCCTGTCGGACCTTACTTCAAGGGCGGCTTCAAAGCCAATCCCTATGTCATCACCCGCAAGTACGACCGTTCTGCTCCTCTGGGCACCGGTATCTACAAAGTAGGTGGTAACTACGCCGCTTCTCTCCGTGCCCACGTCGAGGCTTGCCACGGTGGCCAGTATGCCTGCGAGTTCTATCTCGATGCCAAGGAGAAGAAGTATGTCGACGAGGCCGGCGCTGCCAACTTCTTCGGCATTAAGGACGACACCTATATCACTCCCAAGAGCACTTCTATCCTGCCCTCCATCACCAACAAGAGCCTTATGCAGTTGGCCGAGGATATGGGCATGAAGGTTGAGCGCCGTCCTATCGACGTTGAGGAGCTTGCCGGATTCCAGGAGGCAGGTGCCTGCGGTACCGCCGCCGTTATCAGCCCCATCGAGCGCCTCGATGACCCCGAGACCGGCAAGAGCTACCACTTCGGCAAGGAGCCCGGTCCCTGGAGCACCAAGCTCTACCACGCCCTCCGCGCCATTCAGCTGGGCGAGGCCGAGGATGTCCACCATTGGAACACCATCATGGACTAATTGAGATTAAGATATATCTCTTAAATCCCGCACCCCTTTGGGCAGCGGGATTTTTTTTGTCCCATATCGTCTGCCCGTGGCCTTGCCGATGAATTGGGTTAAAATAAAACAGGAGGAAAGCACAACAGCTTTCCTCCTGTTTTGTTTATTGACGGGACAATCAATATTTGTAGAATCCCTCGCCGGTTTTGCGGCCGAGCAGACCGGCACGGACCATCTTGCGGAGCAGGGGATGGGGACGGTACTTCGGGTCGCCGAACTCTTTGTAAAGCACTTCCATGATGGCCAGGTTCACATCGTTGCCGATGAGGTCGGCCAAAGCAAGGGGCCCCATGGGATGGTTGGCACCGAGCATCATGCACTTGTCGATGTCTTCGGCGCTGGCAATGCCGTCGGCCAGAATGCCTACTGCCTCGTTGATCATGGGGATAAGAATGCGGTTCACCACAAAGCCGGGAGCCTCTTTCACCTCGACGGGCTGTTTGCCGATGGAGGTGGCGAGGTCGATGACGCACTTGCACACCTCGTCGCTGGTCAGCTGGCCGCGGATCACCTCAACCAATGCCATGCGGTCTGCGGGGTTGAAGAAGTGCATGCCGATGAACTGGGCGGGACGCTGGGTGCAGGCGGCAATCTCGGTGATGCTCAGCGAGGAGCTGTTGGTGGCGAAGATGGTTTCGGGCTTGCAGATCTTGTCGAGCTCGGTGAACACATCTTTCTTCAGCTGCATCTCCTCGACAGCGGCTTCAATCACGAGGTCGGCGTCGGCGAAGGTGGCGTAGTCGGTGGTGGTGGTGATGTTGGCGAGCAGGGCGTCGACGGCCTCCTGGGTCATCTTGCCTTTCTCAACGAGCTTGGCATAGGATTTGGAAATAGAACCCATGGCTTTGTCAATGCTGGCTTGGGTTCTGCTCTTCATTACGACAGGCATTTTGGTGGCAAAGGCTTTGACAATACCTTTGGCCATGGTGCCGGTTCCAATAACACAGATTTTCATGATATAGATATTTTTGTTGTTGAATTGTTTTCTGAATTATCTGAGTACTCTGAGTACTCAGAGTATTCTGATTACTCTGATTATTCCGACTATTTCCCTTCAAAGACCACTTTTTCCTTGTTCAGGAAGGCTTTCATGCCGTTCTTTTGGTCCTGGGTGGCGAAGCAGTTGCCGAAAGCCCCATTCTCGTAGAGGATGGCGTCGTCCATGCACATGTCGTATTCGGTGTTGATGCATAGCTTGGCGGCTTTGACAGCCAGCGGGGCGTTGGCGGCAATTTGGTTGGCCAGTTCCATCGCTGTGGACATCAGTTCGGCCTGTGGCACCACGGCGTTCACCAGTCCGATGCGCAGGGCTTCGTCGGCCTTGATGGCCTTTCCGGTGTAGATAAGCTGCTTGGCCATGCCCATGCCCACCAGCCGTGCCAGGCGCACGGTGCCGCTGAAGCCGGGGATGATGCCGAGGCCTACTTCTGGCTGGCCAAACTTGGCGTTGTCGGAGCAGATGCGGATGTCGCAGGCCATGGCCAGCTCGCATCCTCCGCCGAGGGCGAAGCCGTTGACAGCGGCGATAACCGGCACGGGGAGGGTTTCGAACTTGCGGAACACCGAGGCTCCGCGGTTGCCGAAGGTCTGACCCTGCTGCACATTGAGGGTGGCCATCTCGCTGATGTCGGCACCTGCCACAAACGACTTCTCGCCGTCGCCTGTCACTATCAGGCAGCGGTACTTGTTGCAGTCGAAACTGTCAAGAAAACTGTTCAGCTCGGCCAGTATCTCGCTGTTCAGGGCGTTGAGCGATTTGGGCGCCGAGATGGTCAGCACCATTACCGCTTGCTTCTCTTCTATCTTAATATAGTTATACATAGGATGCTTTGTTTGATTTTGTTTGAGACTGCAAATATACGATTTTTTTATGGATAAACGAGAAAAAATTACATTCATTCTTGCTAATCCGTTTTTTCTTCGTATCTTTGCAGCAGAAAATAGATAACAATATTCGTCTAACCCAAAAGCCTAACACCTGATGGAGAAGAGAATAGGAACAATAACTGTACTTATACTCGACCGTTCAAGGTCGGCGGAAATCAACCAACTCATTTCCGAATTTTCCGATATTATTATGTGTCGTCAGGGCTTGCCTTTCCACGAGCGTGCGGTGGCTGTCATCTCTCTTATTGTCGAGGGGACACCCGACCGCATCAATGCCCTTACCGGCCGGCTGGGACGCCTTGCCGGGGTCGACTCCAAAGCAGTATTGACAAAACAATAAATATTATTTATAATGAGACATCAAAATTTTATCGACCGCGACAAGCTGTACGGGATGCTCGACAACAACGCTCCCACCGAGTCGCAACTTAACGACATCCTCAACAAAGCCCGCAAACTGAAAGGCCTCAACCTCGAAGATGTGGCCAAGCTCCTTTGTGTGGAGAACGAAGCCGACATACAGAAGATTCTCGACACCGCCGAGTACTGCAAGGACGAGATCTATGGCCGCCGCCTGGTGCTCTTTGCACCTATCTACACCGGCAACGCCTGTGTCAACAACTGCGTCTACTGCGGTTTCCGCCGCGACAACAAGGCGCTGAAGCGCAAAATCCTCACCCTCGACGAGATTGAGACTGAGACCCTCCACCTGCTGCGCATGGGTCACAAGCGCGCCCTGCTCATCTGCGGCGAGAGCCCCCGCAACGACGCCAACTACATGGTCGAGGCCATCCGCCGCTGCTATGCCGCCAAGGACGAGAAAGGCAGCACCATCCGCCGCATCAACGTGGAGCTCGCTCCCATGAGCGTCGAGGACTATGCCAAGCTCAAAGCCGAGCGCATAGGCACCTACGTCTGCTTCCAGGAGACCTACGACCCCGTCGAGTATGCCAAGTTCCACCCCGCCGGCACCCCCAAGGCCGACTATCTCTACCGCCTCACCTGTATGGACCGCGCCCAAGAGGGCGGCATCAACGATGTGGGCATCGGTGTTCTCTTCGGTCTTGTCGATTACCGCTTCGAGATTCTCGCCCTGATGGAGCATGCCCGCCATCTGGAAGAAGACTATGGCTGTGGCCCCCACACCGTCAGCTTCCCCCGCATCGAGCCCGCCGAAGGCACACCCTTCAGCCTGCCCGAGAACATCCCACACCCCGTCAGCGACAAGGACTTCATGAAGATTATCGCCATCATCCGTATCGCCATGCCCTACACCGGCATCATCATTTCCACCCGCGAGCGGCCCGAGATGCGCGACAAACTGGTTAAATACGGCGTCAGCCAGATCAGTGCCGCCTCCGAGACCAATCCCGGCGGCTATAACGAGGAAACCGACAACACCACTGCCCAGCCTTACGAGAAGACGGGTACCACCGGTGCCCAGTTCACTCTTGGCGACCACCGCTCGCTCGACGAGGTCATCAGCATGATGATTGACGGCGGCTATATCCCCAGCTTCTGCACCGGCTGCTACCGCAAAGGCCGTGTGGGCGCCGACTTCATGGACCTCGCCAAACCCGGCCTCATCAAGGAGTTCTGCAAACCCAACGCCATGTTCACCTTCCGCGAATACCTCGAGGACTACGCCAGCCCCGCCACCAAGGAAAAAGGCCTGCGCCTCCTCAAGCAGCTTACCGAGACCTTCAGCAAAGAAGACCTCAAGAAACGCGTCGAAGGCAACCTCTGCAAGATAGGTGAAGGCGAGCGCGACCTCTACTTCTAAACCGATACTCCTTAATTTGGTAATAAACGAAGCCCCTGCCAAAAACGGCGGAGGCTTTGTTTTTTTTGTATATTGGAAAAAATGTGTATCTTTGCACCGTCAAACATATTATTATTAACCCTAAAATCTTAACACAATGAAAAAAATCGTATTGACTCTTGCACTTGCAGCTTTTGCCTTTGCTGCTAACGCTCAGTTTGTTATCGGTGGCCAAATCGGCATTAACACCGATGGCGGTAATACATGGAATAGGTATACTGCCGCTGGTACCACCCCCACCGAGTACATTATCCCCCACGACAGTTATACCGACTTTGTCTTTGCCCCCAAGTTCGGCTACAACTTGAACGAAAAAATGCATGTCGGCATAACCCTTGGCTTTACTTCAGAAGTGCATAAAGATTACAGTAGCAACTATGCGGGACTTTATCGCACCTACAAGGATTTCGAAGGCTGGGACAAGACCACGAGCAACGGATTTTATTTTGCCCCCTACTTCCGCTACACATTCATGTCCTACAACAAACTCTCCTTCTTTGCCGAGGCTCAGTTAGCCTATAGGATGACTCCCAAGAGCAAGGTTCATTCCTACAACACGGCCGTTGCCGGTGTAATCGAGGCCCACAATACTACCGTTGAGGGCAAAACTACTACCAATACATTGTCAATCGCTGCTGTTCCGGGTGTCAACTACCGTTTCAGCAACCATTTCTCTGCCGACCTCTACATCGACCTTCTTGGTATTAGTTTTGTCAACCGAACCACTCACTACAAGGATGTTACCGGTGGTGCCGAGGCTGAAAGAAAAACCACTGCAAGAGACTTTAACTGTATTGCCCACTTCAATGCCGAGAGCCTTGCCAACCATCTCAACCTCTTCCGCCTCGGCTTCAACTATCATTTCTAAGAATACATTTGCAGTGTGTCTGCTACGGCTCACTGCATCTTAGGCTATCCACCTAAAAGAAAGCCCCGCATCCACAGCGGGGCTTTCTTTTATTTTCTTCCTTTCAGCAGCGAGCCAAGCAGGCCGCGACCCAGTTTGAAGGCCTCGTTGACCAGTTCGCGCTTGGCCTTGGTGACCACCATTTTCTGCAGGCTGCCACCCAGGCTCTTCTCCTTGGCGCGCTGGCGCTCGCGTTCTTCGGCCTTGCGTTTGCGCTCCTCGGCGGCTTGCAGTCGCTCCTCTTCGCGTTGCTGCTTGGCCTCCTCCTTCAGGCGTTTCTCCTCCTCTTTCTGCTGCAGGGCCTGTTCTTTCTCCTGCATGGCCTGCTCCATGCGCTCGCTCAGTATCTCGTAGGCGGACACGCGGTCGTTCACGCGGTCGTATTTGCCATACACCATCGAGGTGCTGATGATGCGCTGCCGCTCGTCGGGGGTCAGTGCTCCTGCCTGACCCTGAGGGGGAAGGATACGGGCACGCTCCACCATGCAGGGCACACCCTTGGGGTCGAGGAAGGAAACCAATGCCTCGCCCACACCCATCTGTGTGATGGTCTCAGCGGTATTGAAGGCCGGATTGGCGCGGAAGGTCTCCGCCGCCACCTTTACCGCCTTTTGGTCGCGCGGGGTGTAAGCCCTCAGTGCGTGCTGCACGCGGTTGCCTAACTGACCCAGCACTGCGTCGGGGATGTCATCGGGGTTCTGTGTGCAGAAATAGATGCCTACTCCCTTGGAGCGGATGAGACGTACCATCTGCTCAATCTTCTCCAACAGGGCTTTGTTGATGCCGTTGAAGAGCATGTGGGCCTCGTCGAAGAAGAAGACCAGCTTGGGCTTGTCGAGGTCGCCCACCTCGGGCAGCTGCTCGTACAACTCGCTGAGGAGGTAGAGCAGGAACGAGGTGTAGACCTTGGGCGAGTTGACAATCTTGTCCGACGCCATGATGTTGATGACACCGCGTCCGGCGCGGGTCTGCATGAAGTCGTAGATGTCGATGGCCGGTTCGCCGAAGAACATGTCGCCGCCTTGGCTCTCCAGTGTCAGCAGGCTGCGTTGGATGGCGCCGATGGTGGCGGGGGCCACGGTGCCGTAGGCGGTGGTATATTGGGCGCGGTTGTTGCCCACCTCCTCCAGCATCTTGCGGAGGTCCTTGAGGTCGAGGAGCAGAAGTTGCTGGTCGTCAGCAATGCGGAACACCATGCTCAACACGTCGCTCTGCGTGTCGTTGAGGTCGAGAATGCGGCTCAGCAGCATGGGACCCATCTCGCTGACGGTGGTGCGCAGCGGGTGACCCTGTTCACCGAACACGTCCCAGAAACAGACAGGGCACTCTTTATACTCGAACCCGCAAGCCTGCAGGTTGTTGTCGGCGATGCTCTTTTCGAAATGCACGTTGCCGCCGCCCGCCTTGGCCACGCCCGAGAGGTCGCCCTTGATGTCGGTGGCGAACACCGGCACGCCCATGGCGCTGAAGGTTTCGGCCAGGTTCTGCAGCGTGCATGTCTTGCCCGTGCCTGTGGCTCCGGCAATGAGTCCGTGGCGGTTGGCCATTTGAGGGATGATGCCGAGGTGTTTGCCGTCGGCAACGGCGTTGAAGGGGGTACCAGTGTTGTCTATCATAGGGAATTATGCTTTAATGTTGTTGTCTTTTCAATGATGAGGCAGTAACAAGAGCCGCTGCCTCTTTTTTTTCTTTCACACTTACTATAACGCACGCCCTCCTGTTTTATTGTGCCCTCTCGCAAAAAGCTTTATATCCACCCCGAGAGCCTCCAACCTTCGAATAATAATGCCATTTTCATCATCACCAGATACTAGACGATAATGCAATGCATCTATTAAACATCAAATTTAGCCCATACTGTCCCGCTGATATTTTATACCTTTCTCCACCATATCAACGATACATCAACGATACATCAACGATATTTCAACGATAGAATATCGTTATTGTATCGTCATTCGAACGTCGATATATCGTGGAGCAATTGGAAGGTAACAGGACATTGAAGTCCGTAGCGGAAGGGGCATTACGACAACCGATGGCCAATTCTTCATGCAAAAAGTTGCAACAATGAGAAAAAGTTGTATATTTGCATTTGCAGATATTGAATGGATGGTGCATGTATGTGAGTGAGAAAGTGCATTTTGCTTTGTTCCAATTTTGTAAAGTAAAGCTCGACACGTTACCATCATGACTACAGGAATAAGGCTAAATTGGATGGCTCCACTTTCTTGAATTTGTATAAAAATGTGTTTTTGAGCCATGACACAAACTAACCATTAGATAATAAAATGAAAAAGAACTGGAAAATGAAATGGATTGGACTGGCAGCCTGTGTGCTGTTAGGTCTGTTTACAGTCAGCTGTAACAAGGAAGAAATAACAATATATAGGAATGGCGACTGGGTGGATTTGGGTTTGCCGAGTGGTTTGCTGTGGGCAACCAGAAACGTGGGTGCCACTTCGCCGGAGGACTACGGCGACTACTTTGCCTGGGGCGAGACCCAGCCTAATAAACATTTTTATGACGGGTTCTCCTACATCTACATGGAAAGGGGCGACCACGGCTTTCTACTCACCAAATACTGCAACGATCCTCTTTTTGGCTATAACGGTTTCACCGACAACCTGACCATCCTGCAGCCTGGCGACGATGCCGCCACCGCCAACTTTGGCGGCCGTACCCCGACAAAAGAAGAGTGGGAAGAGTTGATGAACAACACCACAGCCACCTGGACCACACAGAACGGGGTGAATGGACTACTTTTCACTGCCATTAACGGCAACAGTCTCTTTCTTCCCGCCGCCGGCTACCACTATGGAAATTCGCCCGACTTCTACGGGAGACGTGGCCACTATTGGTCGAGTTCGCTCTACACGGACAGTCCGTACTACGCGTGGCGCTTCCACTTCAAATCGGACTACCAGATGGTGCAAGAAGAATCCCGCTACTTCGGGTTTCCTGTCCGTGCTGTGCGTCAGAAATAACCCCTTGCCCCGAATTGAACGGGTAATTGAACAGTTGGTTGGAGGTGCCACTCGCGGTGAGGGATTCCCTGCTATTTGTCCAACTCATCCTCGGTCTTGCCTATGCTTTAGAAAGATTTTAATGCAATGTTGCCTATGTTTTAGAAAGAAAATGGGTAAAAGTTGCCTATGTTTTAGAAAAAAGTGGTATCTTTGCAGTGTGTAAATAATAAAGATTAATTATGTATAGTAGATTGTTGATTAATCAGTTGCGTGAATGGAAGGATGCCAGTCGGCACAAACCAATGGTGATAAGGGGAGCAAGACAGGTGGGAAAGAGTACACTTGTGCGGGAATTTGGCAAAGAGTTTGATCTATTCGTGGAGGTGAATTTGGAGCTCTCGGAAGATGCCGAAGTGTTCCGTAGAACAGACGATGTGGAGGAGATATGGCGTTACCTATGTCTGCGCAGTCATGTCGTATCCGATAAGGAGAAGAGGATGCTCCTGTTTATTGACGAGATACAGGAAGAGCCCCGTGCGGTGGGCTTGCTGAGGTATTTCTATGAAAAGATGCCATGGCTGTATGTGATAACGGCAGGCAGCAGGTTGCAGAGTCTGTTGAAGTCGCATGTGTCGTTTCCCGTGTCGAGGGTGGAGTATTTGAATTTGCGACCCTTTTCTTTTATGGAGTTTTTATCCGCCGCCAAGGGGGAGGCTTGGGCAGCACAGGTGGAGGAATTGCAAGTATCTTCCATCATGCATGAGGAGATGATGAAGTGTTTTAACCGATATGCATTAGTGGGTGGGATGCCCGAGGTAGTGAAGTCCTATATAGAACATGCCGATGTTGAGAGATTGTCGCCCATATTCAATTCTTTGATGCGGGGTTATGGCGAAGATGTGGAACGGTATGCCAAGAATGAGGAGCAGGTGAGGATAATACGCCATATATTGAATGTTGCTTGGTTTTCGATGGGTGAAGCGATTTCTTTTGCTGGCTTTGGAAACAGTAATTATACAAGCACTCAAATACATGAAGCCATGGATTGCTTGCAACGGGCTTATATCCTTTCGCTGAATTACCCAGTCACCTCTACCGAAGTACCTGCCTTGCCTGCTGTCAGGAGGGCTCCAAAGCTTGCAATGGTGGATATTGGTATAGCCAATTTTGTGGCAGGTATTCAGCTTGAGTACTTGCAAAACAAGGATTTGCTGGATACATGGCGAGGAAGGGCGGCAGAGCAGATTGTAGCGCAAGAGCTTAGGGTGGTATTGGATAATCATTTCAAGGATAATCAATATTATTGGATACGTGACAAGAAGGGTGCTACGGCAGAGGTGGACTATGTATGGCAGCAAGACACGCAGTTGATACCTATAGAGGTGAAGTCGGGTACCAACTCACATCTGAGGTCGATACACAGTTTTGTGAACACGGCTGAGAAAAAGGTGACGGCAGTGAGGGTGTGGAGCGGGGAATATATGGTACAGGATGCGTTTACCCCTGCCCCTAATAACAAGCCCTATCGGTTGATATCCATACCTTTCTATTATGTTGGCCAATTGGACAAGATATTGCGAAAGTGTGTTGTGTGATTGTTGCCGCGGGGTTTCATGCCCATAATGTTATTTTGGAAAGAAAATTAATTGCAGGGCAATAATATTATTATATATTCCGCGTTATAAGATATAATTTTATTTGTTATGATTAAGGAAAATCTTGATAAGATAAATGCTTCGCTTGCCAATGGGGTGCGGCTGATAGCGGTTTCGAAGACCAAGCCCGTGGAGGACTTGCAGGAGGCCTATGACGCCGGGCAACGCTTGTTTGGCGAGAACAAGGCTTTGGAAATGCGCGACAAGCATGCCGTACTGCCCGAGGACATCGAGTGGCATTTTATCGGCCACTTGCAGACTAATAAAATCAAGTATATTGCCGCCTACGTGCGGATGATTCACAGCATCGACAGTCTCTATTTGCTGCAGGCTGTGGACAAGGAGGCACGGAAGCACGACAGGGTGATTGACTGCCTGCTGCAATTCCACATTGCCACCGAGGAGACCAAGTTCGGCCTGAACATGGAAGAGGCGGAAGCCCTTCTACAGTCGCCGGAATACGCTGCGATGAAGAATGTGCGGATTGTGGGGGTGATGGGCATGGCCACGAACACGGACAACCGCGACCTTGTGCGCCGCGAGTTCCGCACGCTGCATGAGTACCGTGACTTTTTGGCTGAAAAGTATTTCAAAGGTCATGACGAGTTCAAGGAGATCTCCATGGGCATGACTCACGACTACGACATCGCCATGGAGGAGGGGAGCACGCTGGTGCGTATAGGCAGCGCCATATTCGGTGCACGTGATTACGGCACCCCGGTGAATGATGTTTGAATGTGTTAATTATTAAAGTTAAAGAGTACAATATATGCAGATATTCAAGAAGAAACAACATGTGATTATTTCCTATCTGGTTATCACATTGGGTATATTGATTTACACTTTCGGGTGGGCGGCCGTAATGCTTCCCGCCAAGATTGTGGGCGGCGGCGTGAGCGGTATCTCCTCGGTGCTGTATTACGCCTTGGGCATACATATTCCCATCGGCGTCATGAACTTGGTGATTAATGCCGTTCTGGTGCTGATAGGGTTCAAGGTGCTGGGGTCGAAGTTCGGAGCCAACACTATCTATGGCATCGTGATGTCGTCGCTCTGCTTCATCCTTTGGCAACAGGTGCTGCACGTGGAGACCCTGTTCGATGTGAGCCAGTTTGGCGGCTTTATGTGCGCCATTATCGGTGGTGCCCTCTGTGGTGGTGGCATCGGCATGACCTTCGCCATGGGCGGCAACAGCGGCGGCACGGACATCATCGCCCTTATCGTCAGCAAGTTCTACAACATCTCGCCGGGCAAGGTGATCATGTATCTCGACATCTTCATCATCGGCAGCTCCTTCTTTGTGTCGCACAAGCTGGAGAATGTGGTGTTCGGCTATATCGTCATGGTCACCATGACGTACGTGCTGGATATGGTGCTTGACGGTAACAAGCAGTCGTACCAGATTCTCGTCTTCTCGCAGAAGAACAAAGAAATTGGCGATGCCATCACCAACGAGGTGGGACGCGGCGCCACCCTGCTCGATGCCGAGGGATGCTACAGCCATCAGGACATTAAGGTGTTGATAGTGATGGTACACAAGACCGACAAGCCCCACGTGATGCAGATTATCCACCGCATCGACGGCAACGCCTTTATCTCAGTGTCGAAGGCACAAGGTGTATATGGCAAGAACTTTGAAAAGCTGAAACTTTAACAATTGAAAATTGAAAGTTGAAAATTGAAACCTCACCGGGGCAGGCATTTCAACACTATGGTGATAATCTCAATTTTCACTTTTCATTTTTCACTTTTTCAATTTTAAAAATGAAACTAATTTCTCCCTCTCTACTCAGTGCCGACTTCGGCAACCTGCAACGCGACATCGAGATGCTCAACGCGAGCGAATGCGACTGGCTGCATGTGGACGTGATGGACGGGGTGTTTGTGCCGAACATCAGTTTTGGACAGCCCGTGGTGAAACATATCAAGAAACATGCCCGCAAGCCGCTGGATGTGCATCTGATGATTGTGGACCCTGGTCGATATGTGAACGACTTCAAAGAGGCGGGTGCCGATATACTCACAGTACACTATGAGGCATGCACCCATCTCGACCGCACTTTGCATGCAATAAAAGATGCCGGTATGCGTTGTGGCACAGTGCTGAATCCCGGCACACCTGTTGCTTTGCTTGAAGACACTATCCAGCTGTGCGATGTGGTGCTGTTGATGTCTGTCAACCCCGGATTCGGCGGACAGAAATTCATAGAAAACACATACAACAAGGTCAAGCAGCTGCGCCAGCTGTGCGACAGGAAGAACCCGCAGTGCCTGATAGAGGTGGACGGCGGCGTGAACACAGCCAACGCCCCGATGCTCTTCGCCGCTGGCGCCGATGTGCTGGTGGCAGGCAATGCTGTCTTCAAGAGCGACAACCCCGTGCAGACCATTCATGACTTAAAGCAATGACCCGTCCGCAACTCATCATAGCCGCAGGAAAAGAGAAGGCCCTCATGCGCCGTCACCCCTGGATTTTCTCGGGGGCGGTGAAACGCATGGTGGGTACGCCCCAGGAGGGAGACCTTGTCGACGTGTGCACAGCCAATGGGCAATGGGTGGCAACGGGACACTATCAGAACGACAGCATCGTGTGCAAGGTGCTCTCGTTCGACACCCCCGACATCGACCGCGACTTCTTCCGTCAGCGGCTGCAGAGTGCCATCGCCTACCGCGAGCGGCTGGGATTCTTTGGAATTGAGAATGGAGAATTGAGAATGGAGAATTATCAGGGTGCGGCAACTAATGTCTTCAGGCTGGTGCATGCCGAGGGCGATTTCCTGCCCGGACTGGTATGCGACTGGTACAATGGTGTGCTGGTGATGCAAGCCCACAGCGTTGGGATGCACCGCCTGTTTCCCATGCTCACCGAACTGTCAGCAGAACTGTTGCAAGGATATGGAATCCAGTCCGTCTTCGACAAGAGCAGCGCCACCGTCCCCGGAGGCTCGGAGGACCGCTACCTGTGGGGCATAGAGCCACAAGAGTGGGAAATCAAAGAACAGGGGCGTCGGATGCTTATCAACTTCTTCGAGGGGCAGAAGACGGGCTTCTTCATCGACCAGAGAGAGAACCGTAACCTTGTGGCCTCACTTGCCCAAGGCCATAGGGTACTCAACTGCTTCGGCTACACCGGCGGTTTCTCGTTGGCGGCACTGGGCGGAGGGGCAGACTATGTGGAAACGGTGGACATCTCCAAGAAAGCTATTGAGCTCTGCAACCGCAATGTGGAGATGAACTATGGCGGTCAGACATCTCACAGAGGCGTGGTGGCTGATGTGCTCAAATACCTCGACACCATCGACAACACGTTTGACTTCATCATCCTCGACCCGCCCGCCTTCGCCAAGAACCACCGCAGCCTGCAGCATGGCCTCAAGGGCTATCGCAGCATCAACCAGCGTGCCATGGAACAGATTGCCCCCGGCGGAATGCTCATGACCTTCAGTTGCAGTCAGGCAGTATCGGTGGAGGACTTCAAGACCATGTGCTTCACCGCTGCCGCCTTGGCACACCGTCAGGTACGCATTGTGCGCCAGCTGCCCCATGCCATGGACCACCCCGTCAGCATCTACCACCCCGAAGGGGAATACCTGAAGGGGCTGCTGCTATATGTAGAATAAAACAATCTAAAAACCCATCATTCGAAAATGGAAGAAAAAGGATATATCAAAGTCGACCAATACGACGAAAAGTGTGTGGCACAGATGGCCGAGCACTACAAAGAGATTCTCCGCCTTTTGGGCGAAGACCCCGAACGCGAGGGACTGCTCAAGTCGCCCGAGCGAATTGCAAAGGCGATGCTCTTCTTCACCAACGGCTACGACCTCGACCCGGAGGAAATACTACGCTCGGCTATGTTTCACGAGGACTACAAGCAGATGGTTGTCGTCAAGGACATTGAGCTCTACTCTCTCTGCGAGCACCACATGGTACCCTTCGTGGGCAAAGCGCACGTGGCCTACATCCCCAACGGCACTATTGTCGGCCTGAGCAAGATACCCCGTGTGGTGGACGCCTACGCCCGCCGTCTGCAGGTGCAGGAACGCCTCACCAAGCAGATTAAAGACTGCATCCAGAAAACGCTCAACCCCATCGGCGTGGCCGTGGTCATCGAGGCGCAGCACATGTGCATGTCCATGCGCGGTGTGCAGAAGCAGAACTCCGTCACCACCACCAGCGACTTCACGGGTGCCTTTATGAACGACCCCAAGACCCGCGAGGAGTTTATGCACATCATCGGTCTCGACCTGCATTAATGCCATAACATTACCGAACCATGAAGAGAACAGTAGCTTTGCTCATAGCCATCCTTCTCGGCATTCAGCTGTCGGCACAGATTACCCACACCGATAAAGGCGCCGTGGACCAGACCGCCAACACCCTGTTGAAGAAAGCCGCTGCCAAAATGTCCGGCACGGTCAGCTTCTCAGTCACCGTTGTCAACCTCGATGCCGACAAGAAGGAGACCTTCCGCCATAAGGTGGACATCCTCTACAACGCCCCTCGTTACCGCGTCAAGACTTCCGACCTGGAGATTTACTGCAACGGCAAAGCCGTGTGGCAGCTCAATAAGCCCAACAAAGAGGTAGTCATCACCCCCATGACCGACTCCGACGATGACATCACCAATCCCGCCCGTCTGCTCAGCAACTACTCCAAGTCGTTCCGCGCAAAGTTCATCCGCGAGGAGTCCGACGGTACAGCCATTGTCGACCTCCAGCCGATGAAAGCGCGCTCCTATCACAAAATCCGTCTCTTCATCAACTCCAAGACGGGACTGCTGAAGAAGATGGAACAGCACAATTTCGACTCTTCTCGCGGGGTCTACACCCTTTCGAACTTCAAAAACACCAAGGCCACCGATGCCGACTTCACCTTCAACACCAAGGCCAACCCCGGCGTGGAAGTGGTGGATATGCGGTAAGTTGTAAACATTTCTATTATGACCACTCTTTTACTTATTGAAACCGCCACAGCCGTCTGCTCCGTCGCTCTTGCCGACGAAGAGGGTATCCGCGCCGAACTGCACACCTCCCAGCCCAATTCCCACTCCTCCCAGCTCTCGCCCTACATCAAGCAGTTGCTCGACAAGTGCTGTGTGCAACCCTCGCAGCTCGACGCTGTATGCGTCTCCTCCGGGCCGGGCAGCTACACAGGCCTCCGCATTGGTGTCAGCACTGCCAAAGGCATCTGCTACGCCCTCGGCATTCCCCTGCTTTCTGTGCCCACCCTGCAGAGCATGGCTGCACAATATTTCACGCTCCATCCAGACTACACCGGCCTCGTGTGTCCCATGATCGACGCGCGCCGTATGGAGTGCTACACAGCCATCTACGCCTCGCCCACACACGTGCTGAAAGCCGTCGACGCCGACATCATCACCCCCGGCATCTACGACACATATCTGGATAGGGGAGAGGTCACCTTCATCGGCGACGGTGCCGAGAAGACCCGTCCCATCCTTGGCGCCCATCCCAATGCACGTTATGTTGACGACTTCCTCATCTCTGCGGCAGGGCTTCACACCCTTGCCCTCAACAAGCTCAAACGCAATGAGGTGGAAGATGTCGCCTATTTCCAGCCCTACTACCTCAAAGACTTCGTGGCCAAAAAGTCTGTAGTCCGTGGTTTACATTGAAACAGCAGAGAGAAGATTAACACATTAACGAATTTACGAATTAACACATTCAAAAAGTGCTTCGCTACACCCTAAAACGGCTCCTTTATGGACTCCTGGTGCTACTGGGAGTAGTGACGCTTGTCTTTTTCCTCTTCAACATCCTTCCCGGCGACCCTGCCCGCATGATGCTTGGCGAACATGCCGATGCCGAAAGCATCGAAATCATCAACCGAGACCTCGGACGTGATAAGCCCGTAGGCCTGCAATACCTCAACTATCTCAACGACCTCCTTCCCGTCTCGGTCCACAACAACTCCGACCCTTCCAATTGCTTCTTCCTCGACCCCGACAAATACGCTCCCTATGCCACGCTGCTCACTGCCGGCAGTGCCACCGTTGTACTCAAAGCACCCTACCTGCGCCGCAGCTACCAGACCAAACGCAAGGTGTCCGACATCATCTCTTCCGCCTTTCCCCAGACGGCACTGCTTGCCGTTGTGGCACTTACCTTTGCATTGCTGCTGGGTGTACTTCTGGGCATTGTCTCCGCCCTCCACAAAGACAGCTGGATCGACCGTCTTACCCTCGTCCTCTCCACCCTCGGCATGTCGCTCCCGTCCTTCTTCGCTGCCATCCTCATCGCTTGGCTCTTTGCCTATGTCCTCTCCGACTGGACACACCTCAATATGTTCGGCAACCTCTACACCGTCGATGACTACGGTACCGGCGAGTATCTCGACCTGAAAAATCTTATCCTCCCTGCCTTGACGCTCGGCATCCGTCCGCTGGCCACCCTCACCCAGCTCACCAAGAACAGCATGCTTGAAGCCCTCTCGCAGGACTATATCCGCACTGCACGAGCCAAAGGCCTTTCGCGCAGCCGTATCATATTCCGCCATGCCCTGCGCAATGCCATGAATCCCGTCGTCACCTCGGCATCAGGCTGGCTGGCCGGACTCCTGGCTGGTGCCGTCTTTGTGGAGTACGTCTTCGACTGGAAGGGTATGGGCATCGTCATCGTCGACGGCCTGGACCAGTATGATTTCCCCGTTGTCATGGGCTCCATTCTCTTCATCTGCGTTCTCCTCATCCTCATCAACATCATTACCGACATCCTCTACGGCCTCCTCGACCCCCGCGTCCGCATGCAGTAGATACAACGAAGGTGACACGGACCTGCCGCATCACCTTCGCTGCATTTTGTGACAGGAGGATTATTGTTTGGAGGTGAGGTATTCGTCGATAGCCTTGGCGGCGGTGCGGCCTGCACCCATGGCCAGGATGACGGTGGCGGCACCGGTGACGGCATCGCCTCCGGCGAAGATGCCGGGTCGGCTGGTGCGTCCGTCGCCGTCGGCGACCAGACCTCCCCAGCTCTGCGTGTCGAGTCCAGGAGTGGTGAGCTTGATAAGCGGGTTTGGGCTCGTGCCGAGTGCCACAACCACATTGTCTACTTCTATCTCGAACTCGCTCCCCTCGATGGGGCTGAACTTGCGGCGGCCTTTCTCGTCCTTCTCGCCCATTTCCATACGGATGCAGCGCATGGCGCGCACATTGCCCTGCTCGTCGGCAAGGAAAGCTACGGGATTGGTGAGGAAAGAGAAATGGATGCCCTCTTCCATGGCGTGGTGTACCTCCTCACGGCGTGCGGGCATGTCGGCCTGCTCGCGGCGGTAGACGACGGTGACCTCGCTGCCCAGACGCAGTGCGGTACGTGCGGCATCCATTGCCACATTGCCGCCACCTATCACTGCCACACGGCGACCAAGGTAGATGGGCGTGTCGTACCCCTTGTCGTATCCGTGCATGAGATTGGTGCGGGTGAGGAGCTCGTTGGCGGAAAGTACACCGCCTAGGGTCTCGCCCGGAATGCCCATGAATTTGGGCAGGCCGGCGCCGCTGGCGATGTATACGGCCTTGAACCCGTGACGGTCGAAGAGGTCGTCTACAGTCAGGCTCTTGCCCACAATGACGTTGGTCTTGATTTCGACACCCAGACGGCGCAAGTTGTTGATTTCGGGTTCTACTACCTTCTGTTTGGGCAGACGGAACTCGGGGATGCCGTAAACGAGCACACCTCCTGCATGGTGGAGGGCTTCGAAGATGGTGACACTGTAGCCTTTCTTGGCCAGGTCGCCGGCACAGGCCAGTCCCGAGGGGCCGGAACCGATGACGGCCACTTTCTTCTTGTCGGTATTCTCGGAGACTTCTGGGTATTCGGAGTTTTCGGGGGTATTGTTCCTTTTCCAGTCGGCCACGAAACGCTCCAACGCTCCAATGGCGATGGGCTCGCCTTTGTGGCCGAGGATGCAGCTGCCTTCGCACTGGTTCTCCTGCGGGCAGACACGGCCGCAGACGGCGGGAAGGGTGGAGTCCTGCGCGATGATTTCGGCAGCGAGGGCAAAGTCCTCGTTGGCTACGGCGGCGATGAAGTCGGGTATCTTGATACTCACGGGGCATTGGGTCACGCACATCGGTTTCTTGCAGTGGAGGCAGCGGCGTGCCTCGGTTACGGCCTGCTCGGGAGTGAAGCCGAGGGAGACTTCGTCGAAGTTGGTGGCGCGCACGGCTGGGTCTTGTTCACTGGGTTTCTGACGCTGGATGGTGGCGGCGACGGGGGCACTGAGGTTACAGCGGTGGCCATCGTGCTCGTCGATGGTGGCTATACGGTAGCGCCGCTCGTCGGGGCGTTTCAGACGGCGTGCCGCCTCTTCGAAGTTGACAAGATGTCCGTCGAACTCTGGACCGTCCACGCAGGTGAACTTCACCTCGTCGCCCACGGTCACTCGGCAGGCTCCGCACATGCCGGTGCCGTCAACCATCATGCAGTTCATGCTCACGATGGTCTTCAGGCCAAGCTCTTTGGTCAGCAGCGAGACGAATTTCATCATCGGCAGGGGCCCGATGGCCACGCAGTGGGTGTAGCAGGCGATGTCGGATTTTTCCGTCCGCTCGTATTCGCTGTAGAGGCTCTTTATCTTTGTTGTCACCAACCCCTCTTCGCCATACGAGCCGTCGTCGGTCATAATATACAGGTTGTCGCACACGGCGCGCATCTTCTCTTCGAAGAAGAGGAGACTCTTGTTGCGTGCGCCGATGATGACATCGGTGGGGATGCCCATATTGTGGGCCCATTTCACCTGAGGATAGACGGGCGCGATACCCACACCTCCGGCCACGAAGAGCAGACGCATCTGCCGCTGTTCCTCCTGTGGGGCTGTAATCAGCTCGCTGGTGCGGCCGAGGGGACCCACAATGGCGAAAAGCCTGTCGCCTTCGTTCAACTGGCTGAGGTGGCGAGTACTGTCGCCCACAACCTGATAGACGATGTCGATGCTCTCATGCTCGGGGTGGATGTCGCAGATGGTCAGCGGCACGCGCTCCCCCTTGTCGTGGGGAATGACGATGACGAACTGCCCGGGCATCCCCCTCTGTGCTATCCAGGGCGCTCTGATTTCCATCAGATAAATCTCGTTACTGTTTAACAGCTCTTTCTTCAGAATAGTGTACATATCTCAATTATTTATTTTCAATTCTATATTTGTTGATAAGTTGATCCGATGATAAGTTGATAGGTTTATACGGCTCGCAACATCTCTCAATTCTCATAGTTCTCAATTCTCTCACCTGTTCAGCACAATGCGGAATACCGTGCCTTGCCCCTCAACGGAGTATTTGACATAGATGCGTCCTTTGTGGTATTCGTTGATGATCCGCTTGGCCAGCGAAAGTCCCAATCCCCATCCGCGCGGTTTGGTGGAGAAGCCCGAGTCGAACACGCGCTTCTGTACCGAAGGCGACATGCCACGACCCGTGTCGCCAAGGTCCACATACACATGCCGCGAATCCGACGACACCACCACGGTGAATGTCCCTGCGCCCTCCATGGCGTCGATGGCGTTCTTGCACACGTTCTCTATCACCCACTCGAAGAGGTAGCTGTTGAGCGGCACGCGGATGTCCTCTTCGGGGAAACTGGTCACGAACTTCACCTTGCGCGAGCTTCTTGTCTTGAGGTAAGCCAGCGCATTATTGATGGCGGCACACACACCCTCATATTCCAGCTCGGGCACCGACCCAATCTTCGAGAACCGGTGCGCCACGGTCTCCAGCCGCTTCAGGTCCTTGTTTATCTCCTCGGAATATTCGGCGGTGAACTGCTTGCCGTCCAGATATTGCGTCCACGCCATCAGCGACGAGATGGGCGTCCCCAGCTGGTGGGCGGTCTCCTTGGCCATACCCACCCAGATGCGGTTCTGCTCCATGCTCCGGGCGGTGCGGAACAGGTGGTACGACACCAGCAGCAGCACCGCCAGCACAAACAGGTAGAGCAGCGGCACCCACCGCATGGCCTTCAGCATGGGCGTGTTCTCGTAGAACAGGTAAGCCCGCTGACCGTCGGGCAGGCGGAACTCGATGGGGTCGTTGTCCTCCTCCATCTCGCACAGGCGCGAGGCGAGTGCCTCGGGCGTGCCGAACTCACGCTGCTGCATGTTCCCGCTGGCCAGCACCTCGCCCTGCAGACTGTCCACCACCAGCACCGGCACCAGTACGCCGTTGTTGGTGATCTCGTCCAGAAACGAGCGGTTGAAGCCGTCCAGCACATGCCTCAACTCCGTGTACATCTTCGACTCCTTGTAGTACAGGGTCATCTTCATGCCCCAAATATTATAATGGAACGGCTCGTTGTGCGAAAACTCCTCCAGCCGTTCGCCCTCCAGCTTCTGTCCGGCCAACTCGCTCGGCACCGTGATGATGGAGTCGGCGCCGGTGATGATGATGGCTGTCTCGCAGCTGTCGACAATGTACCGCACGTAGTCAAGGCTGAAATCGGCGTCGGCATTTTCCCCCATCCGGTCGAACGAGCGCAGTATATTGGTATACAGCTCCATTTTGCGGTGCTCGTCGAGGGCCACACTCGAGAAGAACTCCTCCGAGTAGTTCACCAGCTGCGCCTTCTGGCTGATGGCGTTGGCCCACAACTTAACCTTCTCCAGCTCGGCCTTCCTTATCTGCATTGAGAGATTGTTAATCTCCACCAGCGCAAACAGGGCCAGCAGCACGGTCACCGACAGTATGATCCACTTAGTCTTCTTCACGGCTTTTCACTTTTCGTTTTAGTCGAAACGTATTGTCTTGGCAGGCTCCACGCCTGCAATATAGGCAGCTGGCAGCAGCATGGCCAGCACGCACACCGCCATCGTCCCCACCGCCACAGCCGCCACGGTCCACCCGCTCAAGGCAATGGGTACGGTGCTCATGGCATAGCTCTCAGGGTCCAGCCGCACCCAGCCCGTCTGTTGCTGGAGGGCGCAGAGTCCCACGGCAAGCACCTCGCCCGCCACAATCCCCTTCAAGGCTATCGTGGCGCCCTTCAGCACAAAAATCCTGCCGATGCTTCTGCTGTCGGCCCCGAGGGTCTTCAGCACCCCGATGGTGGAAGTCTTCTCGAAGATGAAAATCAGCAAGGCCGACACCACGCTCACCATACACACCAGCATCATCACGGCAATGATCAGCACCACGTTGCCGTCCAGCAAGTCAAGCCAGGCGAAGAGTGCTGGGTTCTGCTCCACGATGGTGGTCAGCGTCAGGTCGTAGCCCAGCTGCTCCTTCAGGCGGTCGCCCACGGCGTCGATGTCCTTGAAATCCGACACCGTCACCTCGTAGCCACCGGCCTGCCACTCCTCCCAGCCGTTCAGCTGCTGCACCTGCCGCAGATCCCCCACGATGTAATGATCGTCGAAGTCGGCCATATCGGTGCTGTAAATCCCGCTCACCACGAACGCCCTCGACCTGTAGCTCTCTCCTTGCCAGAAAAAGGTGCGCAGCTTGTCGCCTACACCGATACGCAGCTTGTCGGACAGCCTTCGCGACACAATCACCTCGTTGCCTGTGCCCTCGGCGGGCAGGCTGAAAAGCCTTCCCTCCTTCATGCAACCGGCGAAGAAAGCCGTGTCGAACCCGCGACCCACGCCGCGCATCAGCACCCCCTCAATCTGGTCCTCCGTCTTCACCATCCCGCCCTTGTTGGCAAAAAACTGCACATGCTCCACGCCCTTGGTGTTGCGGATACGCTCCACCTCGGCACGCCTCATGTCCACAGGCGTCTCCTCGTAGGTGTTGCCCATGGCGTAGCTCGTCACCACGATATGGGCGCCGAAGCCCACCGCCTTGCGGCGAATCTCGCCCTGGAAACCACGTAGCACACACACCGCCACCACCATCACCGCCACGCCCAGCGCCACGCTCCACACCGCCACATTCACCAGCGGCGCGGAGTAGCCCCCGCGCTCACCTCTTTGCAAGGATGACGCGGGGCTGCCCTGACCTGCGCGTGCCTTCTCACCCCGCATACGCCGGGCCATGAAACGCTCGAAACGCATGCGGTGCATCCCCTTGTGATGGATAATGCTTTCTGCCATTCAACAAATAGGTAGATAAGGGTGAAGACACCTATTATGTTTAGAACTGCTCGGCAATGGCGATGAAATCGTCGGCCTTCAGCGAAGCCCCGCCAATCAGTCCACCGTCAACATCCTTGTTGGCAAACAGCTCCTTGGCGTTGCTGGGCTTGCAGCTGCCGCCGTACAGGATGCTGGTCTCTTCGGCCACCTCTTTGCCATACTTCTCGGCAATGAGGCCGCGGATAAAGGCGTGCATCTCCTGTGCCTGCTCGGGAGTGGCGGTCTTGCCGGTACCAATAGCCCATACGGGTTCGTAGGCAATCACCACTTCGCCAAACTGCTCAGCTGTCAAATGGAACAGGCCGTCGTTGATTTGGTGTTTCACCACTTCGAATTGTTGGTTGCTCTCGCGCTCTTCAAGCACTTCGCCGCAGCACACGATGGGCTTCAGTCCGTGTTTCAGCAACTGGTTCACCTTGGCGGCGACAATGGCATCCGTCTCGTGGTAATAGGCGCGACGCTCGCTGTGTCCAACGATGCAGTAGCCGATTTCCATCGACTCAAGCATGGCTGCCGACACCTCGCCGGTGTAGGCACCGCTCTCTTGGTCGCTCACATTCTGTGCGCCAACCTCAAAGTATGAGTCGTCGCTGTAATCCGACACCATCTCCAAAAAGGGGAAGGGAGGACATACAATCAACTGTGTCTCTGGTTTCAGCGATACCGATTCCAGCTTGTTCATAATATCATTCACCAAATCGTCGGCCTCGGTGAATGTCTTGTTCATTTTCCAGTTTCCTGCTACAATCTGTTTTCTCATAAGAAATTTATTTTAAGTTGTTATTGATATACATAATTCATTGTCGACAAGCAGCATACAATGCCGTCTTTGCCAATCAATTCTTCTTTTTAGCCTGGTTCTCCTCATACCGTTTCAGGAATGGGAGAATCTCCTTGGTCGCCAACACCTTATTCATAATAATGCGGCGTTCCTCATTCAAGATAATCATCGTGGGTGCACCGTGGACATTGTACGCCACCTGATAGTCGATATTGACATTTGTGCCGCCCACATTTACAAACGGCAATTCGTGCTCACGCACATACTTCTTCCACTTCGCCACATCCGACTCGAAACCAATGGCATACACTTCGAAAATCTTGTTTCCTGCAGCCGAGAGCGAGTCGTATAGGGCTTTCAGTGTGGCCGTCTGCTCCTGGCAGTGGTGGCAGTCAGGATCCCAGAACCAAAGTATCACATACTTCTGAGGGAAACGGTGCGACGAAATCCAGTCCTTGGGGTCGGGCGACTGGTTGGTGTCGGCCATGTACAGCTCCTGCCCAATGGCACCAATGAGCGACTGCTCAAGGAATTCCACACTCTTCCGTTTGTTCGTCAGTTCCGATTGTGAGGCCCATGGACATTTGCCGGACAGATAGTATCTCCTCACCAGGTGGCACCACGTGGCATCCCACCCTATATTTTTGGTGGAGCGGTAATATTTCGGCATAATGTAGTCCATGAAGTAACGCATCATAAGCGTGTCTGTCTCAATTTTGTCGAATAGTTTATCGGCATACTTGCATACGGTGTCGGTTTCCGAATAGTACAGCATGCCGAAGAAGTAATAATTCATCTTGTTGAACAAGTCGGGGGTGTAGACCAAACTATGGTCGGAGAAGTCGACATCGTCCCAATAATGCTGTAGGTAATACTGACCTTTGTCTTCCACATCGTCGGGGGTTACTGGGCCGTTGAACATTTTTGCCAACTGGAAATAACGGTACTTGATATTGGCATTGATAAAGGGCATTTCAAAATCCTTCATCTCCTTGTTTAACTGCTCTATATCCCTCTCAGCCTCTTCCTTTACTTTAACATCGCCGCTCTTCTTTCTCTTGTCTATATCTCTTGCCTGTTTACGTGCCCAGTTCTCCTTGTTGATATAGGTATACATGGCTTGGTTGGCGGGCGACCCGACAATGTCCTTCTGTGGGTCGGCCACCTCGTTGGTCGGGGTGAGGTGTATAGCGAACTTCTGACTACCGTCGATGGTGAAATCCATCATGCTCTTCTTAGCCTCCTTGCCATATAGGGCGTAGATGCCGGTGTTCCATTTGCGGCGCCCGCTGAAAGTATAAGTGTTGTCCTTGTCCACTTTGGCACTGTCGAGTGTGATGAAGCCGTCGCGGTAATGCTGGCCGATATACAACACACTGTCGTTCTGTTTCGCACCGGGACAAACAAATGTCATGCTGTATTTCTGTCCCCATGCAAAGGGAGTTAGCAGTGCAAGCATCGATATAGATAGGAGCGTTTTTTTCATTATATTGCAATTAGTTATTCTGTATTATCATATAGGGTTGAGTGGGGGTGACGGGCACACTTGGAGGAGTCTTGTCGAGGATGAAGGTGGCCACCAGCGCGAGTGCAAAATTGTCGGTGGGGTTCTCGTTCAGATAGGGGGCTTTGGTGGGGCAAAGCTGGTAGGCCACTCCCGCACCGAAGTCAATCAGTCCCCAGCGCAGCAGTCCGTCGAAACCAGTGGCCAACTCCATCAATCCCATGTAGGGGGATTGCAGCAGCATGGTGTTCCCCTGTCCGAAAGCGGGGTCGGCCAACGCCACTAGCCCATTCTCGTCTTGTCCGTGCAACCATCCCCACATGGCATTCACCTGCAGGAACGGCTGGGGTTGCGACCATCTCGTTTCCCACAAGGGCATGGGGGCGGTGTAGTTGAGGCACAGGTGGGCGAACATGTTGGCGGTAAAGGTATAGGGACGTACTGTGATGAAGGTGTTGCGGAAGAAATACAACGACCGTGCAGTACCCGACAGGTCGAACATTTGGCTGTAGGGTGTGCCGGAGGTGGTATATCCGGCTTGGGCAAACACGTGCAGACCGTATTCGCCTGGCTCGGCATTGTATTGTGCCAGTGCTCGGAAGTAGTTCCGTGTATCGTTTCCGGAAGCCAAAGGTGTCATCCGTCCGGCGGCGAGCAAAAGGGTGAGGCCTGCCGACCAATCAACGCGGGCCGACAACCCCATGTGCCGCATGGCAGGTGCCAGCGCTGTGGTTTTGGAGGCAGGGTAGATGAGGTTCCCCAAGTGGTCGAAGCGGTAATCCTCACGGTTAAGGAACACTCCCGCAGCCATCGACCATTTGCGCGAGGGGGCAATGGATACATCAAAGCAACCGCCCTTCACACCCACATAGCGCGAAGCAAGGAACGTGGTGTTGTAGTCGGGCGTAAACAGACGGTAGCCCTCCAGTTTGCGCGACGCGGCAGCCTCAAGGTAGTTGTACCCATTCAGATAAAACCTTAGGTCGTTGCTTCCAGGCAGACGCAGCTGTACGCCGCCGCCGTATTTCAGCACCTTGTCGCCAAAACCGTAGCCGACAAAGCCTTTCACCGTCCACTGCCCGATAAACATCCGAGGATGTTCAGCTGTCTCGCTGGGGGTGACCCACTGCAAGCCCAACTCCAGGCGCGACTTCTCGTAACGGTTGTAGCTGTAGAGCCTGTCCACATTGAGATACAGGGCCGAGGGACTCTTGTAGGGAGTGAGACGGAAGCCCTGTGCCGCAGCGGAAAGGGCAGGGAGCATCATCAACAGTATGGCCAGTCGTTTCGTCATGGACAATTGTATCCGTTTTTATGCAAGGTACATTTCGCCAAATTGCAAATTGCAAAGATACGAATAATATTCCGTTCGATGAAAAAAAAACGTATGGTTGTTGAAAAATACTGCCTCTTCGGCTGGTCCTTGAGGGTCGGGGAAGGTCGCAGGATGGTGGTTGTCGGGGTTTGTTTTCATGTCGGTTGCCGCCCCAAAGCCGACCCGCATTTGCGACGCTGCGCCTTCGCTGTATCTCCATCCTAACTCCAGTCAGACTCCACCCCAGCCACTCTCCTTCCTATGCAGTAAGTCCCTTCAATATCCGCTCGATTGCCGCTACATACAGCATCGTTATCCGCCATAGCGACGGATAACGATGCTGTATGTAGAGTGTAAGTATCCTAGATTGAACGAAGGAAGGGCGTTTTGGAACACACTTTGGGAAGTGGTAAAATTAGTCTGGCTGGTGCGGAATGACAGCCGAGAATGAGTTTTGACGCGGTTTTTTAGCAAAAAATGCTAATTATTGCAAAAAATATCGTATCTTTGCATTTCGAATTATCATTGTTTTTAGAAATTATTAATATATATTATACACAAATATTGCAAGATATGAACTACGATGTAATTGTCATAGGCAGTGGCCCCGGCGGTTATGTTGCTGCCGTTAAGGCTGCACAGCTGGGATTGAAGACTGCTGTTGTGGAACGTGAGAACTTAGGCGGCATTTGCCTTAACTGGGGTTGTATCCCTACCAAAGCTTTGTTGAAGAGTGCCCAGGTGTTCAACTATATAAACCATGCTGCCAGCTATGGCGTGGCAGCGCAGACTGTGGAGGCCGATATGGGTGCCATGGTGCAGCGTTCGCGCGGTGTGGCCGAGACAATGAGCAAGGGTGTCCAGTTCCTGCTGAAGAAGAACAACGTGGAAGTGATTATGGGTACCGGCCGCGTGAAACCTGGTCACAAGGTGGAGGTGACCTCCGCCGAGGACGGCTCTGTGACGGAATACGAAGCCAGTCATATCATCGTTGCCACAGGCGCCCGTAGCCGCGTGATGCCCAGCATGCCACAGGACGGCAAGCGCATTATCGGCTACCGCGAGGCAATGACGCTGCCCTTCAAACCCAAGAGCATGGTGGTGTGCGGCAGTGGTGCCATCGGTAGCGAGTTTGCCTTCTTCTACCAGAGCATCGGCGTGCAGGTGACCCTTGTGGAGTTCATGCCCCAGATCCTGCCCAACGAGGATGAAGATACGGCATCGCAGATGAGCCGCACTTTCCGCAAGATGGGTATGAAAGTGATGGCCAGCGCCAGTGTGGAGAAGGTGGATGTGGAAGGCGACGTGTGCCATGTGACCATCAAGGATATGAAACGCAATACCGAGACGGTTGTCGACTGCGACGTGGTGTTGAGTGCCGTGGGTGTGGTGACCAACCTCGAGAACCTGGGTCTTGAAGAGACCGGCATCGCCGTGGAGCGCGGCAAGATAATTGTGAACGACTGGTATGAGACCAATGTGCCTGGCTATTACGCCATCGGCGACGTGGTTCACGGTCCCGCCCTGGCGCATGTGGCCAGCAAGGAGGCCATCTGCTGCGTGGAGCATTTAGCCGGCCACGAGGCGAAGAAGTTGAACTATGCCAATATCCCCGGCTGCACATACACCACCCCCGAGATTGCCAGCGTAGGCCTGACCGAGAAGAAGGCTCTGGAGGCCGGCAAAGAGGTGCTGGTGGGCAAGTTTTTCTTCAAAGCCAGCGGCAAGGCAACAGCAGCCGGAAACACCGACGGCTTCATCAAGATGGTGATTGATAAGAACACCGACGAGATACTGGGATGCCACATGTGCGGCGACAATGTGACGGAGATGATTGCCGGCATCGTCACCGCCCGCGAGAACGGTCTCACGGCCAAGCAGGTGGCAGCCGCAGTGCATCCTCACCCCACCATGAGCGAGGCAGTGATGGAGGCCATCGAGGCCGCATACGGATGCGCCATCCACGGTTAATGAAACGAAATAAATAACTTACTAACAATACACACATACGCATTATGAAACTGCTACCAAAATCAAGAAAACGAGTTGCGAGAGGTTTGAGTGTTTGGGTGTCTAATCATTATTGCCCCACGCTTTTCGGCATCCGGGGCAAGTACGAGTCATCGTATAAGTCGGGTCAGTATGTCGAGAGCGGGAGTCCTGGAACGGGATTCTTTGTCCGCAACAGTTCGAGCCGTACCTATAAGGCTTTCTGCAAGAATGAGCGTCAGAAACTGCTGCCCACCTATTGGGATATGGTGCGGAACAAGGAGTTCTCGTTCGACCGCGAGTTGGCGCGCGTGGAGGCCGCCCAGAATGAGGCGGGTATCGACAAGTGGCGTGCCATGATTTTGGAATCGTATGTCAATGTGCTGCCTATGGCCAAGGAGGCCGAGGAGGCGGAGCGCATTGTTGAGGGAATCAAGGAACTGTCGCACCGCAGGCACCGCCTGTCGTCGTATCAGACGCATGTGATGTCGAGCTTCAAGTCGAAGATTGCCCGTCTGGGGCACGATGTGCGCAGCATCCAGCTGCATGTGCCGGACATGTGCAGCGAGGAGCGTTACCAGCATTTCGGTGCCGTGGTGGTGGCTTTCTCGCAGGTGGCCGCCAGCCACAGGATTTGGAGCGTGAGAGCTAACTACAGCGGATTGGAGTCGTCGTTTATGCAGGTGTATTTCGACCTGGGTATCTTCAACTATATCCAAGCTCCGCTGATGACCCCGATGATGCGCGATGCCGAGGGTTACAGGTATTTCTTCTATCCTGAGTTCGTGGTGAAGTCGAAGGATGCCGTGGATTTCTCGGTCCACAGCCTGAAGGAGCTGAATTTCCTGTTCCGCGAAGTGCCTTACGACATGGTGTCGAACATGGTGATTGACAGCTACTACGACCGCGAGAACACCGAGGATGTCTCCACCCATATCCACCGCCGCAACTATGAGCAGTTCGGCGACGGCCTGCTGGTGAACAAGGACACGAAGGCCTTGAACGAGATTGAGGAGGAGAACAAGATGCGCGAGCGCGTGGTGGGTGAGCTGTATGTGCCGGAGTTGAATCTGCGGTACTATGTCCGCGACTTCAAGTCGCTGAAGGCTTTTGTCACCACCCTCAATCGTTACCAGACGGAACTCTGACAATTGAGAATTGAGAGGGGATGATACCTTGAATGAAGAAGCGATATGTATACCGGTTCAATCCCCATACGCTGAGGTATGAGCGTGTGGAGGCTACGTTTCGCGACAGGCTGAAGCGTGCCGCGACCACTGTCCTGCCCGGTGTGGTGGCGGGTGTGGCCGTGGCGTTGGCGCTGGGCAGCATGGTCGATTCGCCCGAGGAACGCATGCTGCGGGCGGATGTGAAGGAGTGCCGCCGGGCGTTGGAATCGGTGAACCGCAGCCTGGACCGTGCCGAGGCTGTGCTTTCGGACATCGAGGAGCGCGACAGTGCGGTGTATCGCACGGTGTTCGGCGCCCGTCCGGTGAGCGATGAGCGGAGGCGTCCGGCGCAGGCCGACTACGGTCGCTGGGAGGGAAAGGCCTCGAGCAGTCTGATTGTACAGACAATGCGGCGTGTGGACACACTGGAGCAACGCCTGTATTCGCAGTCGCTGTCGCTGGACGAGATCTACCGCATGGCAGGCACGAAACGCGAGCGCATGGCCCGCATGCCGGCCATCATGCCGATAGCGAAAGGGAGCTGCCGCATGGTGTCGGGCTACGGGATGCGCTATCACCCCATCCTGCACTACCGCCGTATGCATACGGGGGTGGATTTGTCGGCGCAGCCGGGGACGTCGGTGCATGCCACTGCCGACGGACGTGTGACAGTGGCAGGACGCGGTGGCGGCTTGGGCGGCTACGGCATCTGCGTGGTGGTGGATCACGGCTTCGGGTTCAAGACCCTCTATGCCCATCTGCAGGATGTGAAGGTGAGCGAGGGGCAGCAGGTGAAGCGCGGCACGGTGATCGGCACTGTGGGCCGCACGGGTCTGGCGCAGGGCTACCATCTGCACTACGAGGTGATCCAGAACGGCACGAAGGTGAACCCGGTGTATTACTTCTTCAACGATTTGACTCCCGCCGAGTATGACGAGGTGCTGGAGGCTTCGTATGTCGAGAACCAATGCCTGAGTTGAGAATTGAGAATTGAGAATTGAGAAAGTGGCTCCACGTATCACTTGTATTACACGTATAAATAATACTTGCGATACGCGAGATACGTGGAGAAAAATGAAAATTGAAAGGTGAAAATTGAAATTGATGATAATGCCGGTTTCTGTTTCGGGGTGGTGAGGGCTATCTCTACCGCTGAGGAGGAGTTGAAGCACCGTGGGGGCCTCTACTGTCTGGGCGACATTGTGCATAACAATGCCGAGGTGTCGCGGCTACGGGACAAGGGTCTGGAGGTGATTGACCACGACCGGCTGCGGCAGTTGGGCGGGAGTGGTAAGGAGGAGCCGGGAACAGAGACGCCCGCTCCGAGGGTGCTGATTCGTGCCCACGGCGAACCACCGTCGACCTACGCCGAGGCCGAGCGGCAGGGGGTGGAGTTGATTGATGCCACCTGTCCTATCGTGCTGGCCCTGCAGCAACGCATCAGACGCGGGTATGAAGAGATGTGCGAGCGAGGCGGCCAGGTGGTCATCTTCGGCAAACCCGGTCATGCCGAGGTGGTGGGACTGTGCGGACAAACGGAGGGCAAGGCTGTGGTGGTGAGCAGTGCGGAGGATTTGAAGGGCATTGACTTCGGCAGACCGATACGGCTCTATTCTCAGACGACTAAGAGCCGCGAGGAATATGCCCGACTGATAGAGAATGTGAAGCGGGCGATTGCCGAGCGGCGGCATGCCGCTGAGGGCAAGAAGGGTGAAGGGGATGCCACAAGTGCAGAGGCGACAGACGCGGGGGACGATTTCTTCGTGGCATACAACACGATATGCAGCCGTGTTGCCAACAGAGCCACAAGGCTGGAGGCGTTTGCAAGAGGTGTGGATGCTGTGCTGTTCGTCAGCGGACAAGGCAGTTCGAACGGGCATTATCTGTATGAACTGTGCAAGCGTGTGCAGCCGAGGACGTATCTGGTCTACGGGCCCGACGAGGTGGCTGCAGTGTGCGAGGAGCTCAGGGTACGGCCTGTGGAGCGGTTGGGCGTGACGGGTGCCACCAGCACTCCCCGGTGGCTGATGGAAGCTGTGGCCCATTGCGCCGAGCAGGGGGTTGGGGAATTGAGAATTAAGAATTGAGAATTGAGAGAGCAAGGCGTATAAACTTATCAACGATTTAACAACTGAAACTTGAGCGGAGATGTATTTGACCAATTTGAAGATAAGCAATTTCAAGTCGTATGGCGAGCTTGATGTGGATTTCTGCCCCAATGTGAACTGCCTTGTGGGTAACAACGGCGTGGGCAAGACCAATCTGCTTGAGGCGATTTATTACTTGTCTTTCTGCAAGGGCTGCCGCGGTGGGGGAGATGTTCCGAACATCCGCCGCGGCGAGGAGTATTTCGCCATCCATGGCCGCTATGGGGTGGAGGGCGAGAACGTTCAGGCGTCGTGTGTGGTGCGCAAGGGAATGCCCAAGCAGATGAAGTGGAACGGCAAAGTGTGCAAGACGTTGGGCGAACACATCGGAAGGATACCGCTGGTGATGGTGTCGCCCCAGGACCAAGAAATCATTGTGGGAGGCAGCGAGGTGCGGCGACGGTTTGTCGACGGTGTGCTGTCGCAGACGGACAGGGTGTATTTGGATCATCTGTTGCAGTATGCCCGAGCCCTGGAGCAGCGCAACCGGCTGCTGAAGGTGTTCTGGGAAGAGGGGTCGTGGGACGAAGGTTCAATCAGCGTGTGGGATGAGCAGCTGGTGCGTCATGGTGAGGTGCTCCGTCGTGAGCGTGAGCATTTCTTCGAGGGGTTCGCTCCCCTGTTCGACGACTATTACGGCTGGATTACCAACGGCCACGAAAAGGGTGTGCTGACCTATGTGGCCGAGAGCGGCATGCCGTTGGCACAGCAGCTGGCGGAGGCTCGCCGTCGCGACAGGCAGGCACTCTTCACCACCGTGGGCCCCCACAGGGATGATGTAGAGCTGACGGTGAGCGATATGGCAGTGCGACGCTATGGCTCTCAGGGACAGCAGAAGACATTTGTGCTGGCACTGAAACTGGCACAGTTTGAGTATATCTACCGCCACGGCGGGGTGAAGCCCATTCTGCTGCTGGACGATGTTTTTGACAAACTCGACATGGTGCGTGTGACGCAGCTGGTGGAGTTGGTGGGAAGCGACCGCTTCGGCCAGGTGTTTATCACCGACACCCAGCCGGGACGTGTGGAGGGCATCTTCGAGGCCATTCCGCAGGTGGACCATCTGATATACACCGTAGAGGGGAACGAGCTGCACCCATTGACAAATTAATATAGAATAATAAAGAGGACTGATGTACAGCAACGAACATACACTGCAGGACTTGCTCAAGAAGGCATACCGACGACTCGACATGGAGGAGTCGGCCACCGAGCTTGAGGTGAAGGACGTGTATGAAAAGGTTGTGGGAGACTTGATTAGCCGCCTTACTTGGAAGGTGAGCTTCAAGAACGGAATCCTTGCCCTCTCCATCGCTTCGCCCGGATTAAGACAGGAGTTGTGGTACCGGCGTGAGTCCCTCGTCGCACGTATCAACGACATATTGGGGAGGCAGGCGGTGAAAAAGATAGTATTTTATGAGACCGACGGTCTCGGGAAAAGATAAATTAAAAATAGAATGAAACAGATATTCAAAGCACTGAATATGATTCGGCAATGCGACAGCAGGGCTTTCTGGCTGCGCATCATCTACGTGTTGATCCTGAATGCGCTGCCGTTGCTGAATCTGTATATCCTTAAGTTCTTGGTGGACTCCGTCACCAACGGGACCTATCCCGTGGTGTTGGGTGTGGAGATGAACACGCTTACCGCGCTGGGAATCTTCTGCGCCATCTCGCTGCTGACCCGCGTGGTGAGTGTGATGAACGGCGTCAACAACGACATCATGCAGCAGAAGCTTATCGACTTTATCAGTGAACGCATGCAAGGGCAGTCGGCCAAGCTGGACATGTCCTATTTCGACAACCCTGACTATCACGACACCTACCATCGTGCCCAACAGGAGGCATCCTATCGCCCCATCCAGATATTGAACGGATTTATGGGGCTGCTCGGTTCGCTGATATCCATCTCCATCATCGTGGTCATGCTTTCCAGAGTCTCCGGCTGGATTATCGTCGTCATGGTTGCCGCTGTGGTGCCGTCGTTCATTGTCAGGGTCATCAAGGCAAGACAGATATATGCCTTCCGACGCGGCAACACTCAGAATTATCGCCGCACCAGTTACTACACTGCCCTGCTGGGTGGGCGTGACTACGCCAAGGAGATGCGCACCTTCGGACTCGCCCCCTATTTCAGAGAGCGTTTCGTTGCCATTCGCAAGGCCCTAGTGAAAGACTTGATAAAGATTTCCCGCCGCTTGGGCTGGTACGATTCGGTTTGTGCCATTGTCGAGACGGCTGCGTTGTTCTTTGTAACCATGTTCCTTATCATGAGTACCACCGACGGCTCCATCACTGTGGGTTCGTTTGTGATGCTGTTTGAGGCCTTCCGTCGCGGACAGACACAGCTTGCACAGCTGGTGAGCAGTGTGACGGGACTTTACGACAACCGCCTCTTCATCGGCAACCTCTTCGAGTTTCTCGACCTCGAGCCCTCCATCGTCAATGCGCCCAATGCAAAGCCTTTCCCCTTGCAGGTGAAGAGTGTCGAGTTCCGCGACATCACTTTCCGCTACCCGAAGATGGAACGCGATGTGTTGAGCCATTTCAACCTCACAGCCCGTGCCGGCGAAGTGACACAGATAGAGGGCGAGAACGGTTTCGGAAAGACCACCTTGCTCAAACTGCTGCTCCGCCTCTACGACACCGACCAGGGGGCTGTGTTGGTGGACGGTGTCGACGTGCGCCAGTACGACCTGAAGGGACTGCGTCACGGCATCGGGGCAATATTTCAGGACTATGTGCGTTTCTATTGCACTGCCGAGGAGAATATCGCTTTCGGCGACATCGACCACTACGACAGCGCACGTGTGAAGCAGGTGGCCGAAATGGCAGGTGTGGACAAATACATCGAGCGTCTGCCCAAAGGCTACCAAACCCCGCTGGGCCGTATGTTCGACGGCGGCGAGGAGTTGAGCATGGGCCAGTGGCAGCGCATCGCTTTGGCGCGCCAGCTATACAGCGACGCCCCGATACTCATCTTCGACGAACCCACCGCGTGGATGGATATTCCTTCGCGCGAGCGTTTCTACCAGACACTCGAACAACTAAAGAAAGAAAACAAAGTAATAATACTCATAAAACATATCTAAACCATGAAATTCGAAATCGGACAGATTAATCCCAAAGACCACGAGGGCAATCTGGTATTCCTCTACGGCACCGTAGTGGCAGACCGCTCACTGCCCCTCAGCAAGAAGGAACTGGACTACCTGAAGACCTGCCGTGTCGATGAACCCGATACAATTGTCGTATTCGACCGCCTCCCATACAAGCTTTTTATCGTCAATTTCGACAGCGAACTCGATGCCGACCAATGCCAGGAACGCCTGCGCCGCTCTGCCGCCAAAGTGGTTGATATGCTCCGTAATGCAAAACAGACACAAGTGTCGCTCACCGGCGAGGGGGTGATTCCCGAAGAGGTGGTGGCTTTTGCCGAAGGGTTGTTCCTTGCTGACTATACCTTCGACCGCTATAAATCCGAGAAGCCCGTCCACATCGAGCAGCTGACCATCGACCAGTCTTTCCTCAGTCCCGACGAGTTGAAACCCCTCGTCACCCTCTGGGATTGCATTCGCCAGTGTCGCGAGTGGGTCAACACACCTGTGTCCGACCTCAATGCCGAATCGTTCGCCGCTCAGCTGCAGCAGCGTGCCGCTGAAACAGGTGTTGACTGCACCGTTTTCGACAAAAAACAGATAGAGTCGTTGCGCATGGGCGGTCTCGTCGCTGTGAACAAAGGCAGTGTGGACGAGCCCCGCTTCGTTGTGCTCGAATACAATCCCGGCCAAGCGGTGAACAGCAAACCCCTTGCCTTGGTGGGTAAAGGAATCATGTACGACACCGGCGGACTCAACATCAAGCCCGACAACTACATGCAGGAGATGAAGTCCGATATGGCCGGGGCTGCAACCATGGCTTCAGTCCTCTTTGCTGCCGCAGCCAACCGTCTGCCCGTCCACATTGTGGCCTTCCTGCCCCTTACGGACAACCGTCCGGGCTTCAACGCCTATGCTGCCGACGATGTGATACGCATGTACGACGGCACCACCGTCGAGGTGGTGAATACCGACGCCGAGGGACGTATCATCCTTGCCGATGCCATCGCCTATGCTGTCGGCAACTACGACCCCGAGCTGGTCATCGATGCAGCCACCCTCACCGGTGCTGCCGTCCGCGCCATCGGCACCTATGGCATTGCCGCCATGCAGCAGAATGCCGAGAACGCCTTCAACCTCCTCCGCATCGTGGGCAAGAAGGTGTACGAGCGTCTGGCTGAATTCCCCTTCTGGTCCGAATACGACGAGCTCATCAAATCCGAGGTCGCCGACATCAAGAACTGCGGCATCCCTCAGGCTGGAACCATCACTGCAGGCAAATTCCTCGCCCATTTTGCCCGCAAAACCCCCTATATCCACCTCGACATTGCAGGTGTCGCCTACTTCACCAAGAAGCAGGAATACTTTGCCTGCGGGGCATCGGGCTATGGCATACGCCTGCTCTATGCATTCATTCAAACATACGACCTCCTCAACAAACCGGCCGACAAATAGCTGTCGCTTCTTAGCGAAACAAACAATATTATATTAATTGAATCAATATTAACAGATATATGGAAGAAAAAAACAATAACCACAGGGTGCGTCTGGCCATCACTCAGGGCGACATCAACGGCGTGGGTTACGAAGTGATACTCAAAACCTTCAACGACAGCCGCATGTACGACTTCTGCACCCCAGTTCTTTATGGCTCCACCAAAGTGGCCTCCTACCACAAGAAACTCCTGGCACTCCATCAGGATATGAACTTCAACGGCATCCATACGGCCAACGAAGCCGTCGACCGCAAGTTCAACGTCATCAACCTCACCAACGATGAGGTGAAGATTGATATTGGAAAACTCACCGATGTTGCAGGCGAGCAGTCCCGCATGTCGCTGGCACGTGCCTGCGAGGACCTCAAGAAAGGCGATGTTGATGTGTTGGTCACTGCCCCCATCAGCAAGAAGAATATCCAGTCGGCCGAATTCGATTTCCCCGGTCACACCGAGTATCTTTCTCACCAGTTCGGTTGCAGCAGCCTGATGATTATGGTGTGCGACCGCATCCGCATCGGCATTGTCACCAACCATCTCGCCCTCAAGGATGTCCCCGGTGCCATCACCCACAATCTCCTTTACGATAAGATTATGCTCATGAACGAGTCACTGAAACGCGACTTCGGCATTCCCATGCCCAAGATAGCCGTCCTCGCTCTCGACCCTCATGCCGGCGACAACGGTGTTATCGGCAGCCAGGATCAGACCGTCATTAAGCCCGTCATCGACGAGGTGCAGGAGAAAGGTGTGCTCGCCTATGGTCCCTATCCCTCCGACGGTTTCTTCGGCAGCAGTGAATTCAACAAATTCGACGGAGTCCTTGCACTCTATCACGACCAGGGCCTCATACCCTTCAAGCTCATGTCATTCACCGAGGGCGTGAACTTCACCGCCGGATTGCCCTATGTCCGTACATCCCCCGCCCACGGCACCGCCTTCGACATTGCCGGCAAGGACAAAGCCTCAGAGCAATCATTCCGCAGCGCCGTATACCTTGCCTGCAAGATACTGCGCAATCGCAAAGAATACGACGAACTAACAGCCGATCCCCTTCCTTGATGAAAAAGCTTGTTCTCTTCGACGGCATGGCGATGGTCTATCGCGCCTACTACGCCCTCAGCGGCTCCAACCGCACCAATTCCAAGGGCGTCAACACCTCGGCTGTGCTGGGTTTCACCACCACGCTCTACGACCTCGTCAAGAAACTGCAGCCTACACACATGGCTGTGGCTTTCGACTTGCAGAAACCCACTTTCCGCCACAAGATGTACGAGGAATACAAAGCCAACCGCGAAGCCATGCCCGAAGCCATACAAGTGGGGCTGCCCTACATCCGCAGCATCATCTCTGCCTTCAACATCCCCATCATCACATGCGAAGGTTATGAAGCCGATGATGTGATCGGCACCGCCTCCCATTGGGCTGAGACCCAGGGATTCGACCAAGTCATCATGGTCACCCCCGACAAGGACTTCGGCCAGTTGGTCACCCCGCATGTCTACATCTATCGTTTCGGGCGCATGGGCAAACCCGACCAGCTCATGGGTGTTGAGGAGGTGAAAGAGAAATTCAATGTCGACTGCTGTCAGCAGGTCATCGACTTGCTCGGCCTTTGGGGCGACGCCTCCGACAACATCCCCGGCATTCCCGGGGTGGGGGAGAAGACAGCCAAGAAACTCATCGCCCAGTTCGGCTCCATCGAGAACATGGTCACCCATGCCGAGGAAATCAAGAACGACAAGATTCGCGGTCTCGTGCAGCAGTATTCCGAGCAGGCACTGTTCAGCAAACAGCTCGCCACCATTGTCCTCGATGCACCCCTCACCCTCAGCGAGGAGATGTTCAGGGTACAGAAACCCGACTATGCCGCCCTTCAGGAACTCTTCACCGAACTCGAATTCCGCAATCTCTCCAAGCGCATCTATACCGACCTCTCCGTATCCGACCCTTCCGAGGCGCAGCGTTTCGCCAAGGCCGCCCAGGCACCGCGGATTAGCAAACCCGCAGCATCTGCCACCAAGGCTGCCACCGACCTCCAGCCGACCCTTTTCGAACAACCCACCCTCTTCGACACCCCTGCCGTCGACCCAAGCCGTCCCCTTGATATCCGCACCCTCGACCGTTTGCCTGACAACGGCGATGTGGCCGTCTTTGTCTCCGGCGCAACTATTGTGGTGGCATTCAATGCCGACACTGTCTACACCGCGCTGGTGGGGGACATCGACATTGCTGCCCTCCGTACCCTCCTGCAACGTCCCGGCACCCTCAAACTCTGCTACGACCTCAAAGCCCTCAAATACATGCTCCGCGAACTCGACATCGACATCGCAGGCGATGTATTCGATGTGCAGCTTGTCCATTACCTCCTCGACCCCGAGGCCCGCCATACCCTCGAGAGCATCGCCCTCGGCATTCTGGGCTACAGCCCCGCCGACAACGTTGAGTCCGCAGCCATCCTCTGGCAGCTGTATCCTCTCATGGCCGCCCAGCTCTCCGACACAGGTATGCGCAAGCTATATACCGATGTCGAGTTGCCACTCGTGGACGTGCTCGTCAGCATGGAGGTAGAGGGTGTGCGCATCGATGTCGATGCACTCAAAGAATACTCTGCCAAACTCTCCGCCGAGCGCGACAATATCGAGCACCAAATATTCGTCCTGGCCGGAGGGACGTTCAACGTCTCCTCACCCAAACAGCTGGGCGAAGTGCTGTACGAGCGGCTCAATGTCACCGACAAGCCTCCGCGTACTGCCACCAAGCAGTATTCCACAGCCGAAGATGTCCTTGTCAAGTTGAAAGACAAACACCCCATCATCCCCCTCATCCTCGAGTACCGTTCGCTCAACAAGCTTATCGGCACCTATCTCGATAGCTTCCCCAAACTCATCAACCCTGCCACCGGTCGCCTGCATACCGTCTACAACCAGACCGTCACCGCCACGGGACGTCTCTCCTCCAGCAATCCCAACCTGCAGAATATCCCTATCCGCACCGAGCGCGGACGTGAGATACGCAAAGCCTTTGTCGCCCGCAACGACGACTATGTGCTCCTGGCCGCCGACTACTCACAAATCGAGCTGCGCATCATCGCCTCACTGGCCAACGACCGCCACATGATCGACGCCTTTGCCAACCACTACGACATCCACGCCGCCACGGCAGCCAAAATCTATGGTATGCCCATCGACGAGGTCTCCAAGGACCTGCGGCGTAATGCCAAGTCGGTCAACTTCGGCATCATCTACGGCATCAGCGCCTTCGGGCTCAGCGAGCAGCTGGGCATTCCGCGCAAAGAGGCCTCCGCCCTCATCGACGAGTATTTCGCCCAATATCCCGACATTAAACATTATATCGATACCAATATTGCCTTCGCCCACGAGCATGGCTACGCCCAGACCCTGCTGGGCCGTCGCCGCTACCTGGCCGACATTAACTCGCGCAACGCCTCTGCTCGCAGTTTCGCCGAGCGAAATGCAGTCAACATGCCCATACAAGGCACTTCGGCCGATATGATCAAGATAGCCATGATCAACATCCACCGCCAGTTTTGTCAGCTGGGTCTGCGCTCAAGAATGATTCTTCAGGTACACGACGAATTGGTCTTCGATTGCTACAAAACCGAGCAAGAGCAGGTGCAGGCCATCGTTCTCGAGGCCATGACCAACGCCCTGCCACTGTCCATCCCCGTCGAGGTGGGCATAGGCATCGGCAACAACTGGCTTGAGGCTCATTAATCCCTTATCGTTTAACCCGAATAAAGTGTAATCCGAATAAACCCCAATAACCCATGAAAAAAGTCATCAACATCATCCTGCTTGTCCTGCTGACAAGCCCCGTCTTTGCCCAGGCTGACCAGAAGGCCGACTTCTCCGCCGTATGCTCCACCGGACAGGTGCTGCATTACAAAATCATCGACTACGGCGAAGTGAATGTATGGTACAACAATCAGAACCCCGAGTTGCTGGGCGGCTACATCAAAGTGCCCCGCACCGTGAAATACAACGACCAGAATTATGTCGTCACAGGCATCGCCGACGAGGCCTTCGCCAACTGCATCCGCATCCAGGGTGTGGAGCTTCCCACCACCATGTTCTTTGTGGGCGAGCGTGCTTTCTACCGCTGCACCGACCTCCGCGTCATCCTTATGCCCAAGACGCTCACCTATATCGGTGGCAGCGCTTTCGAAGGCTGCACCTCGCTTATTGACGTGGTCATGCCCAACTCTGTCACCGAGATGGGCACCTATGTCTTCAAGGACTGCGACAATGTGCGCCATTTTGTCATATCCCACGGCCTCACCGAGATTCCTGAAGGCACCTTCATGAACTGCAAGGCAGCCACGGACTTCCTCATCCCCGCCTCTGTTATCACCATCGGGTGCCATGCCTTCGACGGCTACGAGCAGCTGAAGAGTGTCACCTTCTTCGGTCCTGTACCCCCTGAACCCGAATGTGCTCCTGCTTTCGGCCGCGAGATACCCATCTATGTCATCAATCAGTACTTCCCCGCTTACAAAGCCTCCTACATCTGGGGGCAGTATGCCATCCAGTCAATGTAAGAAATCATAACCCCAACAGACTCATTCCTACGAAGGACATCGGTATGAACCATAGGATAGAGTCAGGCGTTATGTTTTATAACTCGAAGGTGTCCCGACGAAAAGACGGGACACCTTCGTTTTGTTGACAGCAGATCCATGCACCGTGTTGCGGCAACGATTTTCCCACGCTACGGAGAGGAGCCGTTCAAACCTGCATCGTTTAAGTATCGTTATAGCATCGTTACTCGACATGATAACGGATAACCAGCCGGGAAGCAGGCAGCATCGAGCCGGGATTGAACGACCCTAGTGGGTCGTGGCATGCCGACGGCTGAAACTTCCCGGCACTGCGGTGGGGGCAGACCATGCCCGTATGATTTGCGTTAAAAAAATGTTGCAATTCAAAAATAAATCGTATCTTTGCAGTTGTAAAACGAAACGGAACTGTAGCGGCGGCGATGGGTCATCGTCACGTTATAGAGTTGTGAAACATAAAGATATAAAACGACATAAAACGAAATTATTATGACAAAAAAAGGTGTTTTATCACTGACAAAAATTGTAGCATTGGCTCTGTTGGCTGTGGTTACAACAGGTTGCAAGAAAGAAGTTATGGTGGCAGGAGGATTCTCCGTGGGCGGAGGCCGTCAGGTAAAATTCGCCAAGGGCAATGTATACTATAACGTGCTGACCAAGACGTTTGCCATGTATGAAAACCAGTGGGATTTCACCGGTGGGTATAACGACTCGATAGACAAACCCAACTATCATGGCGATATCGACCTTTTTGGATGGGGAACGGCAAACAATCCTATGCTCTATACCGAGAAGGATGAGGATTATGCCACGTTTGAGGACTGGGGTACGAAACTGGGTGGCAGTTGGCGCACCTTGAACAAGGACGAATGGAAATACATATTGAAAGGAAGACCCGATGCCAAGAAGAAGTATGCCATAGGCAGGGTGGAAAACAAAACCGGTATCATTCTGTTGCCTGATATGTGGACGCTGCCCGACAGCTGCTTGTTCTTCCCTGGAGTGAATTACATTGACAGCAACGATTACAGAGGCTACACGTGGAAGAAAATGGAGGATGCCGGTGCTGTGTTCCTGCCTGCTTCCGGCTACCGCGAAGGAGCGTCGTTTGTTTCATTATGGTCGCCTGGACGTTACTGGACATCAACGGGCGACTTCGTCAACGGTGCGTGGGGTTTCGGTTTCACTGCCCTGTCAAAAGAATTGGGGGTGATGTGCTACACCCACCGCTATCCCGGCTTCGCTGTACGTTTGGTTCAAGATGTAAAATAGTCAACAACAATCAATCATTAAATATCATGCTTTTGGCCTTGCAGGAACTTCTTTTCTGCAAGGCTTTTTTCATGTTGTGGGCTTTAGAAAAATGATTATTAGGGTTTCGATTTGACCGATTGGGGATAAAAAGCGAGAGACACAAGTCTGCACTTGTGTCTCTTGATATTACAGGATGTGGGATTGCTACCAGTCGAGTTTCATTTCCTGCAGGAAGCGGACGCTGGCGTGTATGTGCTTGTACATGATTTGGTCGATGTCGACAAAGTTCACGCACTTGCGATAGTCGGCCACAAGACCCTCGATGAAGGGGCTGCTCTTGAGACCTTCCTGGTGACGGAAGTCGAGTGCCTGGGCGGCATCGAAAAGCTCGATGGCCATGACGCGCTCGGTGTTTTCCATGACCTTATAGCACTTTGTGGCAGCGTTGCCGCCCATGCTGACGAGGTCTTCCTGGTTCTGGCTGCTGGGGATGCTGTCGACACTGCAGGGGGAGCAGAGCTGTTTGTTCTGGCTGACGATGGAGGCGGCAGCGTACTGCGGAATCATGAAGCCGCTGTTGAGGCCGGGTTTGGCGACAAGGAAGCTGGGCAGACCACGTTTGGCGTCGATAAGCTGGTAGGTGCGGCGCTCGCTGATGCTGCCGAGTTCTGCCACGGCAATGGCGAGGAAGTCGAGTACCATGGCCATGGGTTCACCGTGGAAATGACCGCCAGAGATGACCATGTCTTCGTCGGGGAGGACAATGGGGTTGTCGGTGGTGGAGTTGATTTCGGTCTCGACCACAGAGGCTACATAGGCGATGGTGTCCTTGGCGGCACCGTGTACCTGGGGAGCGCAGCGGAAGCTATAGGGATCCTGCACGTGCTCTTTGTGGCGGGAGATAATCTGGCTGCCCTCGGTGTATTTGCGGACGGCGGCGGCGGTTTCGAGCTGTCCTTTGTGGGGACGCACCAGATGCAGGCTCTCGTAGAAAGGCTCAATGCGGCCATCGAAAGCGTCGAGGCTGAGGGAGAGGAGCATGTCGGCCTGACGGCTGAGACGCTGGGCTTTGAGGACACACCACACGGCGTAGCTGCTCATGAACTGGGTGCCGTTGAGGAGGGCGAGACCCTCTTTGCTCTGCAGTTCGATGGGTTGCCATCCAAGCGTGTCGTATACTTCCTTCACATCGCAGCGACGGCCTTTCCAATATACGTCGCCAAGGCCGAGGATGGCGGGGAGCATGAGGTTGGCCAGGGGGCAGAGGTCGCCGCTGGCACCAAGGCTGCCCTGCTGGTAGACGATGGGGAGAACGTCGTTGTTGTAGCAGTCGATGAGACGCTGGACGGTCTGCAACTGGGCACCGCTGTAGCCGAAGCAGAAGTTCAGGGCTTTGAGCAGGAGCATGAGACGGACGACCTCGGCAGGTACTTCGTCGCCAACACCGCAGGCGTGGCTCATGACGAGGTTCTTCTGCAGCTGGCTGAGCTGCTCTTTGCTGATGGAGATGTTGCAGAGGGAACCGAAACCGGTGGTGACACCGTAAATGGGTACCTTCTGGGTTTCCATCTTCTTGTTGAGGTAGTCGCGGCATTTCTGGATGCGACGTTTGGCCTCGTCGCTGAGGGCGAGGGTCTGATGGCCTTCGACGATTTCACGAATCTTGGCGATGGTGAGACGCTCGTCGGGATTGATATAATGGGTCATAATGAATGGTTTTGTAGGTTAATGTGCTAATGGGGGCTTATTTGTCGAGCTGTTCCTGTGCTTTGTGAGCGATGTCGTCGTCGACAAGCATGCGGCCGCAGTGCTCGCATACGATGACTTTCTTGTGCATCTTGATTTCGCTCTGGCGCTGGGGAGGAATTTTGCTGAAGCATCCACCGCAGGCGTCGCGGTCGATGGTGACTACGGCAAGGCCGTTGCGGGCTTGTTTGCGGATGCGCTTGTAGGCGTTGAGGTAGTGCTCGTCGATGTATTTCTCCTGCTCGGCGGATTTGTTGAGGAAGCGGACCTCGTCCTTCTTGGTTTCTTCGATGATGCCGTCGAGTTCGGCCTTTTTCGAGTCGAGTTCGGCTTGGCATTTCTTTATGAGGAGCTCGGCGGCCTGGATGTGCTGCTCGAGTTCTTTGATTTTGTTGTTGGAGTCGCGGTTGCGGCGTTCGCAGAGCTGGATTTCGAGGTTCTGGAACTCGATTTCCTTGTTGATGGCCTCAAACTCGCGGTTGTTGCGCACGTTGTCCTGCTGCTTCTCGTACTTCTTGATCATGGCCTGATGGTCGGCGATGTCGTTGTTGCGCTTGGCGATGTTTGCATTCTGCTCGGCGATGTTTTCCTTGAAATTGCTGATGCGGGTTTGTAGACCGGCAATCTCGTCTTCGAGGTCCTGGATGGCCTGGGGGAGTTCGCCACGGATGATCTTGATTTTGTCAATTTCAGAATCGACCAGCTGAAGGGTGTAGAGTGCTACAAGACGGCGTTCGGTGGCAACGTCGATGTCGGACATTTGTTGTGTGGACTCGGCAGTGGTCTGTTCCGTGACTTCGGGTGTTGTGACTTTCTTGGTCATTGTGTGATAAATCTATATATATTATAATATTCTAAATTACAACTAAATATAAGAGACAAAGCTTTTGCCTTGCCGGCTGATGAAACATGCAAAATTACTAAATTTTTTTGATATAACAGAATAAATTAGTTGTTTGCCGAATTGCTCGCTTTCGTAATGGCCTATGTCGGCAAGGGTAATGCGGCCTTCGGCACGTTGGAAGTCGTGGTATTTCATGTCGCCAGTGAGGTAGATGTCGGCCTGCTGGCGGATGGCGTCGTCGATGAGGAAGCTGCCTGCTCCGCCACAGATGGCCACGCGGCTAACGGCGTGGGTGACGATGTCGCTAACACGCAGGATGGGAAGTCCAAGGGTCATCTTCACCTGCTCGAGGAAAGACGTTGTGGGCATGGGGTAGGGGAGTGTTCCTATCATTCCGGCGCCGATGTCGGGGGACGAGGTAGATTGAAGGGGTCGGAGGATGTGACAATCTGTCAGTCCGAGTTGGAAGGCAAGGATGCCATTGATGCCATCCTTGAGATTGTCGAGGTTGGTATGAGCCGCGTAGACGGCTATGTCGTTCTTGATAAGCGAGATGATGGCACGGCCGGTGGCATTGGCAGGGGTGATACGCTTGATGCCGCTGAAGATGAAGGGATGGTGTGTGACAATGAGGTTGGTGCCAAGAGAGACGGCCTCGTCGACAACAGCAGGGGTAAGGTCGAGGGCTACAAGCGCTCCGGTGCACTCGCAGTCGGGATTGCCGAGGAGAAATCCCGAATTGTCGTAGTCCTCTTGGTATTCGGGATGGAATTCGCTGTCGAGAAAATGTATGATTTCGTTTACTGTCATGATGAGAAAAGATTTATTGTTGTAACGAAGATGTGGCAGTATTATTGTGTGACATTATGTCAGTGACAATGCCGTGAGAAGCGTTTGGCATGGTATATGCAAGGGAAGAGATGCACAAATGCGAAATAAAAACTAAAAATTATAGAATTATGAACATTCAACCCTTAGCAGACCGCGTTCTGATTCAGCCCGCAGAGGCTGAGCAAAAGACAGCATCGGGTATCATCATCCCCGACACCGCAAAAGAGAAACCCCAAAGAGGCCAGGTGGTTGCCGTAGGCAAAGGCACCAAGGACCATGAGATGACCTTGAAGGTGGGCGACCATGTGCTGTATGGCAAATACAGTGGCACCGAGGTCGAGATTGACGGTGTGAAATATATGATTATGAAAGAAAGCGACGTGTACGCTATTATTTAACTATTATTTAAGTAGGATAATTCGGAATAGTCTGAAAACTCCGAATATTCAGAAAAACAAATTCAAGAAAGGAAAATCATTATGGCAAAAGAGATAATTTATAACAATGATGCCCGCGAACAGCTCCGCAAAGGTGTTGACGCTCTGGCAAACGCAGTGAAAGTGACCCTCGGCCCTAAAGGCCGCAATGTGGTTATCGACAAGAAATTCGGTGCTCCCCATATCACCAAGGACGGCGTCACCGTCGCCAAGGAGATTGAGCTGGAGAACGGCATCGAGAACATGGGTGCCCAGATGGTGAAGGAGGTTGCCTCCAAGACCAATGACCAGGCTGGTGACGGTACCACCACCGCTACTGTGCTGGCTCAGGCTATTGTGAACACCGGTCTTAAGAACGTCACCGCTGGTGCCAACCCCATGGACCTGAAACGCGGTATCGACAAGGCTGTTGCCACTATCGTCGAGGACATCAAGGCTCAGTCGGTTGAAGTGGGCGGCGACATCGAGAAGATTCGTCAGGTTGCTACCATCTCCGCTAACAACGACAGCCAGATTGGCGACATCATCGCTGAGGCTATGGAAAAGGTTTCGAAGGACGGCGTCATCACCATCGAAGAGGCCAAGGGTATCGAGACCAGCGTGAAGGTGGTTGAAGGTATGCAGTTCGACCGCGGCTATATCAGCCCCTATTTCGTCACCGACACCGACAAGATGGAATGCACCTACGACAGCCCGCTGATTCTTATCTATGACAAGAAAATCAGCACCCTGCAGACCTTGCTGCCTATCCTTGAGCAGGTGGCCAAAAGCGGCCGTGCCCTCCTTATCATCGCCGAGGATGTTGAGACCGAGGCTATGGCAACCCTCGTTGTAAACCGTCTGCGTGGCGGCCTGAAGGTTGTCGCTGTGAAGGCTCCTGGTTTCGGCGACCGCCGCAAAGAGATGCTCGAAGACATTGCTATCCTCACCGGTGGCACCGTCGTGAGCGAAGAGAAGGGCTACAAACTGGAAGATGCTACCCTCGACATGCTGGGTACCTGCGAGAAGATTACCATCGACAAGGACAACACCACCATCGTGAACGGTGCTGGAAACAGCGATATGATCAAGGCTCGTGTCAACCAGATCAAGGCTCAGATTGAGAAGACCACCAGCGACTATGACCGCGAGAAACTGCAGGAGCGTTTGGCCAAATTGGCCGGCGGTGTGGCAGTCATCTATGTCGGCGCAGCCAGCGAGGTTGAGATGAAGGAGAAGAAAGACCGCTTCGACGACGCTCTGCACGCCACCCGTGCAGCTGTGGAAGAGGGTATCATCCCCGGTGGTGGCACCGCATTCATCCGTGCTGCTGAGAAACTCAACGCCATCACTCCCGCCAACGAGGACGAGAAACTGGGTGTCGAGATTATCCGTCGCGCCATCGAGGAGCCCATCCGCATCATCGTTGAGAACGCCGGTATGGAAGGCTCGGTTGTTGTCAACGAGGTGAAGAACGGCAAGGGCGACTATGGCTACAACGCCCGCACCGAGAGCTACGAGAACCTGTTCAAGAGCGGTGTTATCGACCCCGCCAAGGTTGCCCGTGTTGCACTGCAGAACGCCGCCTCTATCGCCGGCATGCTGCTGACCACCGAGTGCGTCATGTGCGACATCAAAGAACCCGAACCCCCGATGCCCGCCAACCCCGGCATGGGCGGCATGGGCGGAATGTACTAAGCCTTGGGAGCACGGACATCATGTCCTCTTCCAATCAATCAAATGCAAAGGGTGTCCCAACCGGGCACCCTTTATTTGTATGACAAAAGCGTTGCTATCACAATAAAAGTATTCCCGTTGCACGCTCAATTTATATTTGGTTCGATGGTTTGAATTCTTTTTATTTTCAATAACTTATAGAATAATATGTAATTTTGTTTGTTGAATTTTATTTCTATATTGAAAAAAAATCGTATTTTTGCAACCTAGTTCATCCCTCATTAGGGAAGGAAATCGAAGGACGCTTGACCTTGAAGTCATGCGTCTTTTGCTTTATGCAAGGTAGGGAAGCCGACGCTTATACTTTTTCATCATCTTGTCTCTGGCGGCATCTTTACCTTCAAGATAATATGCGGTAAGGAGATAATATTCTGTTCCATTGCGCAAAGGTTCAAGGACTATTACATACATCTCATCGCTATCATATATGTATGTTCTAATGCCACTTTTGGGTTCGTCAACAGAGAATACATACATATTGCCTGGTTTTCTTTCTTCCACATGATGCCTTATCCAATGTAGTCTCATTGACCTCGCCATTTCAAACTCCCGATGTTGAGTGGCTTTGTCTGTTATACAAGTAGTCAAGTGCCGAAACAGGCGTTCCATAGAATCTTCTCCATCGGCGGAAGTCGGCTTGATTTGCTTTAAGCGGAATCTGAAGTTAACGTTTTCTACAATATCGCGACGAAACACACCCTTTAGGGAGTTAGTTCGCTGATATTCGTTTAAAGCAGCAAGTTCAAGCAGCGCGTTATATCTCTTAAGTAAGTTAGTGGGCATAGTTATCGCAGTTCTATGAAGAAAAGGTTGAGTTTTTCGGAATAGTTGGTTTTTCCGAGATCAATTAGTCCTGCATGCTTCTTTATACGGTCAATAATCTGTACCTTAGCCATATTTTTACGTTCTGTGTCATTGGCATTGTATGATATAGCACCCATTATGAAGTCAGAAAGTTGCATCAACACACTCTCTTCCGACCGTATATTTTGAATTGTTCGGAATAGTTCCGAATTATATTTGTTGTTAAGTATTTCACGAAGTTTCCTGACCTTGTATGCACTCAAGGTGTCTTTGATGTCCAGATACACGTTGTATGAATACATGCTGCTTATGCGATAATTGATAAGCTGATAATACATCTTATAGTAAAAGTCATCGTATGTATTATTACCATCGCATTTTATCTTTGACTTTTCGACCCCAACCGCACGAAAACACATATCCGTTGCAAAGAAGTAATCTGTAAGTTCAAGATAGAATTTTAGTTTTGACTTGGACACTGTTGACCACTTGATTTCTCGATTGCAGTTATGCCTCAACTTCATCTCTTTAATCTGTTGACTGTGTATCTGGACTTGTGGATACGCACAACTCACCGATCCTAAAAACATATATGGCTTATGGTCGTGTTCCAAATGGCAACTCTCATCGCAATATATATTGAATGTCTTGCTCATTTTATTATTATCTGTTTTTAGGTTGCAAAATTACGACTATTTTTTGACTTGTAGAAAATATTTTTTGTCATACCGGGAAAAAGTCGTATTTTTGCAATCGGTTTTGAGGATATAAGCTCAAACCGAAATAATCAAGGTTGTATTGCGGCTTCGCGTATGCACGCGTGGGCTGTTTTACATTAGATTATCGGGTTTTCCTAGGACCTTCAAGTACAATGTGAGACATACAGGCCCACGCTTCTTTTGTAACCATGCTGTTACGGGTCGGACAGCAGAGGAGTTGTACCCGCCACGTATAAGGGAAAACGAAATGGTTGTTTTGTATATTGTTATTGGCGCTATTGCGGCTTTTTACTTCATAATAGAACCAATAAGACGTTTTAAGGAACTTAATGCGGAAAATGTCAATAAAGTAAAAGAACGTCTGTATGCAGACTTGTTACTGATTGCAATTGCAGATGGAAAAGTGTCTGTCGAAGAGGAAGATTTCCTTTTTTCTATAGAGAAAAAGATTGGTTTTGTTAAGTCTGGTTATTTTTTTCAAGGTGAGTATTTCCCTTCCCCTCTTGATAATGTTGCTGATTTATTAATTATAAGTAACCATGATGTAACATTTATTCGTAAGATAATTGATGCTTGGGAATACATCCCATACCCAAAATCAAAAAAGAAAAGGTATAGACATTTGCAGATGGTAATCTCAATGATGCTTGCCGACGGTGTATGTACACCAGAAGAAATAAACTACTGCTACCAAATTGCTGACAAAATGGGATTAGGAAAGATTGCGGTATATTCATGTATGTATTACTTCAAAGAGGGTGCGGAGAAAAGTGCAGATTTAAAACTTATGGGAGCAGTGTTGTCATACTTTGAGAATGGCGGTTATTGCCCCAACATTTAGTATTAGATTATGAGTGACAAGGATAATATAATTGAGGAACGGGAATCCTTTTTCATCCGAATAACTGGAGATTTTTACGATTTCGTCTCCGGCTTTGCCATCCCAATTGTATTAGTTGGCACACCGATATTCCTTGTGCTTTTGGGACTAACATTTCTTTGCCATTGGGATATTGTGTGTAGTCTGTTTTCGCTGGTCAGTGGTTTTTCTCTTTTGTTCCTTGCCTACATTATCTCATTAATCCTTGTAATAGACCGTTTGCTATTATATAGAGTGAGCAAGGAAAGAGCCACCCATTATTCACTAACCGTTATATGGGGCATTGTACTGATTGGACTTGGCATCACCTTGTGTTTTGTCACCAACAACCATAATAAACAGTACAAGTTCGATTGTGCTGAGTGGTATGTTGACGAAGAGAATCATCTCTATCACTGGAATAAGAAATGCGACAAGATTGGCTCAACAACCCATGTTGCCAAGGGCTATGAAATTCGTGGCCAAGGACTGATTTTTGTGACTATTGCAAAGATGAACTTGATGATTATGAGTCATCGTATAAGCCAATTCGTAGACCTTAAAAATAATAAATTATCAATACAAACAAATGATGATTCAGCGTATTTTGACTTTTATTGTAGTAGCCGTGTTTTTAAGCTGGCTTTGGTGTGACATTGATCCTGAGAAAACCTATCATTGGTTAGGCGGCCTTTGGCATGGTATGAATTTCGTCCCCAACCTAATCAGACATGTATTCACAGGTTGTTTGATTAAGGCAAGCGAATGTGCTGGTGGATACAATTTCTTTTGGTGGACAGCCACGATACTCTCTTCAATAGGGTTTGTTACAGGTACAGGACAAAGTATCAAAAACAGTTTTTTTGATGATTAATAAAATGACATCGACTATCATCTGCCTTATTACGGCTTTACTATTGGTAATAGGTTGTTTCCATCTACCAATAGGCTATTATACCTTTTTGCGAATAGTTGTGTTTGTTGCATCCATTGAAATCATTATTGATAACCATAAAATGGGATTCAATTATAGCAATGTAACAACTGGTATTGTTGGCATACTATTCAACCCCATTATTCCCGTTTACTTACATAGCAAAATGCTATGGACTGTGATAGATATTATTGCATCAGTTTGGTTTATTATAGTTTTCTTCTTTGTGACTCATAAACCAACAACCATAATAAGAAATACGAGTTTGAATGCACCAAATGGTATGTAGACGAACCAAATGGGAATAGTAAATTTAATAGATTGAGTATGCCTACCTATTCGGCAAAAGGCTTTGGGTTTTGCGATAAGGGATTGGGATTATGCGACTACTGCAAAGAAGAAATGGAAGAATGTTGCACCGAGCAATACGTAGATATTAATTATTAACGGAATAAATTTTGAAACAATGAGCACATTTAGTATTATCTTAATTGCCTATTGTGTTGTAGCGATAGCCATAATGTTTATTGTCTTATACCGTAGGCAGCATGACCCTAGGCCATGGGGTAGTTTAATAGAGAAGAGATCTCTTTGGAAAATAGTCTTACCACTACCCATATACCCTATCGCTTGCATTTTTTTAGGATTGATATTGGCGTTTGACCCCCAAGAGCGTCGCAATAGAACTATACTAAAGAAATCTCTGAAAACAAAAGATGATTTTGAAAAAGAATATAAAGAACTGAAAGTTGATAAGATAGATATTGAAAGTGGACTTGATAACACGCTTCAGAAAAATGCATCTTTATGTATGGCAAATGGTATGCTTGAGAAAGATCTTTCATCTTTCTTTTCTATGTTGGACGACAATGTATATCAAGTATTGTATGACGAAAAACTATTTGACAGAACCAATGGCAAATCCAGTGTTGAGCATTATTGGAACAACTGGTTGAAGCGTCAAACTGATAAGGGTAATACCCATAAATACAAGATTATAAAAGCCAAGTACTTCCAGACGGAGGCTTTGCAAATAATGTTCTACAATGAAGAAAAGCGTTATTGCGGTTCATCGCTTGTACTTTTTTCGTTCAACACTCAAGCAAAAATACAACGGATTGTTTTCACTGGAGATCATATTTGGTACACAGGATTTTTGGATAATAAACAGAGTTTACTGTCCACACTGGAATCATTAATCCCAGATGCTATGATGACAAACTTTGAAATCGAGAAACATCTCCCATGCCTGAAATGTGGTATGGATTCTTCCAAACTCTTTTGGTTCGGTTATAGGCATGTTGCTTATGGTGGTGAGGTTTCATTCTGCCCTAATTGTAAAGACGTAGTTGAGCACTATTGCAATACGCATTTTTATGTAGACTATTCGTCAGAACATTTTCCATTAGGAAATAATATTGAATATATTGAAAATGTCCTGAGTTCTGAGGGAGGTCTTGATGAACCCCTGTCCCCCAAGCCGATTGGTATTCACGGTCAGGTTTTCTTGGAACCAATTGAGGATGTCTTGAAACAGTGCAATAACTCCATAGAAGGAACTGTTGAGGACAAATTGTTAAATGCTGCAAACAACGGAGTATATGAAGCCTATAATAATATTGCAATAAAACTGCTCAATAAGGATGTTGAGAAAGCTATTGAATACTTCAAACTGGCAGCAGATCATGGTGTGGCAAATAGTATGGTGAATCTGTCCCTATGGTACTACGCAGAAGGTGAAATCTTTCGTTTCCTTTATTATACACATCAGGCAGCACTGTCTGGGCATTTAATTGGATTATACAATGCAGCTGTGACAGAACATTCAGTTGTTTACACAGGGGCACCACAGATTTACAGGGCAGAGGAACTATACTTAAAGGCAATTGATGAATGTTATAGACAGGAGGCGGAAGAGCGCGAGAGCAAGAAAGAGAAAGATACCTATTGTAGCTTGGTTTTGCAATATGCCTACTACAATTTAGGTTTATTATATTATCAAGACTACGGGGATTATAAAAGACGCAATTTGGATTTAATCTATGAGCAGGAGGATGTGTTTGCAGACTTGCTAAAAGCTTACGCCTATCTTAACAAATGTCCTACACAAAATGATAAAGTGAGAGATTTAAAGGTTTGTATATATAAAAAGATTATGGATGTGCAAAAAGGGAAGGTGGCAGACGAAATCAAAGATGACCATGACTACGAGGACTTGCCGTTTTGATATGGCTGCCGATGCACATAATTGTCGAGAATTATTATTCGATGCCGCAAATCAGCTGTTTACAAATGTGCTATACACCCAGCACTACCTCTGCGGGGATGCCAAGTTTACGGCTGATGTTACGTGCTAATGGCAGAGATGGCTCTGTCTTGCCGCGCACAATCTCGCTGAAATGCGGTGCAGATATGCCCAGCAGGGCGGCAGCTTCGCGTTGGGTCATTTTCTTTCTGTGAAGGCTCTCTTTGATTGCCTCGGTAAGCATCATCTCTGGCGGAGGGAACGGATAGTTGAGGTCTTCGTATTCTTCCACAAGTTCAGAAAGCATATCCAGTTCGGCCATGCGTGGGTCGGTCAACGGCATATCGTCCGAGACCACTTTAAGTAGTTCTTCTATTCTTGCCATTGCGGCCTCGTAGGCTGCTTCGTTCTTAATATGTGCCATATCTCAAATGTTTTGAATGTCTTTGATTTTGTCATATTCATCGTGTGTTCCAATAAAGCGGATGTAGACCGTGTGTGGTGTGAAGAGTATGATTACCACCAAGCGGTAGTCGTTACCTTTTATGTTAAACACATATCGGTCGTTCCCCACTTGTGACACTGTAGCGAAAGTGCGGCGTATGTCGGCGAAATTGTGCCAGTCGGCTTCTTTTGTCTTTTTATACCAGTCATCAAGAGGCCTCATCGCCTGTGGGTTGTTTACAACATATTGATTTATCGTCTTTTTTGAAACAATTCTCATCCCATTAATACTTTTATTTGACAATGCAAAGATACGAAAATAATTAGATGTGTCAAAATTAATTTATATTATTATATAATTTCTAGAGCCAATGTCGAGGATGTTGAGAATGCGGTAGGGTTGTTGAACTTGATTAGGAAAGATTTCGCCATTTTCATCGTGAGTATCTTTCCAGACCGAAGTGGGGACAACCCCTGAATTGGCGGAATGTACTAACCGCGTGCTTGCGGAGAGCAATATTCAAAAAGAGAGTATCCAGACGGGTACTCTCTTTCTTTTTTTGCAGCTTGCTATTCTTGGCTGGTTGCGACAAGGTTGTGATGCTTTATTTTGATTAATGCTAATAAGAGAATGTCTTTCTTTCAGTATTTTTTTTCACGATATGATAATAATTGTGTATTTTTGCACTATGAAATCACCTAAAGAAATAACTGTCGAACAGTGGTTGATGCGTTTGACGCAGGAACTTATTGACATCACCCCTGAGGAGGACAACCTGCCGCTGCACGTCATCCACGACCTCATCAACAACAAGGAAATACAAGCCGTGCAGGACTATGCCAACAAGGTGTCCATCACCCGTCTCAACTTTAACGATCACGGTCCAGTACACATGCGTACGGTTTGCCATAATGCTTTGCGAATGCTCAAACTGCTGTACACTGCCGGCATCCCCACCAGTCTCCAGAAAGAGCAAGTGGGTACATTTGACGACAGCGTCACAGCCGTGGTCCTTGCCTCATTCTGTCACGACTTTGGCATGACTATCGGTCGTCAGGATCATGAACTCTACTCAGGCATTCTGGCCTATAACATCATTGACGGCATTCTGCTGAAAAACTTTCCTGATGAACGCGATTTGATGCGCCGTGTTGTTATCCGTTCCACCGCCATGGAGGGTATTCTCGGTCACATGGGTACCCGCAAGATTCATTCTATTGAGGCTGGCATCGTTCTGATAGCGGATGGCTGTGATATGACCAAAGGCCGCGCACGTGTGCCGATTGTGATACACTCTGTCCCAAAGATGGGTGACATACATAAATATTCCGCCAACTCTATCGACCGTGTGCTGATTCAGAAAGGTAATGACCGTCCCATCCAGATTGTCGTCCAGATGTCGGCTGAGGTTGGTCTCTTTCAGATAGAGGAGGTTCTGCTGCCCAAAATCAACTCCAGCCCCGCCAAGGAGTATATCGAGCTTTACGCCTGTGTCGAAGGAGCTGAGCCAAAGCACTATTTGTAATAAGAATAAAATAATGATCCAATGAAAAGTTCCCTGTTTCTCATCCTATCGCTGGCGATGGCTCTGATTGCCCATTCGCAGGAACCTCAGCCTTTGCTTACACCTCAGCAGATGCCCAATCCAGTGCGTTTCCTCCCTCCGCCACCGGACAGGACATCGGATGCTTTTGCATACGATGAGGCACAGTACCGTTGGGGCAAGGAACAGCGGTTAGACTCGGCACGGCTGGCCATTGCAGTGAGGGATGCGGACTGGAGCATTGAGTGCATCTGCCGTGAGTTTAGCGAGCCTTTCGGCATGAGTATCTCGAAGGAGGAAACTCCTGCGATATTCCGTTTGTTGTATGTGGCACTTATTTCGGCTGACATGGTGGGGAAACTGCCTAAAGATTTCTATAAGCGTACACGCCCATACGTCTATTATGGGGAGCCTACCATCTACCCACAGGACGAAGAGGAGTTGCGAAACAATGGCTCTTATCCCTCGGGACATACAATCGAGGGTTGGAGCGCGGCACTAATACTGACAGAATTAAATCCCGACAGGGCAGACACCATTCTGGCACGAGGGTATATGTATGGCGAGAGCCGTGTGATAGCGGGCTATCACTGGCAGAGCGACGTGGATGCCGGACGACTGGCCGCCAGTGCCGCCATAGCCCGACTGCATGCCGACAGACGTTTTATGAGGTTGTTGAGAAAAGCACACAGAGAATTCCGCTGTCTCTCTCGCAAACAGAGATGACACATGAAGCACCCTAATGAAGTACAAGGGGCGCTTCAGGTGACTATCACAAAAACCGCTGTAGCAGGTTGCAGCATTCGGTTGTGGCTACGGCCACACTGGCTTCATGTTTGGTGAAAGAGGCACCAGGGGCATAAGGCTTACCCCCGTTGATAGATTTGTTTGAATCAAGATTCATAAGGGTGTGGGACCCCTCCTTGGGCTTGGTTTTGAATATTTTTTCAATCAAGTCGCTGATGACTCCATAAGTGCCGGCACGCAAACCGCCTTGTGCATCGGCGAACTGGAGAAAGTCTTGCTGGTCCATCATCTTGGAAAACTCTGGAATGGCATTTTTTTCAATCGGGAGACCCCTTTCACGGGAATAGAGGCTGTAGAGGTCGATATAGTTGGTATGGGAATAGAAATCGCCTATCGTATGTAGGTCGACACCTGCCATAATGTATCTCTTGCGGTCGGTGTGCAGATGAAAGTTGTTGATGGCATCCTTGTAGGCATTGACAATTCGGTCGTTCCCTTTGTAGTTGTCAAGATGAACTGACGACTTGAACGAGAGGATGATGTCGGAAAAGAAACCTATGCCAAAACGCATCCATCGTACTGCACTATCGGAGAAATCGGCTCCGATGAAGGCATCGCTAAGCATTTTTTTGTGGGTCTTAATACCGAATTTATCCAATCGCTTGACGAATGAACGGATACTGAACTTGCTGTCTGTTTTTTTGTTATCTTGTGTCATGATATTAGATTTGAAACTACAAAAATAATGTTTTTCTTTGACTTTTTATTAATGATTTAGATGTAATTGAGTTTTGCTCGAATAGAGCCGACATGTTTTTTTATTGATATATGTAAAAAAAAATGTATTTTTGCAAAATAATTTATGGCATTGATTGGAGTAATAACGGGTGATATTGTAGACTCTACAAAAATTGAGGGCGATGACAGAACCAAATTGTTATCGGTCTTGAGGTCGTTGTTATCGCATACTTTGGGAGAAGGTGTAGTCGCAAGTGATATATTCAGGGGTGATGGTTTCCAAGTGGTGGTGGCAAATGCTTCACGCGTTGCAAGAGTTGCACTATCGATTAGAAGCGGTTTGATAAGTGGTACGCCAGAACATTCTTCTTTTTTATGGGATGCCCGTTTGTCTGTTGGTGTCGGAATGGAGGAATATGTGGGAGACAACGTGGGTACTTCTGACGGTATTGCTTTCCGTCTTTCGGGTAGGAAACTTGATGAAATGAAGAATTCCCGTCTTTCGATTATCACACAGTCGGACTATTTAAATGAAGAACTGGCGGTAGAAATCCCATTTGTGGATGATATAGTGTCAAGCTGGACCAAAAATCAAGCATATGTGTCGAATCGTTTTTTTGAATTGATTCCCCCTCAGAGTGTCATTGTCGCCAAAGAAATGAGCATATCGACCCAAAGAGTGAATAGGCTTTATCACTCGGCGAAAGTCCCTTTACTGCTGACTTTTTTGAACCGGTTTGAGACTGTTGTAAATTCAATGGTGATATGATGAACGTTTTACTCCGGCTTGTTGGGGCACATATTATTGCTGATTTCTTTCTCCAGATTGATGCAATCAATGTCGGAAAATACAAGAGAGGTGGCGAAGGAATAATGTGGTTACTTCTGCATGGAATTATTCATGGAGTAATTGCTTATTTGTGTCTTGGACAATGGGATAATTGGTTTGTGCCAATTTTTATTATGTTCACCCATATGCTAATTGATTTTGCAAAAGTGGAGTATACAAGGTGCTACAGCCAGAAGAAGTGCCAACAGACAAAGGGCGAAACCTTTATTTTTTTGATAGATCAACTGGTTCATTTGCTCTTTATTTTCCTTTCGGTATACTTATTTTGGTTGCTATATGGGAATTTGCCAACTAGTTATTGCGGTATTTCATTATTTAATAACAATCGTATATGGTCGTTTGTAATTGGCTATATGATTATTTTGAAGCCAGCGGGCATATTGATTGCAATTTTGACCAAGCGTTGGCGTAATGAAATCCATGATGACGGAAAGAAAGATGGTGCACTCGTGAATAGAGATAGTGACTCCCTCGTTAATGCTGGTGCATGGATAGGTTATTGTGAACGAATAATTGCTTTGACATGTATTCTAATGAATTGTGTAGAAGGCGTTGGCTTTTTATTGGCGGCAAAATCCATATTTAGATTTGGTGATTTGAAAGAAAGCAAGGACACCAAGTTGACGGAATATGTATTGTTGGGTACTTTGTTAAGCATGACTGTGGCAATATGTGTAGGATTTTTATTAAAGCCCTTATTGTAAGTAATTGTTAAATCGCCATTCTGTTTATTACAAAATAGTATTGATTTGGGTTAAAACAATAGGGAAAAGCGACAAATAAAAAGGAGTGTTGTATAGTTGTATAAGTGTTGACAATAATTTTAATAACAAAATAATAACAATATAATAATAATGAAGAAAACAGTATTAACAATCATGACACTATCGCTCTTTGCTGTTACAGCTTGTAACAAGGGTACCGAGTTGACCTCGGGTGTCAATCTGGACAACCTGGACACGACAGTTAACCCTGCCGAGGATTTCTATCACTACGCTTGCGGTGGATGGCTGAAAGCTCATCCTCTGGATGCTGAACACAGCCGTTACGGCGCTTTCGATGTGTTGGCCGAGACCAATCAGGAACAGTTGCGTACCCTTATTGATTCGCTCGTCAACACCAAAAACGACCCCGGCAGCTATGGCGACAAGATTGCCACTCTCTATTCTGTGGGTATGGACACTGCCACTATCGAGAAACAGGGTGCCGAACCCATCATGCCTTACTTGAACGAAATTGCCGCTATCAAGAGTGTTGATGAACTTCAGCCCGAGATGCGCCGTCTGCACGGTATAGGCATCAATCCATTCTTCGCCCTCTTCAACGAGGCTGATGCTAACGATGCCAACCAGTGCATCGCTTGGCTCTACCAGTCCGGCATAGGCATGGGTGAGCGTGACTACTACTTGGAAAGCAAGGGCCGCGAACCTGAGCTGCGCAAGGCTTATATCGCCTTGATGAAAGCCCAATTTGCCAATGCAGGTTATGACAAAATCAGTGGCAAGACCCCTGCCCAGCTCGCCAAAATGGTTATGGACCTTGAAACCCGTTTGGCCAAGTCCCAATACTCCAACGAGGAAAACCGTGACCCCTTCAAGACCTTCAACAAGATGAACTTCGACACTGCAGCCGTGCGTGCCGCTGGCATCGACCTCAAGACCTATTTCTCAGAGATCGGTCTTCCCAAGCTCACCAGTTTCAACATGTGCCAGCCCGAATACTTCAGCGAGGTGGGCAAGGTGCTGAATGAGCCCAAAAGCCTTGATGCCGTTAAGGCCTATTATGCCTGGAATGTCATCAACACTGCTGCACCTTATCTGAGCAGTAACTTCGTCAACACCAATTTCGACTTCTACGGTCGCACCCTGAGTGGTGCTGAGCAGCTGCGTCCCCGTTGGAAACGCGTCACCAGTACTGTTGACGGTGCCATGGGCGAAGCACTTGGTGAACTCTATGTGGCCCGTTTCTTCCCCCCGGAAGCCAAGCACCGCATGGTCGAGATGGTCAACAACCTGAAAGAGGCTTTTGCTATGCGTATCCATGATGCCAAATGGATGAGTGAGAATACGAAAAAGCGCGCTATCGAGAAACTCTCCACAATCATGGTAAAAGTAGGTTATCCCGACAAGTGGAGAGACTACAGCGGGCTTGAAATCAAGAAGGACAGCTACTTCGCCAATGTGGTTCGGAGCAATCAGTTCGACATCGCCTACATGGTGTCCAAGATTGACAAGCCCGTCGACAAGACCGAGTGGGGCATGACTCCCCAGACGGTTAACGCTTACTATAACCCCACTACCAACGAGATTTGCTTCCCGGCAGGTATTCTGCAGAAACCCTTCTTCGACATGAATGCCGACGATGCCTTCAACTATGGTGCTATCGGAGTTGTCATTGGACATGAGATGACCCATGGCTTCGACGACCAAGGCCGTCACTATGATAAGGACGGCAACCTGAACGACTGGTGGGAGGACGAGGATACCGTCCGCTTCAAGGCCAACGCCCAGGTGCTTGTCGATTGGTTCAACAAGGTTAAAGTCAGTGACAATCCTCTTACCTATGCCAATGGCCAGCTCACTCTTGGTGAGAACATCGCCGACAACGGTGGTCTGCACATCAGCTATCAAGCCATGCAGAATGCGCTTGCCAAGCGCCAGGTCAACGACAAGGAAATGGATGGTTTCACCCCCGCCCAGCGATTCTTCTTGGCCTATGCCGGTGTATGGGCCAGCAATATCCGCGAGGAGGCTAAACTGCAGCTTACGGCTGCCGATGTCCACAGCCTGGCCGAGAACCGTGTGAACGCCACTTTGCCGCATATCACCGAGTTCCTCGAAGCTTTCGGCATCCAGCCCGGTTGCGCCATGTACCTCGCTCCTGAACTCCGTGCTCAGCTCTGGTAATTGCATTCCTTTCTTTTTCATATCATTAAGAGTCGTCTTTATGACGACTCTTTTTTTATCCCCATAGTACAATCGCAGATTTAAAAAGTTTTCGTATCTTTGCAGTACATTCATACTGATTGTATGTTTGGCAACAGGTTGAAACAAAGTTGTATATAAACTAAACACAATAAACATCATGAAACAACTTATCGAGTGCGTTCCCAATATCAGCGAGGGACGCGACATGAATATCATTAACCAGGTGACAGCCGAGATTGAAAAAGTAGAAGGTGTAAAACTCCTTGACGTGGATCCCGGCCAGACCACCAACCGCACTGTCATCACTTTCGTGGGCGAACCCGAGCAGGCATGCGAGGCTGCCTTCCGTGTTGTACAGAAAGCTGCCGAACTTATCGATATGCGCAACCACCATGGCGCTCATCCTCGCCAAGGTGCTACCGACGTCTGCCCGCTTATCCCCGTCAGCAACATCTCCATGGACGAGGTGGTGGAATATGCTCACAAATTAGGCAAACGCTTGGGCGAGGAGCTCAACATCCCCATCTACTGCTACGAGAACGCCGCTTTCCAACCCAAGCGTCGCAATCTGGCATACTGCCGTACCGGCGAGTACGAGAGCCTCAGCAGCCGTCTCGGCAGTGAAGAGTGGAAGCCTGATTTCGGTCCCAACGAGTGGAACGACCATGTGGCACAGACTGGCGCCACTCAGGTTGGAGCTCGCGACTTCCTCGTTGCCATCAACTACAACCTTAACACTACCAGCACCCGCCGTGCCAATGCCGTGGCCTTCGATGTTCGCGAAAAAGGTCGTCCTCAGCGCGAAGGTGGCAAACCCAGCGGCAAGATAATGAAGGACGAGAAAGGCAATACCATTATGATTCCTGGTACCCTGAAAGGCACCAAGGCTATTGGCTGGTACATCGAGGACTATGGCATCGCCCAGGTCTCCATGAACATTACCAGCATCAAAGTCGCTCCCGTACATCTCTGTTTCGACGAGGTGTGCCGTTGTGCAGCTAATCGCGGTCTCCGCGTCACGGGTTGCGAAATCGTTGGTCTCATTCCCAAGAGCGTTCTGATTGACGCTGGCAAGTATTATCTTGCAAAGCAACAACGCAGCTTGGGTGTCAGCGAAGATGAAATCATGAAAGTGGCTATCAAGAGCATGGGTCTTGACGACCTCAAGCCTTTCGATCCCAAGGAGAAAGTCATAGAATTCTTGATTGAAGACCACAGCCAGAAGAAACTTGTCGACCTCACCTGCACAGGCTTCTGCGACGAGACAGCCAGCGAAAGTCCTGCTCCTGGTGGCGGCAGTGTGAGTGCCTACATGGGTGCTTTGGCCGCTTCTTTAGGTACTATGGTGGCCAACCTGACGGGTGGCAAAGCCGCCTACGACGACGAGTGGGAGAAGTTTAGCGACATCGCCGTCAAAGGCCAATCCCTCAAGACAGAGCTTTTGCACCTAGTAGACGAGGATACCAATGCTTTCAACAAGATAATGAATGCATTTGGTCTGCCCAAGAAAACCGACGAGGAGAAGGCAGCACGCACTGCTGCTATCCAAGAGGCCACTAGGTTCGCTACAGAAGTCCCCTTCCACACTATGCAGAAGAGTTTCGAAGCTTTCGAGGTGTGCCGTGCAATGGTAGAGTGGGGCAACCCCGCAAGTGTGACTGACGGAGGTGTTGGCGCACTTGCCGCTCGTAGTGCCGTCATGGGTGCCCATCTCAACGTGAAGATTAATGCCAGCTCTCTGAAGGATGAAACATTCAAAAACGAAATTCTTTCCAAAGCAGCTGACCTTGAAGCCCGAGCCATTAAAGAAGAGGCTGAAATCATCAAGATTGTAAACGAAAAGATTGGACTCTAAGTCTCACACTTCTTTCCCCGGATATATGAACCGAGAAGAGATATTAAAAGAAATTGAGCAACAGCAACAGCTGTTGCTCAATTATTTGGAACTTGAAGTAGACATTGAAGACGATTCAGCTTATATAGCACGCGGTAACGGCTTTTGTGATGCCAAATATAGTGAGGACTTCCTCCATGGCCAGGCTGACAAGATTCGGACCCGTATAGCAGAACTTGAGAACTTGCTGAAATGAATCGCCACATCTGTTCTATTTCAAACCAATAGACACATAATTATCGAGCGATAATAAGCATCTTATGCCCCTTTTCTGTTAATCGCATAAATGACAGAAAGGGGGCTTTCCCTTTCCTCCCAACTTCCTACAAGCAGTTACATGCTTACTCCGAAGAAGCTAATATAGCACAAATACAAACCCATCGCACAAATTAACCCAAATCTGTCAATAGAAAAGCGAAAACTTATACGGAATGCGTGATGCCTGTATAGCGCATTGTCCCGAAAGAACTTTCGCTTAATGGCATACTAGGTTGACAGATAGGATATCTCTCGAAAGGAGATTTCGAGTAGGAACAACCCAATGACCGATTTGGGTTTATCTGAAACAATAATGCCTCAGCCATATAGGCTAAGGCATTATTTCTGAATTTGTCTTGTTTGTAAGAATACTTATTCAACCACTTCTGCTATCGAACCACGATAAGCCGGGCAAGTGTGATGGGTGCAAGAAGATGCAACCATTGCGATAAGCATGACCAAACAGAGCGCAATAAGTGACTTTTTCATTTTATATCTATATTTATAATGTTTATTGAATTCAATATCAATAGCGTTCAAATATGACCTTTATCCAAATCAATTTTGGATGACTCCTCGGAGTTGGAGATACCCAATACCCCAGCATCTATCAGACGACCTCTAATGACTTTCTCTCTTATATTTGCGGAATGCGATTTATGAGCTAACTCATAAACTCTCGATGGAGTAGTGAAACTCAAGAATGCAATCTTGAGATATGTCCACCTATTTGAACTATTCCACCAATTTTTTGGAACCTCTTCGCTCATGTAACCAAATCATTATTAATACATTATAAACTTACTTACCTAGTACCATTACACTACAAAAATACGAAAAAAAATATATATACAAAGAAAAAAAACTTTTTTTTATAAAGTGGAACTAAAGAGTGTTTTTATTGTCATCAGTTCAGAGAACATTTATCCATCAATCATTAGAACCACAATGAACGATAATTGAGCAGGGGAGGAGTACAATGTATCGTCAGAATGATGAACAATAGATATGCAACTGTAATGTCTGGTGTTTTGCAGTTAGCAGAGATTGCACCAAAGCCACTCTGTCGTTGTTATGGATGAAACGATTGGTAGGATTAATTTCCAGAAACCGTGCATGTATATTGTTAATCCTTGTTTAATATATTGTTATATAATAATATATATGCATATTCAATGATTCTTTTAACTTTTTGGTTTTTATATATGGCCTTTTAATGATAGGTGATGATATATTTTGATTTATCACAACGATATAGCGTAAATGTTCAATCTTGAATCATTATTTCATTGAATATATATTGTCTGGTTGTTTTAATTATGTAAACATATACCTACTCATAATATGCTTACAAATGTAAAATTACGCACAAAAGAGTGTGTATTACAAATGTGAACTAGAGGAAATGTGTAAATCGAGCAAAAATATCATATTTGAATATATTTGTAATTATAATAAACTATATATCTGTAAGTAAAATATATTATATAAAGTAATAGATGAATAAGTGAGTTGATATGGTTATATAATTGATAATTATAGATAAACAATCACATTGCCAAGAATATAAACAATATAACATTATGTATTACTTTACATACTGAATAATTTACAGATGTGATAATTGAATAATATATTTCTGTGAATCAGAAAAAAGTTGTATCTTTGCAAATAATTTCGTATTATTTACAGATGTAAATAATAGAATTAAGAATCAAATTATTATTAGGGTATGGTAGACAGAATAAATCTATTATTAAAAGCCAAAAACATTACGGCACGGCAGTTCGCTGAAGAAATCGGCATTCAACCAAGTGGGATCTCTCACATATTGTCTGGACGCAATAATCCCAGTCTTGATTTTGTATTGAAAGTAATGAAGCGATGGCCAGAAATCAATATCAGCTGGCTCATGTTTGGGAAAGGCGAAATGTATGTTTCTCCAAGTGAGTTTCAGCAGACAACTGTTCAACCGCAGTCTATCGAACAAGAAACAACGGAATCTCAACCAGTTGAGTACGATCTTTTTTCACAGCCTGCTCTTGCGGCAGAAGCTCAAGTTCCTCAGAACGATAATAATTCTGTTCTCAAAGAAAAAAAGCAACAGTCTGGAAAACAGGATGTACCTTCAAACGACATGAATAAGCCTCTGCCATATATTCCTACCGATAATCCTGCTGAGAAACAATCTGTTGTGACCAAAAAAGAAGTAAAGAATAACGAACCGCCTAAGGCTGATGAGATTTCGACAAAAGATCCTGACAAGGTAGATGTACCCGTTCAAGTAAATGTGGTGACGAAGAAGCGGATTGAAAAAATAGTTGTACTTTATGACGACCATTCATTTGCCGAGTATTTCCCGGAATAGTCTTTCAATCCGTGACATGAATGGTGGATAGTACAATATAATAACAGAATCATCGTTATTAATTATTATGAGATACATCGCTTTGCTATTACCACTTGCCTTGTTTTTGGTGACGGGCTGCCAGAAAAAGGAAACGGTTCACGAAAAGCCCTTTTATCCAGCTGTTGGTGCTATTAATGCCCGTTACTCCATTGGCGACACTACAACCGTGGTGTTTGCGCAGGGAAACTTACAATATCAAGCATCTACAAAGACATGGCGTTTTGCTGCTCATCAGTATGATGTAATCGGCACCAGTAACGAGCTTGTGGATACCACATATAGCGGATGGATAGACTTGTTTGGCTGGGGGACATCAGGTTATAACGGCCTGATGCCGTATACAATCGTAGACACGAACAGCTATTATGGTATCGAAGACCAAAATATTAGAGGCACCGATTACGATTGGGGCCGTTACAACTCCATCAGCAATGGGGGCGATAAGCCTCGGGTATGGCGTACAATGTCGTACGAAGAATGGAAGTACCTCTTCTCCTATCGCGATTTGGCCAGTGTCAAACGTGGATTAGCAACAATCAAGAATGCTCGTGAGGATGGTTCGCCGATGTATGGTCTGCTATTGTTGCCGGACAAATGGGAACTGCCATCGGGTTGTTCTTTCCAGTACGGAATTGGCGAAATGTTCTCCACGAATGTTTATACTATCGAGCAGTGGAAAAAGATGGAAGGTGCCGGTGCGGTATTTCTTCCCACTGGAGGCTATCGCGACCGTGACAAAGTTTCGCTGGTCGGAGAGTATGGATGCTATTGGACGGGAAGTTTTTATGATATGGAAACTGCATACGAAGTGTATATCCAATCGTTAGGCTATGCCTTGTCTACTGCTGCACGAAGCAATGGCCATAGCGTGCGACTGGTTCAGGAGCGATAGGCCAGAACGGGCCATACGCCTGAATTCCCCTCAGCATAGAACCATATTGATAATACGATAAAAGAGTGCGATACCATGAACTATACAAGTGAAGATATTAGGCAGATAGTTGAACGTCAGCGAACCTATTTCCGTGAAGGGGAGACCCTTGACGTGAAGTGGCGGATAAATCAGCTGAAACGTTTAAAAGATGGGGTGTTGGCGTATGAGCGTGAATTTGAAGAGGCCTTGCAGCAAGACCTTGGCCGGAGTGCAGTGGAGGGCTATCTATGCGACATCCTCCCGACCATTACTGAGATTAATGAGACTATCCGGGGACTAAAGCGTTGGGCACGTCCTGAATGCCATTACAGTGGCCTGATGTGTTTTCCAAGCATCGTTACGAAGGTGTACAAGATGCCATACGGTGTCACACTTATTATCAGTCCTTTTAATTTCCCCATCCTTCTCACTCTCGGCGTGCTGACTGCCAGTCTGGCTGGTGGCAACACTGCTGTCATCAAGGCCAGCAGCAAATCGGCTGCATGTACGGCAGTGCTGAAGCGGTTCATCGCCGAGCTGTTCCCTCCAGAGTATGTCACACTTGTCGATGGCGGACACGATGTGGCAGACATGTGTCTGGCACAACGATTCGACAAGATATTCTACACTGGCTCGCCAGCGGTGGGGAAACATGTGATGGCGGAGGCAGCTAAGCATCTCACCCCCGTGGCATTGGAGTTGGGCGGAGAAACTGGCAACTGGTGTGTCGTGCGTAAGGATGCCGACTTGAAAGATGCTGCACGCAAAGTGGCCTTCTTCAAGCTATGCAATGCTGGACAGATCTGCATCAATATCAACCAAGTGGCAGTCGCCGAAGAGGTGGCTGAGGATTTCGTCAGGGAATTGAAGATGGCTTTCGCCAAACAGATAGGAGACTCGCCGCTGACAAACGAGTCGTACCCCAAACTGATTACCGAGTCTGCCTATGACCGTTGCGTAGCCCTGGCCGACAGTCATCGCAACCGCATTGTAATGGGAGGCCAAGGTGACAGGAGCAGCCGTCGCTATTCCCCAACAATTCTGTATCCTATAGGAATAGATGACCCAATAGTGCAGCAGGAACTGTTCTGTCCGCTGCTGCCGATAGTTCCATTCAAAGATGCCGATGTGGATTGGCTCATGAATGTCATAGCCGAGCGGGAGCATCCTCTGGCCATGTATCTCTTCACACGCAACCGTCGTTGGGCCCGCCGTGTGATGCGTAGCCTACAGTATGGGGGAGGATGCATCAACGAGGTATGCATACATCTTATGGTACAAGGGGTTCCTTTCAATGGCACAGGGCATTCCGGCATGGGTGCCTACCATGGCGAATGGGGCTTCCGCGAATTCACCCATCCCTCCACTGTGCTGATGGGTAGCAACAGATTCAACCTCTCGCTTCGTGAACATCCCTACACTGGTAAAGCAGGGGAGGGGAAACTCAAGATGCTAAAGATGTTTTCGAAATGAAACAATTTATTATGAAGAAGATACCATTCATTATCTCTCTTGTTTGTTTAGGTTGTCTGGCTTCTGCCCAAGAGCCGACAATCCAGGATTCGGTCAATCATCAGCAGCCCATCTATGAGCATACAACCCACGATACGCTGTATCAAGTGATGCCCACAGCACAGGTGGCAGTGCCTCAGCCGGCACATGCGCAGCAGGGTATCACCATCCTTGAACCCAAAAGCATGGTACTGAAAACAGGTATGGAAAACGCAGTCCGCGTCAAGCTGGAAAAGGTCGGTGCAAACAACACCATACTCAAAGTGGTGAACGAGAATGCTTGTGACATGCGCAAAGGCAGCGAACTCAACATGTACTATCTTACTCCCAAAGTGAAGGAGGGAACCGTGATAGTGCGTGTCGGCTACATGGACTTCCTTGGAGCCTATTTCAAGCTCTCCGACTTGGAGTTCACTGTTGTCAGTGAGTCGTCAAAGCCAGAGTAAAAGCATATTTTTTTTCTTCGAACAGGGTCGTCTCCAACCTTTCATTGGGTTGAAGAAGGGTCAGCACATTGCGCAGCTCGTGCGTGATGCCGGTGCCACGGAGTTTGAAGAGGGCCTCTTTCTTCGTCCAGAAGGCGGCAAAGGTCCGCTCGGGACAGGCCGATTGTTTTACTTGTTGCACCTCATCCTCGTTCAGGCAGTAGTTGAGCAATGATTCGGACGGTGCGACAAATCGTTCCACATCCACTCCAATAGGTGCGCTGTCCACCGCCACGGCAATGGCGTTGGGACAGTGGCTGATGTTGAAGTGCACATCTTGATGGTTTACCAGATAAGGCTTGCCATGGGGATTGTATTCGAAGTGGAGCGGATCGTCTTCTGGCACCAATCCATTACCTGCCAACAGCTCTTTCAGCATCAGGATGCTCTCGAGTGTGGCAAACTGCCCGAAGGTGTGTTTGAATTTCAGTGCAATGGCCTGGTGCTCTTCCGGCACCAGAGGTAACAAGCGCTGTACCTCCTCGGGGGTACAGCGCTCCATGTTTTCGAAAATGGAAAATACCATCTTAGATGTTTTTCAGTGCGGCCTGAAGGGTCTGGATAATGCTGCGCGAAGAGAAGGTGGCACCCGATACGGTGTCGACTTTCTTCTTGCAAGCCTTGCTTGCCTTCATGCCGTCCCAAGCTTTCAACAGTCCGGCATCAGCCACGCGTTGCAGGTATGCCGGGGTCTCGTTGTTGGGAAGCAGTATCACGCATTTCACTTTCTGGTTGGCGTCGAGTGCCACCATCAGCGGGGTCTCTCCGTTGTACCCTTTGATTCCGTCGCTGGCGGGTTTGGAATAGACAGCATATCCCACAACCTTCTTGTTGGCATCAAGAACCACCGTCCATTTGGTCTCCTTTTTCACGCTCTTGGCTTCGGGGAAGGCTTGGACAATCTCAGCCGCCATACCGTTGATCGTCTTGGGCTGCTGTTTCTGCTGGTCGCAGCATGCAGCTGCCTGCTGGTGCTGTTTGTGGTGGGGGCAATTGCCGCAGTTGTGGCCACCGTGCTGTGCCATTGCGGGAGCCATGGCCAACGAGAGGAGGGCGATAAAAACAAGTTTCTTCATGTTCATGTATTAAATTGATTACTTTGCAAAATACTCATAGAAATAGGGGATGGTCTCGATGCCTTTGAAGAACTGCTCGAGTGGGTAGTTCTCGTTGGGGGCGTGGATGTCGTCGCTGCCCAGACCGAAGCCCATCAATATGCTCTTGGTGCCGAGAATCTTCTCGAAACCTGCCACGATGGGGATGCTTCCGCCGCTGCGTGTGGGGATGGGGCGTTTTCCATAGGTGGTTTCCATGGCCTTTTCGGCTGCCTGGTAAGCCTTCATCTCCAGCGGGCTGACGTATGCGGCGCCGCCATGGCACGGGGTCACCTTCACGCGCACGCAGTCGGGAGCAATGCTCTCGAAATACTCCTGGAACAGTTTGCTGATTTTGTTGAAATCCTGGTTGGCGACCAGACGGGTTGATATCTTGGCGTAAGCCTTGCTGGGCAGCACGGTCTTCGAGCCTTCGCCGGTATGTCCACCCCAAATGCCGCAGATGTCGAGGCAAGGACGGATGCCGGTGCGCTCTTTGGTGCTGTAGCCCTTCTCGCCATGCACGGCCTTGATGCCAAGGTCTCTCTTGTAGTCCTCTTCGTTAAAGGGGGCTTGCGCCATGAGGGCACGTTCCTCGTCGCTGATAACCAGCACGTCGTCATAGAAACCGGGGATAGTGATGTGGTTGTTCTCGTCGTGCAGTCCTGCAATCATCTTGCAGAGGATATTGATGGGGTTGGCCACGGCTCCGCCGTAAATACCGCTGTGCAGGTCGTGGTTGGCGCCGGTCACTTCCACCTCCCAATAGCAGAGACCACGCAGGCCGCTGGTGATGCTGGGCACATCGGGGGCAATCATGCTGGTGTCGCACACCAATATCACGTCTGCCTTGAGCAGATCTTTGTGTTCCTCGCAAAAGCCATACAGGCTGGGCGAGCCTATTTCCTCTTCGCCCTCAAGCATGAATTTCACATTGCAGGGCAGCTGGTTCGTCTTCACCATAAACTCGAAGGCTTTGGCTTGCATAAAGCTCTGACCCTTGTCATCGTCGGCACCGCGCGCCCATATCTTGCCGTCTTTCACCACAGGCTCGAAAGGCTTGGTCTTCCACAGTTCGAGGGGTGCCACGGGCATCACGTCATAGTGGCCATACACCAGCACGGTAGGCTTGGCGGGGTCGATGGTTTTCTCGCCATACACCACAGGATTGCCAGCCGAAGGCATCACTTCAGCCTTGTCGCAGCCGGCCTCCAGCAGAAACGCTTTCCACTTCTCGGCACAGCGCACCATATCGGGTTTGTGTTCGCTCTCGGCACTGATCGAGGGGATGCGAATCAGTTCGAATAGTTCATTCAAAAAACGGTCTTTGTTGGCTTCAATATAGCCCTTTACGTCTTTCATAGTATTGTGTGTTTGTTATTAATAATCATTATCTCATGTTATGCTTCAGCGTAATGTCTGAAAAACGCCACAGCAGTTTCAATGCCCTTGAAGAAGCGGTCCAGGCGGTAGTTCTCGTTTGGGGCGTGGATGTTGTCGGCTCCCAACCCAAAGCCGAGGAGGATGCTCTTCAGCCCCAGCTCCTGTTCAAAGTCGCTCACTATACTGATGGAGCAGCCGCTGTGGGCAGGGATAGGCTGCATGCCGTAGGTGTCGCCGAAGGCCTTCTCTGCCGCCTTGTAGGCCGGCAGGTCGATGGGGCAGACGTATGGCATGCCCTTCTCGTAATATACAAACTCCAGCTTCACGCTGTCGGGGGCAATGCTGCGGAAATAATCCTCCACCAAACGGGCTATGCGCTCGGGGTTTTGGTTGGCCACCAGACGGAACGACAGCTTTGCCCATGCCACCGAGGGAATAATGGTCTTGAAGCCCTCGCCGCTGTAGCCGCCCTGTATGCCGCACACATCGAAAGTGGGGCGGATACCAATTCGCTCCAACGTGGTGTATCCTTTCTCGCCGTGCAGCACATCCACTCCTACACTCTTCTTGTACGCCTCATCGCTGTATGGGGCACGGTTTATCAACTCGCGTTCCTCCGCACTGCATACCAGCACGTCGTCGTAGAAACCCGGAATAGTGATATGTCCCTCTTTGTCCAACACGGTGCCAATCATCCAGCTCAGCACATTCACCGGATTGGACACCGTGCCGCCGAAGTCGCCGCTGTGCAGGTCATGGTCAGGACCCGTTACCCGCATCTCAAACTTCACCAGGCCGCGCAGGCCAGTGGTGATGCTCGGCACTTCTGCACTCACCATGTCGGTGTCGCTCACCAGTATGACGTCTGCTTTCAGTTTCGCCTTGTTCTCTGGCGCTTTGAGCCACAGCTTCAGGGCAGGGGAGCCTATTTCCTCTTCACCTTCCAGCAGGAACTTCACATTGCAGGGCAGCGTGCCGAGGGCCATTATGGTCTCAAATGCCTTGGCTTGCATAAAACTCTGCCCCTTGTCGTCGTCAGCCCCTCTGGCCCAAATCTTGCCGTCTTTGACCACGGGCTCAAAAGGCTCCGTGTGCCACAACTCCATCGGAGTCACTGGCATCACATCGTAGTGGCCATATACCAGCACGGTCTTCTTCGACGGGTCAACCATCTTCTCTGCATACACCAGCGGATTGCCCGTGGTTTCAATCAGCTCCGCATGCTCAGCGCCCGAGGCTGTCAGTAACTCCTTCCAACGCTCGGCGCAACGCACCATATCCCCTTTGTGCTCCGACTCGGAGCTGATGGAGGGGATGCGTATCAACGAGAACAGCTCTTCGACAAACCTGTCTTTGTTCTGTTCAATATACTCTTTAATCTGATTCATGTATCAGGCTTTTAGCAAACAACTTATCTTATTGTTACTGCAGTGCCTGTCGCCGACACCATCAGCATCCCATTGTTCGTGCCAAGCACCTCGTAGTCTATATCTACGCCTACCACAGCGTTGGCGCCCATCCGCATAGCCCGCTGTTCCATTTCCGACATGGCGTTGTTACGGGCCTTGCTCAGCTCTTCTTCATAGGACCCCGAGCGACCGCCCACAACATTGCGGATGCCTGCAAAGAAATCCTTCACGAAATTGATACCTGTTATTACTTCTCCGAAAACCACACCGTGGTATTCTACAATCTGATGACCTTCAATGGTCGGGGTAGTTGTCATTAACATGGTCGACTTGTATTTATTATTGGCACTAGATTGATATACGACTGATTGTCCAACAACCTCGATTGTTAGCACCGTACAAGCGTAGTGCTGTGCGGTGACAGAACCCACTATCTATCAGTGGCGCGACATGGAGTCTGTCCGGCAAAAAACAGTCATACTTCACGCTAGTGCGTTAATTGTTTTATTAACGCAATGTGCCCTGTTTTATTGTATGCCCTGCTAGATTTCTTGCGGGCAAGACCCTCCTTGCACAACAAGCCCCACAAACAGGCGAGAACCTTGCCGGCATGTGGGGCGGTAGGGCAGGGCAATGTCATGCTACCATCTCTTCACCGGGAAGGTGAAATAGGTGTCGGGGAATGGCTCGTTAGCCAGTGTGAAGTGCCACCACTCCTCAGGCAGTGGCTTGAAGCCGTGACGCATCATGGCCTGGCGGAGCAGCATGCGGTTTTCAAACTGCGTGGCGGTGATGGTGTCGTTGGGTCTGTACTCCATTGTCTCCGGGTTGCCGCCACAGTCTGGGTGGCTCTCCCTGCCGAACCAGTCGAACACGCCGCCCATGTCCACCTCCTTACCTGTGGACATGTCGACAAGCGTCAGGTCCACCGTCGAGCCGCGCGAGTGTCCGCTCTTCTCGGCAATATAGCCCTCCTTGAACAGCACCGACTTATCCACATTGGGGTAGAAGTAAGGCTTCATGGCCGAGTCGTTCAGGTCCTCAGCCCACCTTACGAAATGAGCCACAGCCATCTGTGGGCGATAGGCATCATAAATATTCAGGCGGTAGCCCTGCTGCTTCAAGTCGTCACTCACGGCCAGCAAGCTGTCGGCAGCCACCTTGGTCAGTAGTGCCAACGGCTCCAGATACCCGTCCACACGTGCACCTACAAAGTTATACGTGCTGTAATAGCGTATCTCCAGAATGGCATCAGGCACCACATCCGTGATGGGAGTAAAATAGGTCATGTTCTCTTCCATGGGAATGGGAACCTCCTTTGTAGCCCTCTTGCATGAGGAGACCGTCATGCCGCATAATAAAAGGATGGCGGCAAGCATCCATAGTCTTGACTTCTTCATGATGGTAATCTCTTAAAATTGCCCCCTGCAAGGGGCGTTCATGATATTTTTAACTGATTTATTTTAACATGAATTGCCGTGTAATGACCATAAAATCATGACAAATAATAATTAATTCGTGAATGTGTTAATTCGTTAATTCGTAAATCGACTTGCACATTAATATGTTAACGCATTATCAATCTTTTCAATTCACATTGCAAAGCAATTTTATATTTCCGTGTAATGACCATAAATTCATGACAAATAATAATTAATTCGTGAATGTGTTAATTCGTTAATTCGTAAATCGACTTGCACATTAACGCATTATCAATATTTTCAATTCACATTGCAACGCATTTTAATATTGCCGTGTAATGACCACAAATTCATGACAATTAATAATAATTCATGTTTATATTACAACAGGCGGCACGCCTAATTCTTACCCCCGGCGGTACGCCTAATTCTCACCTCCGGCGGTACGCCGGGTACGCCGGTTTACCCTTGGCCAGGTCGTCCACCAGCTTGTCGAGGATGCGGAGGTCCCGCATGCGTGGGTCTTCGATCTCCTCGATGCGGACACCGCAAATCTTTCCCTTCACCTCAAAGCGGTCGGGATTCATCCTGGGAGCCCTGTCCAGGAACTCCCCATAGGTGGAATCGCCATTCAATAGCGCCTTAAGGTCCTCCTTTGTATACCCAGTCAGCCAACAGGTTACCTCATACACCTCGTCAGCCGTCCGACCCTTCCGCTCAGCCTTAGCGATAAGCAAAGGGTACACCTTAGCAAACTTCATTTCAAACACATCCATAGCGAATAGACATTATAATGTATTGCCCCAAAAGGCTCCTTTTTGAATGCAAAGATACAACTTTTTCCCCATTCCACACAAAAAATGGAGACTTCGATAATTCACATCGGAGAGGTGTGACCATTAATAACGTTGCGGAAGTCGAGAGCAGAGCCGAACTTGTTCAAGCTATGCCGAGACCAAGTAAAGTCATTGAGCATAAAGAAATGCTGATATGGCATAAAGAGACCTGAAAAAGCGAGAAAGGATATTAAAGTCGGCCTAATGACCGATTCGGGTTTAATGACCAAGATAACGCTGATACTTTTTCCAAGCCATTTCAAGACCCTCAATGTTGTCGGCTGGGTCAAACCGCTGGCAGAGCATCTGCTTTTCAAAAGGCTTCCAATTCCCACAGGCAATCCCGTCCCGAAGGATGATAGGGTAGAAGATGCCCGACGAGTTGTGGGCATGATGGCGGTGGGTTTCGGGCAACACAATGTCGCGACTCTTATACCCTATAAGGTATTCGTCATACGGAGGGAGAAGCAAGAGGTTTCCATGACGTACTCCATGATGTCGGGCATCTTGGTGGATGAAGAACTCCCGGTTGTGCCATTTGACAGAGTATAGCTCGTCGCCGAGGGCGGAGACCCCTTTTCGGCAGTCTCTGACGCTCAATCCCGACCACCATACAAAGTCCTCCAAGGTTGCCGGGCATCGGCTTAAGAAATACTTGCGTGTCAGTCGGGCCAAAGCTTCCTCACGGTCTAGGTGCTCTCGATGAGGAATGCGTGATTCAGCAAGACTGTAAGTCGCTTTCATGGGGAGGAGTTTTCCACTGCACAAGGTACCTGAGAGTTCGGCCATACGGATGTGGTACGACAGTCGGTGGTCGTCCATATTGATGCCTTGGGCGGCAAGGGCGTTGACAAAGTCCTCCTTGGTGGCGCTGCCACAGTCCTCGACACATCGGGCAATTATCTCTCTGATGCGAACTCTCTCGTCGTCGGGAATGAAGATGTGATTCGCTGTCATCCATCCTCTGATTACGCGGCGGCTCTTTTCGGCCAATAAGTCCAACATCCACCAATAATCATCTCCCGCGACCAGTTGCCATGTGCCTCGCATCAGGTGTAGCCGAACGATTCTTCCACTGTCGAAAGCCTGTTGGAATGCCTCGGAAGAGGGTTTCTTTGTCCGCATAGCGACAGCCCAGCGCATCAGTCTATACTCTTGTGCCTGCATGGCACCGAGGTGCGCAACCACCTCTTCGGGGGTGGAAAACTGGGGCGAGCAGAGCTGCTGGTTTAGCAGACGGATGGCTACAGGGTTCATATAGGTGGGTTGGGGGCTAATATTAGGTCATGTGGCAACCACATGACCCATTTGAGCAAACTGCACAAGCTAGCGTCAAAAAATGATACTTCATGATAAATGTTTAATTGTAATCAAAATAACGCAATAATAGCACTATTATTGTGCTTCTTACTTGTAACTGGAATTTAAGGAGCCTTTTCATTTTTCAAATTTCACTTTTCAATTATAATTGTCCCTCGGCGGACACACTCTTCAATTTTCAATTTTCACTTTTCAATTTTATTTGTTTCCTCAGCGATTACTCTTTTCAATTTTCAATTTTTATTGTTCCTCTGCGAACACACTTTTCATTTTTCAACTTTGTCCTTTCGTTCTATCTACTTTGAGATGTTTTTCCATCATGAAAGTAATAATATCAATATTTTTTTGTATTTTTGCAAAGTAAAAAACATACTGATTATACATGAATAAGTTAGTAATCAAAAATATAGGACCCTTAAAAAGTGTAGCTGTCACCCTTGCCAAATACAACCTTTTTATTGGCCCACAGAGTTCTGGGAAAAGTTGTATCCTTAAAATTGCATCCTTTTGCAACTGGGTGGAGAAGCGTATTGAATTGAGCCAGACTCCAGATGACTATTTTAACGATAGCGTTTTTTGGAAACATCTTGTTGATTACCATCGATTGAACGGCTTTATAAAAAAAGGATTCCTAATAAAATATGAATCCTCATTTATGATTTTTTCCATTTCCGGGTCCCCAGAAAAGATTCAGTTCAGCTTTAAATGGAAACCCCGTAACCGCTGGCAATACTGTCGTCCCCAGATAGCATATATCCCCGCAGAACGTAATATTGTGGCTGTCATTCCTAATTGGTTTGACATCTCTTTCAGCAATGACAACAATATCAAAGGATACATGTCTGATTGGGAAAATGCCCGCAACACATTCCCTCAATACAGCAAACTTGATATCCTGAATCTTGGAGTTTCCTATTAT